>JAQUEZ010000227.1 GCA_028684915.1 Desulfobulbus sp.
TCTTCCAGGCGGCCAAATGCAGGGCCAGGGGATATAGAAACGACGACACCTTTATCAGCATCATCTACCTGCTGGCCGCACCGATACAGAATTTACTCAAATCCACTTGATTCGTCGAAGAGCCAAATATAACTGGTGATAAATACGGTCAATTAATCGGATGAAATCATCACGTTGACGCTTGAGCTCTCAAGGTATTTCTATATTCCGTATCCGACGAATTCAACGTTCAATACGCGTTGGCTCATGGTGACTCCAAAAAGATTAGCGGCACGGGACCAATTGTCACCCCATCCCAATGATACAGTCAATGACACCAAGTTGATAGATACGGCAAGAGGGATAGTCAGCGCTGATCAACGAATATTAATTTGCTTACGTCAAAACCGAGCGCCGATGCCTTTGCCATGAGGCTATCCTTCAGCTCATTTTTCATTTCCGGGTCTCTGGCCAGAATCCATAAATAAGAATTGTCAGGCCCGCAAACCATTGCATAGCGGTAATGCTCATGATCAAGTTCAAGTACGATATATGAACCGTAAAACGGCCCGAAGAAGGAAACTTTCAAGTAACCCTTGTCTGTTCCCTGGACGAAGTATGCTTTCCCTTCGGCTTGTTTCCATGTCTTTTCTTTTTCAGAGTAGCCACGGTTTAGCACCCTTACACCGCCACTGTCCCTCATGGTGTACTCGGCGGTCACCTGAGTTAGGCCCCGTTCAAAAGAATGATCCAGCCTGGCAATCTCGTACCACTTGCCCAGATACCTCGCTAATTGGAAATTATCAACGGGCTTCACCTTTTCAGGGATACCGACGCATCCGAATAAGAAGAGGGACAGCACTGTCGCGATTATTCTCACCTTATCCTCCTATGTTTACTCTACTTACAAAACCGTATTTTCTGTCGTCTTCAGTAGAAAAGCCGTCAGATGGAGCGGATTATGGATAAAGACAGGTTGTTGAAGATTACCGTTGTCTATCTTTTTTATCTATTTTCAGCAAATTAGAAAGATTGGCAAAGGGGGTATGGGTGATCGTTGATCCTATGCTTTTATCAGGATTTTCGGTGGGGAGCCATTCAGCGTCGAGAGAGCGGGAATGTTCGTTATCGTGGCAGTAGATGCACAACAATTCCCAATTGCTGCCATCGGGCGGGTTGTTTTTGTAATTATGGTCTTTGTGGTGAACCGTCAGTTCGCGCAGGTTTTTTCCGGAGAAATCACGGCCGCATTTTCCACAAACCCATGGAAGAATCTTCAGTGCTTGATTTCGATAATCTACTTTCTTCATTGCCGGGAAATATCTTTGCCAACGTGGGAGCTAACTTCCTGCGATACTGAGCAACCTATGAAAAGAACGCCAACTTCTGCAGGACCGGCGTATCGGATTGTTCGAAAATCACTCAGACCTGTGCCAGTAGTAAAACGTCGCGTGGATTCCTTCTGATTGAGCTGTTTGATAACTCGACGATTCATCAGCTCCCAGTCCATCTACCTGCTCTTGAGTCGCTAAATAAGCATCCTTTTCCTCGGTTACCTCCCAACGGTCGGACGTAAGAAAACGAATTGCAGTATCTCTTGCTTCCTGTATATCGGTTGATAACACCCAGATATGAACCGCTGCCCTAGAGACGTGGGCAATCAAAGGATTTTCAAGCTGCGGTTCAACTTCAAAAATAAAGTGATACGAATTCATACGAGACCTCAAATATATATTTATCTCCCCTTGTATAAAGGAGGCGTCATCCATTCAGACTATGATGAAGACTCATTTGGTGACTATAACCATAAAATCAGCAATTCAGCCGATGGATTGCTTGGTACGAATCAATTAATATGCCCCTGACTCGATTTACATTATTCGCTCTTTTTCACATCTGAAAAAAGATGGGAAAAATCAACGGGTTCTTCAATATCTTCATTATCTGGAACCCGCGCCTCTCTCTTTTCTCGCTCAATTCCCTCGCGTGCTTCCTTAAAACGACGTTTGAAATAACATTCGGGAAAATCAGGAGCAGCGAGATAGCCGAAGATATTTTTCCGGGTCCGGCTGATTATTTCGGCAATTAACACCTCCTTTTCCTCCGCTGAAATAAAATTTCGCTCATTGACATTGGTAAGGACAATCTCTGTCCCTAAGACGGCGCGAATCTCCTCAATCAGTTCCGGCTCTCCACTCACTAGGCTCCAAAAGGTTTCCGGGACCGAGACCACTGCATCGTAGCGCACTGTAACCTGCCAGCGATCACCAGCCACCCTGCGGGATTCATCATAGAACCGTATCACAACACCGTTTGCGAGTTGCTCATCTTCCAGGTGTTTCACTTCAGATTTCATTTTTCACGATTTCCTCCTCTCTTCGGTCAGTTCCGGTAGATTGCAGAACTTGATATCATTTCCAATTCACCATTGATTAGGTTGAGGGAAAGTAAAGTTAGACAGGGGAAATCTTGAGTTGCGATCCAAGTACGCACTTCTCTACTTCATTGAGTTGGTCATAATGCCGTGCTTCGATCAGGTTTCCTTCAGGGTCGCGAAAATAGATTGAAATGCCGGCGCGGTGCGCACCCCAGCGGGGAACAGGACCTTCCTCAATCGCAATGGCGTTGGCTTTCAGCCGCTCCAAAAGTTCCTTCCACGTTTCTTTATCCATCGCCATGCAGAAATGGTTCAAATGCTCCCGGCCACTGCCATTGGGAGAATTTTTCTGCCACATCCTTTTAGGAAATAGGTCGATGATCGTGTCCGGATTGAGTCGAACTGACGGAAAGGGCACTGTTCCAGCGCGGTATTCCTGCAAACGTTCAGGCGCAAGCTGCAGCACGATGGTATAGAAGGCGATCATTTTTTCGTCATCTTCAATATTTAAAACAATATGATCCATCGCGCATTGCATACTCAGGGCCTCCTGAATGGTATAATTGTTGACGCAGGCAGCAGTCAGAAGTCGCCCCCCACAGGAAGAATCGATGTCTTGACGAGTAGTTAACGCTATCCCAATCAAGGTGAACAGGAGATGGACCAGCCGAAGCGGCGCACGGTGAGCTGCCTTTTGCCATCTCGGTGCTGATTGCGGGCCTCGGTCCAGAATTCCGATACAAGCATGAACAAAGTGGCGCAGGCTGAAGGGGAGAACGGGCCATGGATGGGTAATGTGACAAAGTAGAACTAATCATAGCGCGTTATTCTTCCCAAAAACTGCTGGAGCTGAACGCTTTCCGGCTGATTAAACAGGCGATCGACACTGCCGCTTTCTCTGATTTTTCCTTCGGCAACAAAGAGACAATGGTCCGCGACGGTGCGGGCGAATCCCATGTGATGGGTGATCAGCAGCAAATCGCGTCCCTCATCTTGCAGCTCCTTAATAATATCAAGCACCTCCGAAGTTATCTCCGGGTCAAGGGCTGAGGTCGGTTCATCGAAGAGCAGAAAACGTGGTTTGACGGCGATGGCGCGGGCAATGGCCACCCGTTGTTGCTGGCCGCCGGATAACTGGGCCGGTTTCTTGTCGGCATGGGCCGTCAGTTGAAAACGTTGCAGCATGGCCTGGGCCGTTGCCAGGGCCTCCTCGTGCGTAAATCCCTGCGCCTGCTCAAGCGGCAGCATGATATTGTCAAGCGCACTCAGGTGCGGAAAGAGGTTGAAGGCCTGGAAGACCGTGCCGATGCTGCGACGATGGAGGAGCAGGCTTGCCGCATCAAAGAGCAGCGGCTTGCCGTTAATGCATATTTGCCCGCAATCAGGTCGTTCCAGGCCGGCGATCGTGCGCAGCAGGGTTGTCTTGCCACCTCCCGATGGGCCAATGATGACCAGGGCATGCACATCAGGCAGATCAATGGAGATATCGTCCAACACGCGTTGGTTGTTATAGGATTTACTGAGATGCGTCAGGCTAAGTTGCATAGCGAAATTTCTGTTCCAGATGGCGGCTGAACAGGGAAATGGGGAGGGTCAACAGCAGATAGCCCACGGCCAGCGGCAGATAGCTTTCCAGGGAGCTGAAGGTAAAGGCGTTGACCTCCTGGGCATTGAGGGTGAATTCACTGACGGCAATGATCGAAAGCAGCGAGGAGTCCTTGACCAGCGAGGCGAATTGACCAGCCAGGGGCGGCAAAATCCGTCGCACCACCTGGGGAAGGATGACAAAACGGTAGGTCTGTAAGGGGCTCAGGCCAATGGCGCGCGCGGATTCTATTTGCGATTCACCGATGCTCTCGATGCCCGCCCGAATAATCTCGCTCAGATAGGCCCCGGCGAAGAAGGCCAGGGTGAGAATGCCGACCACATAGCGATTGTTGATGCCAAAGGCATCGGCCACCACATAGAAAAAGACCAGAATCTGCACCAGAAGCGGGGTGCCGCGCACTCCTTCGATATAGAGCATGGCCAGATAGCGCAGCGGCAACAGGCGGGAGCGGCGGGCGAGGGCGAAAAAGACGCTGATCAGCAGGCTGAGGCCAAGCGCCGCAACGGAAATCAGCAGGGTGGTCATCCAGCCGTGCAGAAATTTCTGTCGATACTGCCAGACCGCAGACCAGTTCCACCCATACTGTAACTGGCTGAAGGAAAAAAAGAACAGTGCCGAGAGCAGGAGGAGGACCAGGGCAAAGGCCAGGAGCCGCGAGATCAGCGACGGCGCCTCGTTGTCCTCCATCCGCCACCAGATGGTCAATCTGCCCATGCTCTTGTCGGGCGATTACAGGAAAAACGGATAGCCGAGGCGCTTGAATTCCTGTTTCTGCTCCAGAAGCCAGGTGTCGCCGAGTTGTTCAAAGCCGCCTTTGGCCCGATAGTCCTTAAGGAAACGATTGATCTCCTCCTTGAGGGCAATGTTGTCTTTGCGCAGACCAATGGCCCATGCTTCCTGCTGAAAGGGTTTGAGGATGGCGCGGGTGGTTTCCTGGTTGCGCTTCCAGTTGCTGTAGGTGGACATCTGGTCGTAAATAAAGGCATCGGCCTTGCCCTGGACAACCTCAAGCAGGGCCGCTGCCTCCTTATCAAGGACCAGGACCTTGGTCTTTTTCAATTCCTTGCTGGCATAGTTGTGCCCGGTGGTTCCTTTCTTCACGGCGATCGTCATGCCGGCCCGGTCAAGATCAGCAATGGTTTGCACCGCAGAATCTTTGCGCACCAGCAAACAGAGCCCGGTTTGTAGATAGGGTTCGGAAAAGTCGATGGACTGTGCCCGCTCTGCTGTTGCAGTCATCGAGGAAAGGATGATGTCGATTTTGCCGGTCTTGAGCGCGGGGATGAGGCCGTCAAAACTCATGTTCTCTATCTTGATCTCCCTGCCCAGACTGATGCCCATCGCCTTGGCCAGATCAACACTGACCCCGGCAGGTTTACCGGTGGTGTCGGTCATTTCAAACGGGGGATAGGCCAGCTCCATCCCGACTTTTAACGGGCCCTGCTGTTCAGCCGCAAAGCTGGAGACGGCAAACCCGGCAACAAGCAAGAGCGGCCAAAGGCACTTCAGGATTTTCTTGAAGAATGGACGGGTGCAGGTGACGCGATTCATGGGCAAGTCCTCCTGTGTTTGGAGAGTGTGTAAAAAGGCTCTCTTGACTGGGTAGCAAAATGTAAGGCGGAGCAACAGCCGGTATGGATCATTACCAGGCCCGAGGCTGGCTGGCCTGGCATCATCATGTAGGCATGGTGATGATGTCCATGCTCTTTCTGCCGAAAACCGGAAGAGAATAGAAGGAGTTGCACCCGTTGTTCAGTTGTGCCGACATAGCCTCGTTGCTTTGCGCACTTTCTTCCACGACGCGATATTACCCCCGAAGAGGTCCTCCGGCAAATGGAAGAGAGTTATTGATAAAGAAAATCTATCGGCAACATTACATGAATTGCCGAGTGGGAGTGGAGTTAGGTGTTAGGGGCGTCCATCGAGGTCTTGCTGCTTCAAGGCACACTTGGAAGCAGACGAATTATTCCACCATAGTGCTCATCGTCTGTTCCTACGAATACTTGCTTGCCACTCTTCTCTGATTCGCGCACAGTGATGCTCTCAACTTTCAATCCATCCAAGGTCGCCAGCCTCTTGCTCTCACCCAATTGAACCAGTGGATTGCCATTTTTATCAGCAATCATTTTTCCAATCCGCCAAGCGACACTTCGGAACGGACCGTCATCGTTTCCCGGATCATAGGCAGATGCGCTGTAAATAAAACCATCGGTATCAACCGCCAAAGCTACAATGGGTCGAGCACCCTTCCCGACGGGATCGATTCCTTCATAAGTAACTTCCTTGAATGGGCCGAATTCCAGCGGATGCAATGAAAGCGTGGCCCATTTGATTTTCGTTGCTGCAAGACCCTCCGCACGTTCCGCGTACAGATACACCAATTGCTGGCCGACTTGGCAAACCTCGGTGGCCTCGACGTTCTCGACGGGCACCGGCCAAGGAACCTGAGACTCGATCTTCAGCGTATCGTTGGTGTACACAGCGAAGAAGATCCGTCGAGCCCCTTCGCCTTCCTGGCCGCTTTCAACAAACAAAAATCCCCTACCGCCCGGGATACGGCTAACGCTTTCCAAATCGCTGCTAGGCCCATCAGGACCAGGAAACTCTAAATCCAGAGACTGCCAGGTGACGCCCTCGAGCTCCGATTTAGGAAGACGCACAAGGCTGACCCGGGGCCAGTATTTTTTCTCCGAATTGCGTTTGGCATCATGGACGCTGATAAAAAGGTCATCCTTAACCCAAGCCAGTCCGCTCAGATCGGGCAATGTTGATGCTCGAATAACGCCTGGAGGATTAGCAAGAATTGACGTCGCGCAACCAATAAGTATCGCTGCACTCAGCGCGAGTGAAACGAAAGAAAATTTCTGGCCACGAATTTTAATGTCGCGAGCATTCATGGTTTGACTCCTTGTGAAAGCGGCATAGGGACCGATCACACTTTCCGCTTGGTTGTCGTTGACAGGCTCCGCTCACGCTCCGCCTATCAAGGGCGTTCGAGCGGAAATCTGCCTAGCCCTCTGGTCACGAGCTTCGCTCGCACCAGAACTAGACAGATTCCGCTAAACAGCCGGCGTTCGTGGTTATTATTTTAATCGCTTCCAATTGTGCCAAATATGTCCCGATCCAGTTTCTGTGCCAAACTTTTTGGGCACAGTCAGTGCCGCAGGATCGAAGCTCACCTTGTATTGATCTGGGCCCTCAAATTCATAGATTGAAATAACAGTCTTCCCTGCATGGGGGCCATTGACGCGAACCCAATGCATTTCCTTGGGATTCTTAGTCACATCCAGTTTCGTGATAGAAGCAACGATCACTTCTTTATGTTGATGAGGACTGAAGAGTTCGACTTTATTCCCGACGACGGTGATTTTGTTCTGTTTGACATGTTCTTCAGGCACCTTTTTCCCGTCCATCTCCCCTGAAATCATAACCCAGGTGCCTTGAAATTTTTGGAGCTCTGCATCAGTACTTTTTTCTTGCGCTTGTGCGACAGCAAACGTCGATGCTGACCATAAGAATGTCATAACGGTTGCAAATACGAAAATCTTCGAACGCATAGCCCTTCTCCTTTGTTGATTTTGTATAGTGCAGATTGCACCCCTAATGATCAGAAAACGATCTGATCCAAGTAACTACCCGGAAACAGTTTAGAAACTCACGCTCAGCCCTAACTCTCCGCCATAGTTGGTATACTCAGAAGAACCGAAGACTTCTGAAAAGGAACCCAGAGCATAATTTTCGGACCGATCTTAACGAGACACCGCCAACCGTCGCATTTCCCCTGTCAGAAGCACGGGAGTGGCCAATGTGGTGCGGATTGTTTTTATAATGTCGCCAATCCCACGGTACTAGCGTACCCTTCATTGTCCGGAAAACCCTTTAGCCGTCATGCAGGAAGAATACGCCTGGTTATAGGCTTGGGCGCTTGCCTCCGCTTGTTGGTTGGAGGCCGCATTCGCACGGCGGTTCTGGCGCTGTTTCGACGCGCCTACGGCGGCCCCCACTTTGGCGGCATCCTGCATCTGGTTTTTGGTGTATTCCTCGGCCACCTCGTCGGGCACATTCTCGTACTGATTTAACTTGGCGCGGCCCTTCGCTGCACCTGCCATGGCGCCAGTTGCCGCACCGCGCGCTCGACCGCCCTTCTCTGATTGCACTGAAGTGGTTGCGGCGTTGGGGGTGTAACCAGTTTGTTGCCCAGCGATGCTGCGGCATTCAGCCTGTGCCTGTTCCAGCGAAAGTTGGCACTGAGCGTTCGTCGAACCGCCCAAGATGAGGGAAAAAACTCCGATAGCAACTGAAATTGACTTAAGATTTAGCATGGTTTTCCTCCTGCGAGTTTTTTGAATTCACGCCTCGAGTTACGGGGGATAGGCAGATCACCAAGACGTACTCATAGCGAACAGAGCTGTTCAGCCATTTGGAAAGGCGTGGGTATGGATGTCGAGGACACCGGCCATAAACCTTCTCCTGATTATTGGTTCTGGTCGATTTCTGGTGGTGTACGTATTTCGTTGACATTACCTCGCAACCTATTGTTTTTACAAACATGGCGACAATGTCGCACCAGAATGTTCAAGTTGCTGATTTTTCGTTTTTCAACACTGCTCAATAAAAAGAGATTCGTTCTGGGTCACCAATGGCTGACCGGATGAGCAAAAGATGAATTTGAGATTCCAATTCTTCTTTTTTGCGCTCAAAATATTCATCCCAATCGTTAATGTGACTTAACAGCTGGAAAATTTTATCTTTTTCTATTCTTTCCAGTTCGTTTTCAATGTGCACTTTTTCGGTCTTCAAGCTATCTATCTTTTTTTTGAGCAGCGCTTTGTCATTCATAACCTCAAAATTACTAGCAAGACATTCCCCGTTCTGCAAGGCTTCCAGAATCTTTTTTACGGCCTCTTTGTCGCCTTTCGCATATGCGGTGCTAAGTGTTTTAAAAATCTCCTCAGCTTTCTTTTTCTTGCCTTCACCAACAGTGTCTGGATGACACAAACGACCTGCTAGGCGATAATTTTTTCTTATCTCTGCCCTGTCCCTTGCCGTTAATCCAGCAAGTGGTTCCCTGAATATCTCCTCATGCTGCTTTTCAAACGATTCTGAGGCATTCGTTGATTTTTCATAAGCATCATCATTGGAATTGTCGGGTGATATAGGCTCAAACATAAACAAGCGTTCCTCCCGAAGTTTCACGAGTTTTTTGATAAGTTCACCGAGCCTTCGGTTGCACTCTTCGTTGAATGCATGAATCATGCTGAGGTATTCCGCCTTGGCATTACTGAGCTCTTGAATATTGCGCTCAAGAGTTAACAGCTCGATTCGAAGTCCCGGGAGCGCTGCATCTTCGCAGGTAACAATGTCACTGGATGGGGCTAGATCCTCTTCTATCATTTGGGTAGGTAAACCAAAATCCTACTTGTCAATTAAGGCCAGGAAAGGGGATATCACCAGCAGCGCACCTGTAACAACAACCATCCACGCCTGAAGACCTCGGTATCTGGCTAGGCTGTCTACCCTGTAAATGAGAACGACAGGGATAAAAGGCTCTTCGACGAATCAAGTGGATTTGAGTAAATTCTGTATCGGTGCGGCCAGCAGGTAGATGATGCTGATAAAGGTGTCGTCGTTTCTATATCCCCTGGCCCTGCATTTGGCCGCCTGGAAG
>JAQUEZ010000228.1 GCA_028684915.1 Desulfobulbus sp.
CAATGGTGCGCCATGCCATAAAACGCTCGGGATTGCTGGAGAGCGCACCCATGAGTGCTTCCGATCCATCCGTTATCACCAGCACTTCGTTGTACTGGAATACATCGGGGATTTGTTCTTTGTACGTCTCGATCTGGTCAAAAGCTTTCCAGATGTCGGCTTTTTCATCGGCGGGGTTTTTAAGTTCCATCAACACCAAAGGCAGGCCGTTGATGAACAGGATAATGTCGGGGCGGCGGGTGTACTTGGGGCCTTTGATAGAGAACTGGTTGATAGCTAGCCATTCATTGGCTGAGACATCGGTAAAGTCGATCAGGCGTACAAAGTCGCCTCGTGTCTCACCCTCTTTTTGGTATTGAACCGGCACCCCGTTTATCAGCAAGCGGTGAAACTGGCGATTGGCAGCCAGCAAAACCGGCGTGTCTAAATTCAAGACTTGCTGCAAGGCATCTTCGCGGGCGACTAGGGGAACTAGAGGGTTGAGTCGGTCGATTGCTTTACGCAATCGTTCAACTAAAACAACTTGAGTGTAGTTGCTGCGCTCGGGGGCATTACCATCAACCGCAATCTCGGGGCCATAGACAGGGGTATAGCCCACATCGGCCAGCCAGCACAGGGTCTCTTGCTCCAGTTGGTCTTCGGTCATTTTAGGATTTCCCGATAGTGAGATGATGGAGGGCGCAGATACTTCATGCGGCGGCCTCTTCCACAAGTGCCTCGGCATCCGGTAGGCGCAACTGGCCAGAGATTAAGCGGGGGAGAAGGGTATCGCGAAGAGAGGTTAGGGTTTCGGCTTGCTTAAGGTTTACTGCAAAGCGTTTGCGCATGGGCAGTGATGTGTCGTCGAAGGCTAGAAGGAGTGATTTTGGGGGAATAACCAGCTTAAGACCAGCAAGTTTTCCCCGGCTTAATTCGGTTTGGCCTGTTGTACCTTCTCCTAAATTTTCGATTTCAGCCTGTCGTCGCATCATAGAAAGGCCAAGATAATTCCACGTCATATTTTCATCTGTGCGAACAACTGTAACATGCGAGTCAACAATGGTTACTTCATCCAAAGTAAGTACTTGTGCCACACGACCAAGTGTTCCAACACCAGTTGAATTTACCAAAACGTCTCCGACTATAAGTTCTTTGCCGCCAATTTTCTTCTGCGTTGAGTCGTGTCTACGTGCTTTAGAAGAATCAAGGATATAATTGCGGATGCACTTCTGATTAATAACAAGCACCCCACCTTGGTCTAAATATTTTGGTGATATGCCACGGTTTATGGTGGTGTTTCTTCCAAGAGTACCAACCTTCCATCCCGTCGGCACCAAGCCCAATTCTGATTCTTCGAAGCTGTCGGGGAAGAGCAAGGCAGTGATAGTGTCCGTGCTTTCTGGTTCACGGCCTTGCTGCTTGGCATGCACCGGGTCGAAGTCCACAAACCAGGATTTGAACAAAGCTTGGGCGATGGCTTCTAGAGTGGTGTTGGTTTCGCGTAGCAGTGTGATCCGGTCATCTAACGTGCCTAGGAGTTCACCAATTCTATATTGCTCAGTAACTGTCAGTTTTGGAATTTCAAATTTTGAAACTATCTCCCATTTTGCTCGCGGCATTCGCGTGCCTTCCGACATATCTGTAGCACGATTAACAAACTCTTCTGATGCCATCCAGTAAAACAGAAAGTTACGGTCAGTACCTAGTTTAGGGCGCACTACCCAAATATCTGTTGAACACAGGCCATCAAATGGAGCAATTATGGCTTTCCGAAAATATGGGCGTAATTTACCAAATAGAATATCTCCCTTTAAAAATCTTGTTTTCTGGCTGTCGGCATCCCTTCCAAAGGCATGACCATTCAAACTCAATGTGCCTTGGCCAATATGCTCAAGTGCTATATATGGGCTATCAGGAAATAAAGCTGGAGAAGTCGAAGCACGCACCAAGGAAGCACACTCTCCGAACAACAGAGACTCAGAACTCATATCCCAGTCCTTCCAATTTTTGATGTATCAACTGGTCAAGTTCAGCGCCTTTCGCCATTTGTTCACCAAGGGTTTCGGTTAGTTTTAGCATTTTCTCGGCAAAGCTTTCGTCATCGTCTTCAACGGCTTCAGCACCGACATAGCGACCAGGCGTGAGGACATGGCCGTGTTCGGCAATCTCTGCCAGTGGAACGCTACGGCAGTAACCTGCGATGTCAGTGTATTCCTCGCCTGATGTGCTTTCGCCTCGCCAAGCGGCTACAGTGCCGGCAATTTTTGCGATGACTTCATCGGTAAATTCGCATTGCACGCGACTAATCATGCTGCCGAGTTTGCGAGCATCGATGAACAAGACTTCACCTCGTCTTGCTCGCTTTTCCTTGACCAGGAACCACAGACAAGCGGGAATCTGGGTGTTGAAGAACAATTGGCTAGGTAATGCGATCATGACTTCGACCTTGTCGGCATCGACCATAGCGCGGCGGATGTCGCCTTCACCATTCTGGCTGGATGACATAGAGCCATTGGCAAGAACTATACCTGCCCTGCCCGTGGGCTTGAGGTGATGCAGCATGTGTTGCAGCCAGGCGTAGTTAGCATTGCCTTGTGGCGGCGTGCCATAGATCCAGCGTGGGTCGCCTTCCAGGCTGCCATGCCACCAATCAGAGATATTGAAAGGAGGATTGGCCAGCACAAAGTCGGCGCGTAGATCAGGGTGCTGATTACGCACGAAGGTGTCGGCTGGTTCTTTGCCAAGATTGAAATCGATGCCGCGAATGGCAAGGTTCATCGCCGCCAGTCGCCATGTTGTCGGGTTGGCTTCTTGACCGTAAATTGAGACATCGCCGATCTTGCCGCCGTGGGCTTCTATGAATCTTTCCGACTGAACAAACATACCACCAGAGCCACAACACGGATCATAGACCTGGCCATGATGTGGAGCAAGCACAGTAACCAGAGTTTTGACGATAGAGGCCGGCGTGTAGAATTGACCGCCGCGCTTGCCTTCTGCGCTGGCGAACTGACCGAGGAAGTATTCATAGACTTGGCCGAGCAGATCACGGGCATGATTTTTGGCCGTATTGCCAGATTCACCGAAGCCGATTTGGGAAACGAGATCGACCAATTCACCCAGCTTGCCGTCGGGTAGTTGTACGCGGGCATAGCGTTTGTCGAGGATGCCCTTGAGTTTTGGATTCTCGGTTTCGATCAGGGCGAGAGCGTCATCGATGCGCTTGCCGATGTCGGCCTGCTTGGCTTGGGCGCGAAGGCTTTCCCAGCGGGCGGTTTCCGGAACCCAGAAAACATTGACTTCTTTGTAGTAGTCGCGGTCTTCCAGCTCTTCGGCCAGCAAGGCGGGCGTGGCATCAGGCAAGAAATAGTCGTCGTCTGCATTGGCAAAACGACGTGTCAGCTCATCGCGGCGGGTCTGAAAAGTGTCGGAGATGTATTTGACGAAAATGAGGCCGAGCACGATGTGCTTGTATTCGGCGGCGTCCATATTGGCACGCAGCTTGTCAGCCGTTGCCCAGAGTGTTTTTTTAATATCTTCAATCATGCCAAGGTCTAACTGTTAAAGGGTTCTAACGATCCAGATTAAATTCTAGAGCCGTTTTGCCTCAATGGCTTCAGTGAACCGCTGAAGGCCCAATTGCAAAAAAACAAGAATTTGGTTGGGGGAGAATACCACGATCACGCATTTTGAACAGGTAAAACCTTATATTCTATCGGTTTTTTAAATGCTTATGAGTGGGCATGCAAAGAGGGGTGAATAGTGGAAGGGTGTTGTTAATATAGCCATATATCCGGCTATATGGCTATATTTCTTGATGTGATAACTTTTGCGAGGGTCAAAAAGGAACGTCGTCTTCCCCTGGTGGGGGCAGCTCATTTCTCCAAGCACGCTTGGTTATGTTGAAGCATGTATCATCATTATTCGAGGTGTTCGACCTGAATCTTTAACCACGGCAAGGAACGGTAATATCTTTCCACACTTTCATAAAGCATATGGAACGGAGGTAGCCCTTCTTCGATTTCACTGTAGCGGTTTTTGTAATCTTCTTCCGTTCTTCGCCTAATATCGACATTTGCAAGGCTTTCTACACATACAGAGAGACTGCGACTTGCTGATTTTTCAATTAGTCTTTCTAGAATTTTTTGTTTTGTTTCCTCTTCGGCCACAAGATCGGGATGTAAGGTGAAAAGATGGTAAAGATCATAAACATCCTGTCCACGCATTCTGTCGCGGACTTGTTGCTGTAAAAGAGCACGAAATTTTTCTGAGATCAGTTCGATAATACCGTATGTGCAAATAGTGTTGCCGTCTTCTAATTCAAACAAGTCTACATGTCCGACGGGTTCGTTAAGGCTGTAATCCAACTTCACGACTTTTGTTGCTTGACCAGCCAGCAAACGCCTATGCCCTCCCTTGTCCCCTTTGCGGGCATAACCAATTTTAGTTTGAATGGTTGGAAAACTTGCATCTTCTCGTGCTGGTTTCTGTTCTATTCCCTGAATGCGGCAATCAAGGCCATATCCAAGGCTTTCGGATGAGAAGACGAGTCCTTCGGCCAGTCGGCTTTGAAACTTTTTTTGATCAAATTCAGGCAGCCGTACTGCTGTTGAAAAATCTATGTCTTGGGTGTAGCGAGCACTGCTATAGCCAAGGGCAAGCAAAACGCCACCCTTCATAATCATCGACGTTTTCAAAAACGGCGTTCCTGAAATGGCTGTGAGAATAGTATGGACGGCTTGGCGAAAGGCGGCTTGGTCTGGATCGGCTTCAACCCATTCCTTGATATTGAATTTTGGCAAAAGACCTCACTCGATTTCTTCTATGTTAATGGATAGGCCCCATTTTTCAGAGTAGGTTGGGGTGTATGGATTCTCTGCGACCAGCTTTCTTGAGCCGCCACGCTGAACATTTTCTAGCCAAGTTTTGATGGTTGGATGAGCTAATCCAATACGTTCTTCCAGTATATATCCAACTCTGACTTTATCAATAATTGTTCCGTGCTGCTGTACTTCGTCTACGATCAGCCGCAAATAACGGTCGGCATTTTCGCTGTATGCTTCAAGAACATGATATATGCCACCACATAAGGAAGGCTGTCGGATCATGTCAAGAAACGTTCGGCCAATACTAGATACCTTAAGGGATTGTCCTTGTACTCTGATATATGCGCCTGCATCATAGTGTTTGGAGGCATAAAGGCTGATTGTTTTTTTGGCGATTTTCTTTAAAGTAAATCTTTTAAGGGGAGGAAGCTCCGTTTCTAGGTAGCTTTTATAGGATTCACCGAGGTCTTTTAACATTCTTTCTATGGCAAGTTGTTTCCAGTGGGTGGGTTCCGCGCCTGACAGAAAAAGAACCTTGGGAAACCGGTCCGTCAATCCGTGGTACTCCATCGCGCTTAAATGTGAGACATAACAAAAAGGATCAATAAAACAGGCTGTTTCGTCAGCGGAAGCGGATGTTTGGGATAAAACTGAAAAAATTTCTGGATGCTTGGCGGTTGAGCTGTTGCTCAACACGCCGGAGGATTCGAGGTTTTGAAGAATTTTTCTGTAGCGGGCACGGGTTGGGGTGCTTTCCTCTCGGAGATAAGCTATGGGCTTGCCTTGGTAGATTTTGGCTTGATAAAGGGCGAAGATAATTCGGCCTAATTGATAGGATGTGATGATTGGTTTGTTTAAAGCCCCGATTTCGAGGGCTACTGCGGTTTCAAGCTTCATTGGTCACCGTGTGTATATGTCCTTAGGACATATACACACGGTGACCTGATAGGTCAAGAAGAAAATATAAAAACAGCATGATAGCAACTAGACCCTTGACAAATCCACTACAGGCTATATCCTATGTCCTAAGGACATAGGATATAGCCTAGATGTATTTTTCAATAAACCGTCGCGCCCTACCTTTTTTAGTTTCCCCTCCTAATTCTCATCTTTAGCGCGTGTTCGGTAACGCCCCTTTTTGCGGGGGGCAAGGACAAACTGGGGCGCGATCCGCACCTAGGTTTGCTTGGTTTACGAGAGCCCGGGAAAGAGTGCTGTCTGCACGGTGAGGGCATAGCGCTAGGAATGACCACCCGTTTTTCTTGTAAAAAACAATAATTTACAAGAACTCAACTTGTTGCTTTTTAAGTCTTTTTAAGACATCTAAAAGGCATTCCTCTTGTAAACTTTAGTCAGTGTCATTTTAAAAGAGCCCTTTTAGAAGAGGTGTTTGTTGTATTGCCATATATCCGGCTATATGGCTATGTTGCTGGATACAGCCTTGGAAACCAGCGCTCAACCGCATCCATAGGGAAGGCGAGCACGAGCGGGGCGCGGGAGCTTTCAGATTTCAGGTAGCCTTTTTTGATAAGGTCAGCGACGACGTTTCGAGCCATGCGTTCACCATAGCCGGTGATCTCGGGCGTTCGACCGCGTGGTACCTCGCCGGTCAACAGGGCTTCGCGCAGAAGGGGAAATGATCCTTTGGGGAGGGTGCCTGCTTGCACTTCTTCTTCGATATGCTGGCGCATCCGGCGCAGTAATTCGCTTGGCTCCAGCAGAGACGCCATGAATTCCACTTGATCGATGCAGGTGGTCAAAAAGAACTCACAGAACCCCGTCAGGGCTTGCGTCGATAGCGTACCGCGTCCATCCAGATCGCCGCGCCGTGGTTCATCGGCGGCCATCAGCAGGGCTTTGTATGTTTGAACGTTTCGCGCCAATCCCCGAGCCACAGACCAAAGACTACTGCCTACCCCGCAGCGTAGAAGCGAGGCATGCGACATCAGGCGGGTGACGCGCCCATTGCCATCATAAAAGGGATGTATCCAGAGTAACCGGTGATGCGCCGCGCCAAGGGCGATGATCTGGCGTACCCGTGACAGTTTTTGCGTGTCATGGGCCTCTTCAAATCTTTTCAAGAATCGGGGTAAGGCTTCGGCTTCTGGTGGAATGTGCCTACCAACCTGCACCCACCCTTTTCTTAATTCCCCTGCAACAACGCGCAGGCGTTCACCCGTGTCTGGATTCTCGACCCAAAGCAGCTCATCCGGCAGACGGCGGCAGAATTCATGATGCAGCCACTTGATATACTCAACGTTCGTGGTCTCAATCTGCAAATCCTCGCGATGATCGATGAGCCGTTGCACCTCGATATGGGCAACGGCTTCATGTTGGAGCGCCCTCTTCTGCGGGTCAGCCGAATAGTCGGCATGAGCGAGTGCGCGATCAATATCACGGGGGTGCGTGTCGTGCCCCTCGATGAGGTTCGAATAATAGCAGTTCATTGAGCGTACAAGGTCGCCCACGCCCAACCGCACCGTCTGCGGCAGTTGGCTTGCCAGCCCCGAGGCCTTTGTTGCCAAATCCATGGCAAGGTCTTCGAGCTTGCGCTCGCCGTCCGGCGGGAGCATCGGTTCCATAAGTCCTGTGCTTTCTATCGTGGTCATCGTGCTCCTTCCCCTATTGCCGGAATCCTTTGTTATTTTATCAACTATATATCAATTAGTTGTTAACGCAATGCGGAAGGGCAGTGCCGGTTCTATTGCCGGTTTGACTTAGATCGAGGCCCCAGATTACTGATGCGGAGAATAAAGCCCCTATTCACCGCATCCTTTGGCCGTCCCGATCTATAGCCATCTAGCCGGTTATATGGCTATGGGGTGGCCCTCCGGTGGTTTAAGAAGAAAGGAAAGTGAATTTGACAGAGGGAAGGAAAGGCTTAAGGGGAAGGTGATGTTCACGCTTCCAGCTTTTGCGGTGACAGGCGGTAGCCCATGGCGTGAATGATGGCGTTGACGCTGGCAAACTCTGGGTTGCCGTCTTCTGAGAGGGCTTTCTGTATCCCCTTGCGGCTCAGGCCGGTTTCTTCGGCGATCTTGGTCACGCCCTTGACGCGGCTCAAGACGCGCAGCGACGAGAGCAAAGCCCCCGTGTCGCCGTCCTTGGCGTACTCCTCAAACATGAGGGTGATGTATTCGTCCATCTCTTCCGGATGGTCGCGGAAGTAGGATTCTTCAACGTCGGAAAATGATCTATAGTTCTTCATGGGTCAAATACTCCCGCCAATAGGCTTTTGCCTGTTTGATGTCTTTCTTCTGGCTTCCCTTGTCGCCGCCGCAGAGCAAGACGACGATGTTATCCGCGTCTTCCCCGAAATAAACTCGATAGCCGGAACCAAAGAACATGCGTAATTCGCTGATCCCCTCGCCTACCGGCTCACAGTCGCCATAGTTTCCTTGCTCAAGGCGCGCAATCCGGATCAAGACGCGCTTTCGCCCCATGCTGTCTTTCAACCCATAGAGCCAATCAGTAAAAGGCTCGTTGCCCTCCTGATCCGCATAGACGATGACCCGTTTGGGTTTTGCCAGTCGTGCCACTTCTGTTTCTCCTTATATTATATCACTGCGAACCATGGTACGCAAGGACCGCAAAGGCGTATCTATTTTCTTGGGCAGAATAGCAGCTTTTTCCCCGCTTTTACAGGGAATAGCTTGGTTTTTCTGTGTGTTATCCATGACAAGCAAGGCAGGGCTATCCCCGCCGAAGGTGGCGGGGCGGGTGCTATGCGCCCCAAGAGGGGCTTGCCGAGCCTGAAGTCTCGGCCAGCCGGTAACGCCCCCTATCGCAAGGAAGGGAGAGGATCTAAGGGACTTTGTCCCTCGCGCCTGCAAGGGTGAAGGCTAAAGCCCAGAGGGCGGGGTGTCCCCATGCTTCCTTGCCTGAAGAAGGCAAGTTGCAGCATGGGCGATCCCCCTCCCCGCCCCCTGCCCTTGCAGTTGCTACCCCAAGTCTCGCCGACGGGCAGAGGTACAGCGAAACGCTGAACCTCAAACCCAAAGGAGACTAGAAAATGACCCACACCCTCAACAAAGCCGACCTAAAGCAATTTTCCGGCTCAGAATATTGGTATCGTCACAGCATGGTTCGTTCCATTCTTTTTACAGATGGCGCAAAGTATGTCGCCGAGACAGGCGGGGCCTATTGGCTCTTGGATGAAATCGCCTTTGCCCAAAAGTCGAAGAAAAAGGTGGCCGGTGAAGCGTTCCAACTGTGGCGCTTGACCGTCAAAAAAGACAACACCGCGACCCTTGTTTGCGAAGACGGCAACGGCAGAAAGATTCTTTCAAAGAGGATTCCTTTCACCGATTTTCCGCTCGATGAAATCTCTTTCTATTTCATCAACAACACCATCTTGCTACCGAGTGAATATTGAGGGCTCAAGGGGCCGCCGGACAGGCGGCCCCTTTTCTCTTGAAGGGACGGGCAAAAGCCGCCCCATATTGACCGCCTAAGGCGGGGCTCTGTCTCCATATAGCCACATAGCCGGATATATGGCTATATGGTCTATATTTCCGGTATCACGCCTGATATGTCGAGGCGATGATTAAAAGGGAATGTCAGACGGAACAGGGCAAGCGGGGCAATACCACACCATGCCGTTTGGCGTTGCCTCGTCAATGCAAAGAGCTTGCATGGGTTCGCGACAAAAAAGGCAAGACGCAGGAGCAAAGAAAATCCTTTTTTTGCTGTTAGGGGTCGATTCAGAATTCGGAAAAAATCGTACGTTTACGAAAAATAAATGGAAGCATTACAGACTGTTCCTGAATTCGCGCGCAGCACACTATGGGTTTGAAAAGGCCGAGCATATAACAGTTTGT
>JAQUEZ010000044.1 GCA_028684915.1 Desulfobulbus sp.
CTGTTGCCGTAATTTTTATGGGAACAGCGGTATATACACTTCGTGATGTGGTGAAAACCCGCAGCAAGGGGGGCGTTTCCTTCACGCTGCGGGTACCTGAGCTTGATATCCACCGGGGCGAATTCTGCTCGGTGGTCGGCCCCTCGGGCTGCGGAAAATCCACCCTGCTCGACCTGTTGGCCCTTGTGCTCGAACCAAATAGTGTAGGCCGGTTCAGGCTCACTGTGCCCCGGCATGGCGGCATGGAAGTGTTCGATATCCAAGGGCTTGCGGAGAACAAGGCGGCCCGCATTCGGCGGAGTAATATCGGCTATGTACTGCAGAGCGGTGGTTTGCTCTCTTTTCTCAGTGTCCGTGAGAATATTCTCCTTACTGCCCAGATCAGTCGCACCCGGGTCAGCAATCAGGAGTTTGATCAGCTGATCGAGATTTTGGGGCTTGGCGATCAGTTGGAGAAGAAACCGCAGTATCTCTCCGGCGGTCAACGGCAGCGGGTGGCAGTGGCGCGGGCCCTGATCCATCGTCCCGGGATAATTCTTGCCGATGAACCAACCGCTGCGGTGGACTATCCAACCGCACTTGATATCCGCGATGAGTTGCAGAGTCTGGCCCGACAGATGGATGCAGCAGTCATTATGGTTACCCATGATCGTTCGTTGGTTGAAGGGATTGCCGATGTGCAGGTCAATTTTCGTCTTGAGCGTTTGAGCCGAACAGAGGTAGAGGCCACGACCTTTGTGGAACAGGGGGGGAGAGTGGCATGATCCTCAAACTCGCATACAAGGATGTGGTTCATGATCGGCTGCTCAGTGTTTGCCTGGTGCTGGCGATTGCCTCCATTATCGCACCGCTTTTGATTCTTTTCGGGTTGCAGTTCGGCACCATCGAAACCATGCGCAACCGGCTGGTGCAGGATCCGAAAAATAGAGAAATCCGGCCGATGACCACTAAGACCTTTAGCCGTGACTGGTTTGATCAGCTCAAAGGGCGTTGTCCGGAGGTCAGCTTTGTCGTGCCCATGACTCGGCAGATATCCTCATCCATCGTGGCGGTGAATGAGGTGGCCGATCTGCGCGAATCGCTCTCCTTGGTGGCCACCGCCCCCGGTGATCCGTTGCTCTTTGAAAACGGGGTCACTGTTCCGGGAAACGATGGCTGTGTCTTGAGTACACCGGCGGCCCAGGCATTGAATGTCAAGGTCGGCGATCAACTCAGTTTCACCGCCCAGCGAATTATTCAGGGGAAGTATGAAAACGGCAGTTTTTCGGTCAAAGTACGGGGGGTTCTGGAGGAACGGGCTTCAAGTCTGAAGATGGCTTATTTGCCCCTTGAAGTGATTGAGGCGGTGGAGGACTTTAAAGATGGCCGTGCTGTACCGGCCTTTGGCTGGCAAGGGGAACTTCCCGCCGCCTATCCGGTCTTCGAGGGCGCAGTGGTGCTGGTGCCCGAGCCGCTGAGTAAGCTCGATGAGGTCCTGTTGATCAACAATACCGGTTTCTCCCAGGTCAAATCGCTTACAGGGGCTGACCTCACCACGATTCTTGGACATGCACCAGCGGAAAATTGGGCAGCCTATCAGCTCACGGTCAAACATGGTTCTGTCGGCGATACCAGCCTGCGGGCTCTCAGCAATAAACTGCGGGGCAGGGGCGCGCGGATTATCCCCTGGATCGAGCCTCTGCCGATTGATTTGCATTCTGCCGCAGAGGGGGGGCATGGCGCGCACAATCTCCTCCTGCAGCTCTCGATCGCACAAGATGACGCCGTATTGGTGGGTGGGCAACCCCCCCTGGAAACCGAGGCCAGAAGTGGAGGTCTTGGCTCGATGAAGACGGTGTTGGTGGCTGCTGATCTCCCCATTGCCGAGGGACCTGCAGCGTTGACCCTTACCCTTGGCGAGAGAGTCTTAACGGTTCCGGTTGTGGTGCAAAAGGGTGTGGTCGACAAGGGGCGTGCCTTTGTCTCTGCGCCGTTTGCTGGTATGCTAAACCTGCTTCGTTACCGCAACGTGCGTTATGACGCGCAAATCGATGCCCTCCTGCTTTCCCGTCAGGGATATGCCGGTTTCCGTCTCTACACTGCATCCATTGATGCGGTGGAACGGGTGCAGAAATTTCTCGAGAGCGAGGGGATTTCGGTGAACACCGAGCGGGAACGGATTGCCGAGGTGCGACGGCTTGATCACTACACTTCCTTGATCTTCTGGCTGATCGCATCCGTTGGCGTGGTCGGCGGTATTTCCGCCCTCACGGCCAGTCTGTATGCCTCGGTTGAGCGCAAGAAAAAGGAACTGAACGTTTTGCGGCTGTTGGGGCTGCTGAAAAAAGAGCTGGTTTTTTTCCCCATCGCCCAAGGACTACTGCTGTCCAGTGGCGCCCTGATGTTATCCGTTGCCATTTTTGTCACGGTTGCCCAGGTGATCAACCAGCTGTTTCGCACCCAGCTGCGGACGACGGAATCATTGTGTACCCTGTCTTGGGGGCATTTTGTTCTTCTTTTTGTCGGGGTTTGGAGCCTGAGTATCATTGCCGCCACCTTTGCCGCCTTACGGGCAACGCGCCTTGATCCGGCCGAGGCGTTGCGCGATGAGTAATCGAAAGTATCGGCAAAAATCACAAAGTGGTCTTCCCTGAAACGAGGAAATTGCGAAGTGTGAAACGGCGTTCTCGGAGCTTTTCGCGAGCGCGATAAGAGAAGGGTTTGTTGGATAATTTTATTGGAGCGAGGGAGCATGAACAAAACGTGGATAAGAGCAAAATGCGGAAAGAGCAAAGTGCACCGCACTCTGTTGGGAATGTTTGGATGCGCATTGATCTGTGGCCTGATGACCGTCGGGGTTCCCCAGGTCAGAGCTGTTGAGCAAAGTGCAGAGGCTGCGGCCACCGCAAGACAGCTGCAGTTGGAAGGCGCGCGCTTGCAGCTGCAGGGGAATCTGCAGGGGGCCGTGCAAAAATATCGGGAAAGTACGGCCCTTCAACCTAATCCGCGTCTGGATGGCCTGATTCAGCAGTTGGAGCCAAAAGTCGGCAAAAAAGAAGAGGTTACTGCTGCGACAGCCACGGTCAATACCGCCCCGGCACCTGCCACTCCCTCGCAAGCACAGGCTCCGGTCGTGGACGCACAGCCAGCCCCGCCCGCAGTTCCTGAGCCTGCGGCTCCCGCAACTGCAGCAGAGGTAAGCGTGCCGCCGGCGTCACCTGCAACGGTTGCCGGACCTCAATCCGACGCACCTACCTCCCCCGCTGTTGAAGCGCCACCGGTCATTGTTCAGCACACTCCCGGAACTCCGGAGGAGGCGTTAATCTACGATTTTACCGATTGGTTTATCGAGCTCTTCCCCGCCTCTCGGCCGGATGTGGAGTTCAGCTTGCAAACCAATCGGAATTACACCATTGCCCAGGTCGATGGCGAGTATGAGGTCCGTTTGGATCCTTTTATCCTGGTGATCGATAAACACGATACCTTGAACCTGGGCCCGGTTCTGTTCCGCTTTAATCCAAAGGGCAAAGACCTGTTGTCCGTGCGGATGCAACTTGCCGAAAAAGCCCCGATTACGAGCTATGATAAGCCTGAGGCCGAACTGACCATCGGCTCACAGCAACTCTCCGGATTGTGGAACCGCAGTCTGATGAATTTTGACAAGCTCAACCTCCTGTTCACCGATTTAGCCATTGAAGATGTGCGCAAATCAGGACGGTTGTCGTTGGCCAAGCTGAGCGCCGATGGTGGACGCAGCGAGGAGCAGGGCGGCGGCTGGATCGAGAAATTTAATGGCGAGTTGAAAAAGTTGACCTTTGTCGAAAAAAACACAGATTTCGGCATTGAGTCCATTAGTGGCCAAATCGTGGCAACCGGTACCAATGCCCAGCGGTTTCTCGAGTTGAGAACCGAACTGCAAAAAGCCTTGCGCCGGATCGACAAATTGGAGATGGCTGATGTCAAACCGTTGATGGCCGATCTCGATGAGTACATGCAACTTTTTAACGGTTATGCCAGCACCGCTAACCTCCAGGGCTTTCACTTCACCTCCAAGGATGGTTCCGCTACTCTAGCTTCGGTAGCCCTCACCGGTGGGGTGCACAAGGAGGCGAATACTGGCAAATTTATCTATAATTCCGAAGGGAAATGTAACGATTTTGCCTTTACCGAGATAAAAACCGACAAAAAGCCCCTGCCGGTTGCGGTTACCCTGCGTCAGGTGGGGATGAAGGGCGATGGCGGCATGCTTGCAGTGCCTCCGCACCTTTTTGCCGAGATTTTTTCCGTGGTCGAGGGTTATCAGCAGGTGAAGAAAGAAGAGGCTGATGCCTATGTGGCCCAACATGGGTATGCCTTTGCCCAGAAAATCCTCTCGTTAATTGAACGCTATTCCGGCGAGGTAAGTATTCATGACTTGAAAGTGCTCAATGCCCAGCCCGTACCGGTTACTCTTGATCAGGTGACTCTAGCCGGTGGCTTCGATGTCGGCGATGGCCAAGGCGGTACAATTCATACCCTGGTGGACTTCTCCGGATTTGAGGGCTTGGCCCAGGGAAGCAATACAGTGCCTCAGGCCGGGCGGGTACGTCTTGAACTGAGCCACATTCCGTCACTGCTGCATTTGATCAGTGATCCTAATGCATTGGCCACTGGAAACATGCAGGCGGTTCAGGGACAGCTGATGATGAACGGTATGGGGGCTCTGATGCAGAGCGGACTTACCCTTACCGCGGCCGATTCCTTTGTCGCCTTTCCTGCAGCCAAAATTACCCTAGCATTGCTGGCGAAGGTGGAGCCAAACGCCAAGTATCTTTCCTCCGGTACGCTGAATTTGAGCATGGAAAATCCGGATGAGCTGAAACGGATTGTGCAGACTTATAGTGCAGATCCGGAAACCGGAAAAATGCTGGCCACCTTGACTGCGCTGGCTGATCGGCGTCAGGAAGGAGGGAAAACCATCGACCGCATTGACGCCAAAGTCGATGCAGCGGGCCTTGTCTTTGTCAATGGCAAGGATGTCACCTCTATGTTCTTCCCGCCGCCTCCTGCCCAGGAGGCAGCGCCTCCCCCAACCAAATAATCAGGCCTCCGGGTCCGATTATTCCGTACCCAAAAAAAAAAGCGGCTGTTCCTTTTGAAGGGGCAGTCGCTTTTTTTTTATTTTTATTCATCGCGAGTAGAGCTCCGCCAATACTTCTCCATTTTTTCGGGAGCCTTTGCAATTGCTGCCTAACCGGGGATAGCCCCTCTTTTGGAGCACGTTCCGCCTCGGTTTTCCCAGGGGGCCGAACCTCCCTTCGTTTTGGCTATTTTAAAGCCTATCCTGCTGTGTTCTCGTGAAAGTATTTTGTTTTGCTTCTGTGGGAAAATGGGCGCAAGGCTCCCTTGTTTTTACCGTGATTTTCCTTGACTCCCTCAATGGGTTCGTATACTAATTGAGTCTAGGTGGGGGAAAGTGGGTTAATGGGGAAAATAATGGTACAGTCGTCACGCAGGTGGCGAATGGTGGCGGAAGAGGCATCGTGCAACGATTTCGGAGTCACTCGGAACATACACTTGACCCAAAGGGGCGGTTGAATATCCCGACTAGGTTCCGTGATGTGCTTAAAGAGCAGTACGGCTCCGAAATGCTGGTGGTTACTCATTGGGAAAAATGTCTTCGTGGCTATCCGATGGCCGAATGGGAAACCCTTGAGGAAAAGCTCCTTGCCGAAGGACAGAGCCAGCCCAATTTCAGTCCCTTTGTCCGTTATCTCATCGCCGGTGTCACTGAATGTACCCCTGATAAGCAGGGGCGCATACTGTTGCCGCCTGCTCTGCGTTCCGGTATCAAAATTGAGAAGGATGTGGTCGTGGTCGGTATGCTGCGCCATTTTGAAATTTGGGATAAGGGGGCTTGGGAAGAGGAAACGCGGCAGACGCGGGAATCCTTTGCCGATTTCAGTGCCGGACTTTCCAATTTGGGTATCCTCTAATCCGTTATAGCTAATGTCGCAAGACCATTACCCCATCCATGTACCAGTTTTACTGGAAGAAGTGCTCTCAGGTTTGCAGCCGGTTAGCCAAGGGCTGTATATCGATGGAACCCTTGGCCTTGGCGGCCACACTCGGGCCATCCTCGAACAGACATCGCCAGAAGGGCGGGTTATCGGGTTTGAATGGGATGCCGATGCGGTCAATTCCGGGCCGGATTTTAGTCAATACGGGGACCGCTTCACCCTTATTCATGGCTCCTATGCCGATCTCGTTTCCGAGTTGAATCAGCAAGGAGTGAACGCCGTTAATGGCCTGGTCGCTGATTTGGGGGTTTCCTCCCTGCAGCTTGATCGACCGGAGCGCGGGTTTAGTTTCCGGGTTGATAGTGATTTGGATATGCGGATGGATCAGCGCCAGCCCAGAAGTGCGGCGCACCTGATTGCCCAGGCCTCGGAAGAACAGCTGGCAGATATCTTCTATCATTACGGAGAAGAGCGACAGGCCAGACGGATCGCAAAATTTATAGCTCAGGCCCGACAGCAGACGCCAATAACGACCACCGGCCAGCTGGCAGCCATTGTTGCTGGGGCCGTGCCACGGAGATATCATCCTCCGAAGATTCACGTTGCCACCAAGGTTTTTCAGGCCTTACGGATTGCTGTGAATGGTGAGCTGGATAATTTGAGTCGGTTGTTGAACACCGCGCCCGAGGTTCTCGCCAGCGGCGCGCGGGTGGCTATCATCACCTTTCATTCGCTGGAGGATCGGATCGTTAAACAGATTTTTCAGCAGAATGCAGCGTACAAGGTGATAAGTAAGCGGCCGATCGAAGCAACTACGGAAGAGATGCAACGCAATCCCCGCGCCCGCAGTGCCAAACTTCGGGTTGCAGAGCGGGTGTGAGCGCCACAAAAACAGAAGAACAGGATGTGCAGGAGGGAATTATGGTACCGAACGTGAGTGCGCGAACGTATCGACCGCGGCAGATGGCAGCGTTTCAGGAGGCGAGAAGAGTGAAAAATGGATTTCAAATTCGACTGCCAAACAGCGTGCGACGATTTCTTGCCGTTACCTGCTTGGCCGCTTTGGTGGCCGGTCTGCTGATAACCCAATATTTTTATGGCCAGATGATGGATATGCGCACCCAGGCGGAACAGTTGCGTGGCCTGCATGCCCAGATGTATAACCAGAGTGTTGAGTTGCGCGCCCATCGTGCCCAGTTAAGTTCAAAAGATCATATCGTTGCTCTTGCCTCGGTGAAGTTGGATCTGTATGAGCCTGGTCAACGACAGGTGCGGCGGATGTAGTTTGGCAATGGTCAAAACTGCACGGTCCAAGAAAAATAATCGGCGATGGTTCTTTCCTTTTTTGGCTATTTTGCTGGCAGCGGCTGGAGCCATTCTGTATAGATGCCCCTTTTCCCTCCAGGATATCGGCAGGATTTTACAGTCTGCTGTCGGCAAAATTTCGTCTTTATCAGCGGGCCCAGCGCCCGCTGAACCTGTTTTAAGAGGCACCATCTACGATCGCAATTTGAGCGAGTTGGCGGTTTCCTACAAACTCTACTCGGTGTATGCCAATCCGGTGGAGGTGGCTGATCGGCACCAGCTGGCCCAGACCTTGGAACCCTTGGTGGGGGTGAAAGCGGAGAAGCTGCAGTCTCGATTGAAATCGACCCAATACTCGATCATGCTGGCCACCGATCTGGATGAAAAGCAGGCCGAAAAGATCAATGCGCTGCAACTCCAGGGAATCAGCTGTAAGGCCAATGAGATGCGGTTCTACCCTGGGCATACTGCAGCCTCCCATGTGTTGGGATTCATGGGTGAAGGCGTGGGCCTGGTCGGGGTTGAAGGAAAATACGATACCGTACTCCAGGGCGTTTTTCGCAAGAGTAATATCCCAGACATTGATTTTCAAGGGCGTGAGCACTTAGGCGATAGCGGTGCTGATCTTGTCTTGACCCTTGATATCGGTCTGCAAAAAATGCTTGAGAGCCGGTTTCGTGATTACCTTGTAGCCAGTGGTACGGAAAAGGGGATGGGGCTCTTGATCGAGCCGAGTAGTGGGCGCATTCTTGCCTTGATGAATCAACCCTCCTTTAATCCTAACTATTTTTGGAAGGCGAACGAGACCAATCGGGTTAACCGGATTTACAATCACCTGTTGAATAAGGAAATCATCCGGCCGGTTTTGGCTCGGGCTGCTGCGATCGAGCGCGAAGGTCTTGACGGTCCTGGTATGCTGCCGTCCACAGTGGCAGCTCCTGATTATGGGTTTTCCGAGCAGCAGTTGGAAAATTTTGAACAGCAGATCGAGTTGTATGGCTCGGTGTTCGGCAATTGGGAATCCGGCCCGGGGACCACGCAACGTAAGGACCAGCAACCCGTAGTTACTGGCGTTCAGGTAGGTGTAACCTTGGCTAGTCTGGTCAACGGCGGCTGGCGAATAACCCCCTATGTGGTCGATTCGGTCTATGATCATGCCACTGCAACCCGGTACCACCGTAATCGAGATGCCACTAAGAAGAGCCATGTGCTTGATCCAGCCTTGGGGGTCAAAATTCGCCGAGAGTTGTTTGCCAATTGGGCCCGTGATCAGGAAAACGGCGTTATCTTCACCGGTGATCGCCTCCAGGTCGGGTCGCAAGGTATTTTCTCCGACTATTCAATCCAAAATCTCTTTGTGGCCCTTACCCCGGCCAAGCGACCGAAGTATTTACTGCTGATCGCGACCGAAAAAGATCACCTGCTGCCCGATCCGCCGCAGAAAAAAGGGGAGATCGCGAGCCTAGAAGATCTGGGGCGGGATCTACTGGCTACACTCGCCCATCAGGAGGAGCCGACTCAGATTGCCGAGACTCCGCCTGCAAAGAGTCAAGAGAACTTGCGCCAGTTTTTTATCAGTAAACGACTGAATTTCAAGAATGCGCCGGAAAAAGAAGATGAACCTGTAGCCCTTATGCCGCAGATGCGCGGGATGAGCCTGCGCAAAGGTTTACAGCAGATTGATAAGTTTAAGCTGAAGGTTCGGATCAACGGCACCGGCCAGATCATTGCCCAGTATCCTTTGGCCGGTCAGCCGCTGACCGGAATCGAGGAATGTATCGTTACCCTGGAATCTAGATAGTCGCGCCTGCATATGCATACCCTGGCAACTCTTCTTCAAACAATCGAACCCCTTGAAACCCGTGGACTCACCGCTGAGGCGCTGGCTCAGCCGGTGACCTCGGTGGTGCTTGACTCCAGGCAGGTTAAGCCTGGCTGCCTCTTTGTTGCCGTTTGCGGGGATAAAATTGATGGCCGGACCTTTATTCCCGAGGCGATCCGCAGAGGATGTGTCGCTGTCGTGGTCGAGGATATGGCAGGCATTGATGCCCCGTCGTTGCCGCTTATCCTGGTGGAAGACAGCCAGGGTGCCGTGGGAGATTTGGCCGCCGCCTGGTGTGGGTACCCGGCCCAGAAACTCCAACTCATCGGTATCACCGGTACCAACGGCAAGACCACCAGTTCGTGGTTGATCGAGGGTATGTTGTTGGCGGCAGGTGCCCGGCCCGGGGTCATCGGTACGGTGAACTATCGGTATCACGGGCGCGGTGGCCTGCGAGTCATCCAGGACGCCCCCTTGACTACGCCCGATGCGGTCACCCTGCAGTCGCTCTTGCAGATTATGGTGGACGATGGGGTCACCCACGTGATCATGGAGGTTTCCTCCCATGCCCTGCACCAAAATCGGCTTGGGCGGACGCGCTTTGATGTGGCCCTGTTCACCAACTTGAGCCGGGATCACCTCGATTATCATCAGAGCATGGAGGCGTATTTCAGCGTCAAGAAGCTGCTTTTTACCCGCTATCTCAAACAAAACGGAATAGCTGTCGTGGTCACCGGACCACACGCCGAAGGCCGCGACTGGGGGGAAGCGCTCTGTCAGTCTCTGAAAAATGTGCCCCTGTTACGTTGCGGTCTGTCGTCCGAGGTTGAGGTCAATGCTCAGGCTTGCACCCAGACCATTGACGGCTTTCAGTGTCGGCTGGATCTCCAGGGAGAGGTGGCGGAATTTACCTCACCACTGACCGGCAGTTACAATATTCTTAATGTTCTCGCCGCAGCCGGAGTCGGAATGGGGCTCGGCGTTCCCACTGCTGCCATTCGTAAGGGACTGGGTGCGGTTGCTCGGGTTCCCGGTCGCCTGGAGCGGGTGCGATTACCCGGTACGGCGGAGCTGTCCTTGCCCTCGGTGTTTGTCGACTACGCCCATACGCCTGATGCCCTGGAAAATGTGCTGCAGACACTCAAAACGCTGGCGTCCGGCCGATTGATCTGCGTCTTTGGTTGTGGTGGCGACCGCGATCGCGGCAAGCGACCGCTCATGGGTGAGATTGCAGGTCAATACGCCGATGTGGCCATTGTGACTTCCGACAACCCCCGCAGCGAAGATCCGGAGTCGATCATTGCTGAAATTATTCCCGGAATTGCAAACAGTGGTAAACCACAGGAGGCGGCTGAAGCGCTGCTCACCCGTGCGGCCATGGGCCATGGGTTTGCGGCCATTGCCAACCGTCATGAGGCTATTCGTATGGTCTGCAGCCTAGCGGCAACCAACGACTCCATCCTCATTGCTGGAAAAGGGCATGAAAATTATCAGATAGTGGGTGGTAAACGGCATTTTTTTGACGATTGCCAGGAGGCTGCCAACGGCCTTCTCCACTGGAATGAACGTCATCTCCTTGCTGCAACTGGAGGGAAGATGGTCTCTGGACGGCAGCATGCACTTTTGGGGCAAATTTCGACCGATACCCGTACCATCGGTCCCGGAGATATTTTTGTCGCCCTCAAGGGAGAGGCCTTTGACGGCCATCAGTATATTGATAAAGCCGTCACGGCCGGTGCACGGGCGATTATCGGTGAATGGATTCCAGATGGGCTGGCCCCGGATGTCCTTGCCATTGAGGTCAACGATAGTCTCGTCGCCCTGGGAGATCTGGCTGGTTATCGTCGCCGTTTGCTCGCGCCCAAGGTTCGCATCGCGGCCATCACCGGCAGCTCTGGCAAGACCTCAGTCAAGGAGATGGTTGCGGCCATCTTTTCTCAGGCCACCGCTGGCGCCCAAAGCGGCATTGATCCGGTGTTGAAAACAAAAGGCAATTTCAACAACCTGGTAGGTTTGCCCCTGTCGCTGCTGCCAATCGAGTATGGCCATGAGTTGGCTGTTTTGGAGATGGGCATGAATGTCCCCGGTGAGATTGCTCGACTCACCCACATTGCCGATCCGGATATCGGCTGCATCAACAATGTGCATCCGGCCCATCTTCAGGGCTTGGGCAGTATTGAAGGGGTTGCGGCAGCCAAGGGTGAACTCTTTGCCGGAATGCGACCGGATGCGATCCGTATCGTCAACCTTGATGATGCCCATGTCCGGGAGCAGGCGAAAAAATCTGGTGGCAAACAAATCGGATTTGCTGTATCTCCATCCGGCCGTAAACTCGGTCCTTTGGTACGCGCCACCCGGCAGGAAAACCTGGGAGAGTTGGGGATGCGCTTCACCCTCCATATCGGGGAGTGGCAACAGCGAATCACCGTGCCTGTCTACGGTGAGCACAATGTGAGCAACTGTGCGGCCGCCACCGCCATCGCCCATGCTGCAGGGATTCCACCGGAAGTCATCGTTTTGGGACTGACCGGGTACCAACCCTCGGTGGACAAGCGTCTGGCTGTGAGTGTGCTGCCCGGTGGGATCAAGGTGGTCAATGACGCCTATAATGCCAATCCTGCGTCCATGGCGGCTGGCCTGCGCACGGTGGCCTCGTTCGGTCAACCCGGATGTCGGCACCTGGCGGCCTTGGGAGATATGCTGGAGTTAGGTGAAGCCTCGGACATGCTTCATGGCCGTATCGGTGCGCTGGTCGCAGAGCTTGGTTATGATGGGCTCGCCGTCACCGGTCCTCATGCATCGTTGGTGGCAGAGGCGGCTCTTGCTGGTGGTATGAACAGCGAATCAGTACATATTTTTGCAGATCATGCTGTTATGGCCAACTGGTTTCTCCAGCTCATCGAGCAAGGACTGTTTGGATCCGGCGATTGGCTTTTGATTAAAGGCTCCCGTGGCATGCGCATGGAACGGCTACTCGAGGCCATGGAACAACGCTAACGTTGCGACTATTAATGAGACAAACCGTGTAACGGAACCTATGTTTTATCACCTTCTCTATCCCTTTCATACCGAGCTCAGCTGGCTCAATGTTTTCCGTTACATCACCTTTCGTTCGATCGGTTGTGCCGTGACTGCTTTTCTTCTTGTGGTGTTGCTGGGGCCGCACTTCATCGCTTGGCTGCAGAAAAAACATTACGGTCAGGTTATCCGTGCAGACGGGCCGGAAAGCCATTTTTCCAAAAAAGGTGTGCCCACCATGGGTGGTTTGCTGATCCTGGCTGCGATGACCGGATCGGTTCTGTTGTGGGCCGATCTCATGAGTGTCCAGGTCTGGCTGCTGATCGGGATCAGCCTCTTTTTTGGTTTCATCGGCTCGATGGACGATATCAAAAAGATTCGTAAAGGCAACTCACGTGGTCTGACCGCCCGGGAAAAACTGGTATTGCAGGTGTTCGGTGCCTTGGTCGTGGGGGTCTTTCTCATACTTTCGCCCGGGTATGACGGCGTGCTCAGTCTGCCTTTTTTTAAATCGTTTCACCCGGATTTGGGATGGTGGTATGTGCCTTTCGCGGTGGTGGTGATTGTCGGCGCTTCCAATGCGGTCAATCTCACCGATGGCCTGGACGGCTTGGCCACCGGACCGATTGTGATCACCGCCTCCACCTATCTGATTTTTTCCTATGTGGCCGGTAACGCGGTGGTGGCGAGCTATCTGCAGATCCCTTTTGTCTCCGGGGCCGGTGAGGTGACCATCTACTGCGCCTCGATAGTCGGGGCCTGTTTGGGATTTCTTTGGTTCAATTGTTATCCGGCGGAGATTTTTATGGGCGATGTGGGCTCACTCTCCCTTGGAGGCACGCTGGGAGTTATCTCGATTATCACCAAACAGGAATTCCTCCTGGTGATCGTTGGCGGCATCTTTGTCATGGAGGCGCTTTCGGTTATTTTGCAGGTGGGCTATTTCAAGATGACCGGCGGTAAACGAATCTTTCTCATGGCGCCCTTTCACCATCACTACGAGAAAAAAGGCTGGTTGGAACCCAAGGTTGTGGTCCGTTTCTGGATCATTTCCATTATTCTTGGCCTGATCGCCCTGGCGACCTTGAAGTTGAGATAAGCCATGCAACTGACAGAGAACATGACCGCAGTGGTGATCGGACTTGGAACCGCCGGTTTGTCGACAGTCCACGACCTGCTCCGCCAAGGACTACGGGTGAAGGTCTCTGACCGGCGGCCTCTTGCTGAAATCGATGGCGAAACCCTGGTTTTTCTCGAGCAGTCAGGGGTGGAGCTAGAAGTCGGTGGTCACTTACCGGAGTTTATCAAAGGGGCCGACCTCGTCGTACCCGGTCCTGGGGTACCGCTCGAGTTGCCGGTTGTGCAGGCAGCGCGGCAGCAGGGGATTCCGATTTGTGGGGAATTGGCCCTGGCAGCCGGTCGTTTCCCGGTTCCGGTGATCGCGGTGACCGGCTCAAATGGCAAGACCACAGTGACCAGTCTGATTGGGGCACTGCTGAAAGCCGCTGGAAAACATCCCTTTGTCGGCGGCAATATCGGTACGCCCTTACTCGATTTTTTTATCAGCCCGCAAAATTACGATTGTGCGGTACTTGAGCTTTCCAGTTTTCAGCTCGATCTTGCCGGTGATTTTCGGCCCAACATCGGGTTGCTCTTGAACCTCACTCCAGATCATATCGATCGGCATGGCTCGCTTGCCGCCTACACCAGGGCCAAGCAATGTCTCTTCAGTCACCAAGTGCCCGGCGATATAGCAATTCTGGGCGGTGATGATTCGGTGGCCGCTGCAACTGCTGTCAATCCGGGAGTATTAGCGCTGACCTTTGGTCACAGCGAGCACTGCACCTCGCGTATTGTCGACGGTCGGGTTTGTCTGGGAACGGCTTTTTCCGGCACCGAGGCCATCTCCTACGAGCTGGGCCACACAAAATTAGCCTCTTCGGTTAATCAGTTGAACGCTGCGGCTGCCCTCCTCGCTGTCACTCTGGCTGGCTGTGACCAGGATGGAATTACAAGGGGCATTGCCTCCTTTGAACCTCCCCCGCACCGCATGGCCGAGGTCGCAGTGATCGACGGAGTCCGCTATATCAATGACTCCAAAGCTACCAATATCGGTGCCACGGAGGCGGCTTTGGTAGGCTGTGATGGGCAGGTGGTTCTGATTGCAGGTGGTCGTGACAAAGACAGCGATTTTAGCCTCCTACAAGATGTTGTCGGCAAAAAGGTTAAACATCTGCTGCTCATCGGCGAAGCTGCACCGTTAATGGCAGCTGCCCTTGATTCGGTGACGACCACTGAACGGGTCGCTTCCATGGAAGAGGCGGTGCAGCGAGCAGGCCAGATAGCCCAAACCGGTGATATGGTCTTACTCGCGCCAGGTTGTGCCAGTTTTGATATGTTTTCCGGATATGCTGAGCGGGGTCGGATTTTTGCTGCGGCGGTGCATCGATTGGAACTCGCCAAAGCGCAGAACTAAGGTAGCGTTATGCTTCGAATGTGCTGTGTTTGCCAGAAAATACATTGGGAAGGAGCTTGGAGATCTCTCCCCGTGGAAGGCGATGAGCCCGTTACCCATGGCTATTGCCCGGAGTGTTTTGCCACGGTCATGACCGAGATCCAGTCTGTTGTTGCTCAACGGGAAAAGAAGGAAACCTCTCTTACTGCGCAATCTTACTGGAGCCATTCACAGGCACAGGAGGGCGCATGCGTCTGATTGTAGCCGGTGGCGGTACTGGCGGGCATCTGTTTCCTGGTATTGCCGTGGCAAACGCCATGCGGGAGAAAATCAGCACCACCCAAGTGCTCTTTATCGGTACCTCACGGCTTCTGGATCAGCAGACACTCGCCAATTTGGGGTATGAGTTGGCTGCGCTGGAGTGCGGCGGGGTGAAAGGATTGGGGCTCAAAACCAGAATTCGGAACCTGTTGCAGATGCCGGGAGCGGTCTTTGAGGCCCGTCGGCTGCTGAGACGTTTTCAGCCGGATCTGGTTCTGGGCGTGGGAGGCTATGTCACCGGCCCGGTATTACTGGCCGCTCGCAGTCTTGGGGTGCCCATAGCCATCCACGAACAGAATTCGGTGCCGGGCATGGCGAATCGACTCGCCGGTAAATTGGCAGACCGGGTGTTTATTTCCCTCCCCTGTAAACCGGAATTTGCCCCGGAAAAGACGCTCCAGACCGGTAATCCGGTACGGGGGGAAATCCTGGCGGCTGCAGCCACCCCGAGCGATCAGAGCACACCACCGACTCTTCTTGTGCTTGGTGGCAGTCAGGGGGCGCATCGGGTTAATCTACTCATGTTGGAGGCCATGGAGATCCTGGCCGGGCAGCAAGTGCAGGTGAATCTAATTCACCAGACCGGCGGTGCGGATGAAGATTTGGTTCGTCAGGGCTATGAGCGCATCGGCATCCAAGCGGAGGTCTCAGCTTTTATTCAGGATATGGCTGCAGTCTATCGCCGGGCGGATCTGGCGGTCTCCCGAGCTGGGGCCACTACCCTGGCGGAGCTTGCGGTGATGGGGCTTCCAGCCCTCTTGATACCCTATCCCTATGCCGCAGATGACCATCAGACTACCAACGGACAGTATTACGAAAAGGGCCATGGTTGCAAGGTGTTGCGTGAAGCAACACTTTCAGGAGAAATTCTTGCACAGACCATCAGCGAATACTTGCAGAATACGAAAGAGTTACATAATATGTCGGCCAACATGAAGACCATGGCAATGCCGGAGGCCACGACCCGGATCGTGGATGAGTGTTTGCGGCTTGCTGCCCATAAGGAGCAGCATTGATATCCACTGACTAATTCGACAGCAGGCGCCTTCATGTACAGAAAAACAAAACGCATCCATTTTGTAGGTATTGGCGGCATCGGTATGTCGGGCATTGCCGAGCTCCTTTTAAGCCTCGGCTACCGGGTAAGCGGCTCCGATCTGCGCTCTACCGACATCACCATCCGCCTTGAACAACTCGGGGCGGTCATTCACGAGGGCCATCATGCCGATTGGGTAGCCAGTGCGGATGTGGTGGTGACCTCAACTGCCATCGCGGCCGATAACCCGGAAGTCACGGCGGCCCTTGAAGCGCATGTACCGGTTGTGCAGCGGGCGGAAATGCTGGCCGAGTTGATGCGGCTGAAAAAGTACGGTATTGCGGTGGCCGGTAGCCACGGCAAAACCTCAACCACCTCCATGGTGGCGGCAGTTCTTGCCGAGGCCGCATTTGATCCAACCGTGGTGGTTGGTGGCAAAGTTCATAGCCTGGGCAGTAACGCCAAGCTTGGCCAAGGCGAATTTTTGGTCGCCGAGGCCGACGAGAGCGACGGCTCCTTTCTCAAACTGTCCCCGGTGATCGAGGTCGTGACCAATATCGATCTTGAACACCTCGATTATTACCGGGACATCGAACACATCAAAGACATTTTCCTTGAGTTCATCGGCCGGTTGCCCTTTTACGGCGTGGCGGTGGTCTGTCTCGATGATGATAATGTGGCCCAACTTCTGCCGCGTATTCAAAAACGGATCATCACCTACGGCCTGACGGAACAGGCCGAGGTGCAGGCAATCAAGATTACCTCCGGCAACGGTACTTCCAAGTTTACTGTCCGTTATAACGGCAAGGAATTAGGCGAAATTCATCTGAATCGACCGGGAAAACACCTGGTGTACAACAGTCTGGCAGCAGTTTGTGTGGGGCTGGAGCTAGAGATCGATTTTCGAGTTATTGCCGATGCCCTAGAGGGGTTTCAAGGGGTACAGCGCCGGATGCAGGTCAAGGGTGAGGAAGGGGGCGTTCTGGTGATCGACGATTATGGCCATCACCCCACCGAGATTCGGGCAACCCTGGATGCGGTGCGCGAAGGCTGGCCGGAACGTCGGGTTGTGGTAGCTTTTCAGCCCCATCGCTACAGCCGGACCAAGGGGTTGTTTGCCGAGTTCACCACGGCCTTTCGGCGGACGGATGTTTTGGTGCTTACCGATATCTACCCTGCTGGTGAAAAGCCGATCGAAGGAATCAGTTCCCAATCGCTTCAGGATGCCATCAGACAACATGGTCAGCGGCAGACCCATTTTATCAGCCAATTGGTGCAGAAGCCCGAAGAACTGCTGCCCTTGCTGCAACCTGGTGATCTGCTTTTGACTCTGGGAGCTGGTAACATCGTCCGTTGCGGTGAAGAGGTGTTGACCCTGCTGCACAAGTCGTCGGAGACGCGCCCATGAACGAACAACAGCGTCAGCAGCTGCACACACTCTGTTCGAAAGTGACCTGGGAGGCCAACATGGCCGCCTATTCCACCTTTCGTGCCGGTGGTGTTGTCGAGGCCTTCGCAGAGGTTTGTTCCGAAGATGAGCTGATTGCGTTGTTGCCCTGGTTGAACCAGGAACAGATTCCCTGGCAGGTGATTGGTGGCGGTTCCAACATCCTTGTGGCCACCCGGCGGAACCCGGGCGTATTCATCCGGCTACGGGGATCTGTACGGGAGTCTTTTGTCGTTGATCAGGCAAAAAAAGGGAAGGGTCCAGTGCTCGTTCGCGTTGCTGCCGGATGCAGTCTGCCGGCCTTTGTCGGCTGGTGCAGTAAAAATAGCCTGGATGGCCTGACCTTTATGGCCGGTATTCCCGGCTCGGTCGGCGGTGCGGTCCGCATGAATGCCGGCGCCTTCGGCCATTCGATCGGCGAGCGGGTTCAGTTGGTGCGCTGTGTTGGTGCCTCGGGAAAAATTTGTGAGATTCCGCGGGAAAAGATGTGTTTTTCCTACCGCTCCACCCGTCTACCCAGGGAAAAAGAAGCTGCAATGTTCATCACCGGAGTGCTGCTCAACCTGCAACACGGTGATCAGGCACAAATTAGTCACAAATGTCGGGATATTATCAGCCAGCGTAAACAAAAACAGCCCCAGGGGGTCGCTTCGGCCGGTTCTTTTTTTAAAAATCCTGCCGGCGATTTTGCCGGACGCCTGATCGAAAGCGCCGGCCTTAAGGGGCTAGCCCAGGGAAAGGCCATGGTGTCGCCCAGACACGCCAATTTTATCGTCAACACCGGCGGTGCCCTCCCCGAGGATATCGTCGCCTTGATGGAAAAGGTGCGGCAAACGGTTTTGCAGCAATCCGGCGTCCTTTTGGAGCCGGAAGTTCGGATTTTTTAAGCGTTTTGTTGTTGGGCTGATGGCGATTTATACTCCCCGGCAGGCATCGTCCCGTCCACGCAAACGTGGCAGGAAACCGAAGTGGACGGACAAATTACGCCGAATATTTCCGCGGCGGCCAGTCAAATTACCACCACCGCCACGACCACAGGCGGTGGTCACCGGGGCGCAACGCAGCTGGCGATGGAAACAGCTGTTCGGTAACCTGTTTTTAACCGGACTCCTGTTCCTGATTACCGCAACTCTGCTATGGATGGGGGGACGTTGGCTGCTGAGTTCCGATGTGTTCCGGCTCTCGGATATCCGTATCACCGGAGAGCAAATGGTCAGCGAGCGCCAGATTCTTGATCTGGCAGGGCTGCAGCAGGGCGGCAATCTCCTGCACTTTGATGCTGTGCGCGCCAAAGAGTGGATCGAATCGCTGGCTTGGGTGGAGCATGTGGATATTCACACCCAGTGGCCCTCGACGGTTGAGATAGTGGTGAGCGAGAACCAACCGTTTGCCCTCGTCAATGTGGAAGAGGGCAAGGAACACCACCTGTATTACCTGAGTCAATCTGGCCATCTTTTTGTCGAGGTCGAGCAGGGGCAAGAGCTCGATTATCCGGTGATAACCGGAGTCATGGCTGGCAAGGATGTTAATGCGGGGCAATTTGTCGAGGGCAGTTTGGCGGCTTCGGCGGGACAACTGCTCAAGGTTGCGGCCAGGGGCAATACCGTATTGCCGATCCAGGCCATATCCGAGGTGCATGTCGATGAGGGCAAGGGGGTGATCCTCTACCTTGTTGACCGTCCCTTCCCGGTGTACTTCGGAACCGATCGGCTGCAGACAAAGTATTATCGGTTAGTCAGGGTACTTGAACAGTTGTATTTGAAGAAATTGGTAGATGCCGTTAAAGAAATTCGAATGGATTATATAGATGATAAAGTCTTGGTTACCGGAGCCCAAATTGACGGATGAGGAGTTGGAAGAACAGGAACCACGTGAGCCGGGTGAGCTGGTAGCGGGCCTGGATATTGGAACCACTAAGGTCTGCGCCATGATCGGCGAAGTGTTTGACGATCATGTGGAGGTCATCGGTGTGGGCACTGCCGCCTCTACGGGTATGAAAAAAGGCGTGGTGGTCAATATAGAATCCACGGTCAAGTCAATCCGTCAGGCCGTTGAGACCGCATCTGATATGGCTGGGTGCGATATCGAATCGGTGTATGTCGGTATTGCTGGCAACCATATTAAAGGGTTCAACTCACCGGGCATTATTGCCATCAATAATCAGGAGATCCGGGAGCAGGATATCGAGGCTGTGATCCAGGCCGCCCAGACGGTGAAGATCTCGGATAACCAGCAGATCATCCATGTCTTACCCCAGGAGTACATGGTCGATGATCATACCGGTATCCAGAATCCCCTTGGTATGACAGGGGTTCGCCTGGTGACCAACGTCCATATAGTCACCGCCGACGTCACCGCGTTGCATAATGTGGTAACCAGTTGTAACCGGTCCGGACTCAATGTGTCGGAGATTGTGCTCGAGTCGGTGGCCTCTTCGTTGACCGTGCTCAACAAGGATGAAATGGAACTCGGCGTTGCCCTGATCGATATTGGCGGCGGCACCACTGATCTTGCCATCTTCTGCAATGGGACCATTAAACATACCTGGGAGCTGGCACTGGGCGGCAACAATCTAACCAGTGATCTTTCTGTGGGATTGCGCACGCCGTTGCTGGAGGCCGAAGAACTGAAATATCTTTACGGTGGTGCCCTGTCCACGATGATCAAGGAAAACCACATCATCGAGGTGCCCACGGTAGGGGATCGCAAACCACGCAAGGTGTCTCAGCGGATCATGGTTGAGATTCTTGAAGCAAGGATGGAAGAGATTCTGCAGATGGTCAATAAAAACCTCTGCGCTTCCGGTTATCGTAACCGGATCAACGCCGGTATTGTTATTACCGGTGGTACGGCCCTGTTGGCCAACATTGTTGAGATGGCCGAGCAGGTCTTTGACCTGCCAGTACGCATCGGCTACCCCCATGGGGTAACAGGGCGGATTGAAGAGATTCATTCGCCCCGATGTACTACCGGTGTCGGCCTGGTTCTTCACGGGAGCAAGGCAAAAACCTATGTGCCCAAAGAGACCGGAGGTATGGTCAGCAAGTTTAAAAACTGGGTAAAAAATATCGTCTAAATAGACAAGGATTTGTCGGCCCCGCACGCTTGAGAAAATGATGTTGTGGGTTGTTTACCCTGAAGTTTTCTTCAAGGATGGTCGAGGATTATGACTTGTTGCGGGCGTAACAGATTTCCCTTTGGTCCCAAGCAGTGCAATGGTATAGAAAAGGGATATTAATCAGAAAATGAATTCTGGGGAGAATAACATGCCGTTCAGAATGGCCGAAGAAGAATCCGTGGCAGTTATCAAGGTTATCGGCGTTGGTGGTGGTGGCGGCAATGCCATTAATACCATGGTTGAAAGCCGTTTGGCTGGCGTGCAGTTCATCGCCGCTAATACAGATATGCAGGCTTTGGAAAAGTCACGCGCAGATATCCGGCTGCAGCTTGGGCCGGGAATCACCAAAGGCATGGGCGCCGGTGCTGACCCGGAAATGGGTCGTGAGGCTGCCCAGGAAAGTTATGAGGATTTGCAGGCCGTGCTCAAAGGCGCGGATATGGTTTTTATCACCGCCGGCCTCGGTGGTGGGACCGGAACCGGTGCCGCTCCGGTTATTGCCAAACTGAGCAAGGAGTCCGGAGCCCTGACCGTTTCCGTTGTCACCAAGCCCTTCTATTTTGAGGCAAAAAACCGGATGCGCAACGCCGAATCCGGCTGGGATCGGCTTAAGGAGTTTTCCGATACCATTATTACCGTGCCCAATGATCGTCTGCTCAGCCTGATGAACAAAAATTCCACTCTGGTGGATATGATGCAGATGGTCGACAATGTGCTCCTGCAGGCGGTCAAGGGGATCACCGACCTGATCAATCTGCCGGGTCATATCAACGTTGACTTTGCCGACTTGAAAACGGTTATGAAAGAAGTCGGTCCGGCCATCATGGGGACCGGTGCGGCAGCAGGCGAAAATCGGGCTACCGAGGCCGCCAAGCGTGCCATCGACAACCAGCTGCTTGAGGATGTGGGCATCGACGGTGCCCGCGGTATCCTGATTAACATCTCCGCGGCCAAGGAAACGTTGACCATGAACGAGTTCATGGAAGCCTCCGCTTTGATCCAAGAGAAGGCCCACGACGATGCCAACATTATTATCGGTGCTCTGTTCGACGAGTCCTTGGGCGAGGAACTGCGGGTTACGGTTATCGCCACCGGTATTTCCAGTATAGAGGAACCCGAGATCTCCCAACTGGAAATGGTTCGTGCCCGTGCCGTACAGGCCCCACCGATTTCCACTCGTTCCCGAATGTCTCGTGCATCCGAGGAGGATATGGTGATCGATAACGGTCCGGTGAGTATCGCCCGCCCTAATCCAAAACCAAAGGGCACTTTGCTTATGCCTAAACCGGTTTTTGAGGATCACGAGTTCAACGAATACGACGAACCTGCCTATTTGCGTAAAAAAGCCAACTGACAGCGAAATGCATTGCCCGGTTTGATCCGGGGTGTATTTTTCTCAGACCGAACAGGGGGACTATCTCATGATGATATTCCCCTGTTTTTTATTGAGGAGAAGGGAGAATCTGCACCAGAGGATAAGAGGTGCCTGTTCTCTACGAGTTGTATATTAAAAGGATGAGGTAATTGCGTTCAATGACGATGGCAATCGAGCGGAATGCGTAGGTTAATTTTCCTTATTGTATATGTAGCCGGTGTGGTGTGCGGGAGTCAGAGCCAATGCCTTGCTGGATATAGTTATTATTCGAGCAAGACCACTACACGTTCTACCGTGAGGCATTCTACTTCGTACACTCCACGTCGTATCGGTGGTAATAGAGCCAAAAATACAATGTGTTCGCTTTCTGCACCGGAAGAGACGGTCGGGAGATCGGAAAAAATCGGTACAGGAAAATTTGCAAATAATTGTGTGCTGTATCTAAGGAATGGTGTGGGGATCAATCTCCCTAAAAAAAATCTGAGCTCTTTTAGAAGTAAGTTGTCGATAATCAATAGCAATATACCGATACCCGGAGAGGTCGCTGTTATAAAGATTAACAGAGGGTCATACGCAAAAATTGGCCACCTTGCTGAAGTGGTTTTTGTGGACCGCAACCTTAACGGGGCCACAATCCGCCTTCGCGAAGCAAATTTTCCTTCATCTGGTTACTTCATAAGAACGATTGTTGCTGAAAATATCGATAATGCAGAAAAGAACGCCAATATCGTTGGGTATTACCAGCCGGAGCAATAAGATTTTCCATTAATTATTTTTTGGATTTTCATCCGTCCACCTGGTGTCTTTGACTACGCCGTGATTATCCAAAGACCTTGTCCCTGTTGCCCGATACTCAATACAGCCCGATCTCCTCTGCCGTCTCGCCTTCCCCCCTATTTCTTAAAAGGCTGTACTTGTAAGTCCGGATTGACTACTATCGACGAGGCGAGTTGGATGGATCCTTGTCCGGTGTCTGTGGTCTTCTTCATTCAGCGATTTCGGCTGTTTTCATAAAGGTGTTCAAGTTCAATGGGGTGGAAACATTTTCCTTTTTGTTTTTCGTTTGGGCGTAATACAGGGGGCCATGGCCGGTATTGGTTGCAACGATTCGGCGTGTTCTTTTTTTCGTCCACCTCCTTGGTCGTGACACCATGTCAGCCCGTTTAATCGAAGAAATCGGCACCTTGCGTAAGAAGTGGAAGGATCAGTTGCCGGTAGCACTGCTCTATCCCAATACCTACCCGGTGGCCGTCTCCAATCTTGGCTATCAGCTGGTGTATACGTTGCTCAACCAGATGGCCGGGGTGGTCTGTGAACGATTTGTCTATCCGGAACAAGGAGAGGGGCTGCGTTCTCTTGAATCCTCCCGCCCATTGAGCGATTTTCCCCTGGTGTTCGGTTCGATTTCTTTTGAGCATGACTTTCCTCGCCTGGCCGCCATGCTCGCAGCCGGCGGCATTCCGCCCTTTGCCGCCGACCGGGCTTCTTCGATATCCGCCGGTGATCCCCTGGTGGTTTTGGGTGGTGTTGGGGTGTTCATGAATCCCGAACCCCTCGCCCTGTTTGCCGATTTGATGGTGATCGGAGAGGCTGAACCGGTGCTGGAAACCCTGATGAGCCACCTGCAGGACTACGCTGGCACCGATCGTGGCACGCTGCTCACCCAAATTGCCACAGCCCTGCCCGGTTGCTATGTGCCAGGATTCTACCATCTGAGTTACGACGAACAGGGCGCAGTGGAAAAGATCGAGGTTGACCCGGGGATACCAGCGCGGGTTTTAAAGGTGATTGCCCCTGAGATGGCTCAGGCTGCGCATTCGACCCTGCTCTCTCCGGAGGCGGAGTTGGGAATGTACATGGTGGAACTTGGCCGTGGCTGTAGTCGTGGTTGCCGCTTCTGTGCCGCAGGTTTCATTTATAGGCCGCCCAGGCTCTGGTCGGCGGAGTCGATTCTGGCCGGACTTGAAGATCGACCGCCGCAGATGCATCGGATAGGTTTGCTCGGCATGGAGATGGTGAGCGAGGAGACCGTGGACAAGATTAGTGGGTATCTCCAGTCCCACGGCTGTGCCCTGTCCTTTTCCTCTTTGCGCGCGGATCGCATCACTGAAAAAACTTTGCAACTGTTGGCCGCCTCGGAGCTTAAAAGCGTGGCCATCGCAGCCGATGGCGCCTCTGAACGTCTTCGCCATCTGATCAACAAGGGACTGCGTGAGGAGGATCTGCTTTCAGCAGCCGAACGATTGGTCGGAGCGGGCATCTTTCACTTGAAACTCTACGTGATGATCGGCCTACCCACCGAAACCGAGCACGACCTGGAGGAACTGATCCAACTGGTGGAAAAGCTCCAGGAGCGAATCCTGCCGATTGGCAGGGAGAGGGGCCGGGTTTCGGAGCTGGCCTTGTCGATCAACTGCTTTGTCCCCAAACCCTGGACACCCTTTCAGTATTGTGCTTTTGGCGGCTTAGAAGACGAGCAGACGAAAGAGGAAAATGTTGAATCAGCGTTGAGTGGACTGAAAAAAAAGATTCGCTTTATTCGTCAGGGGCTCGCCCATCTTTCCAACCTGCACCTCAAGTTCGATCATCCCGAACAGGCCCTGCAGCAAGCGGTTTTTTCCCGCGCGGATCGACGTATTGGTCCGGCCCTTTTGGATATTGGTATCGGCAAATCTTCCTTTAAACAGGCCATGCGTCAGCACAATCTCGAACCCTGGCAGTACGCGATTCGCTCCAGGACCGAATTGGAACCTATGTGCTGGGAAGTGCTGGACCATGGGATCCGCGCCGGCCACCTGTGGCAGGAATACCAGCGTGCCTTGGCAGGCAAATATACCCGTCCCTGTGAACCGGCCGTATGCCGTCGCTGTGGTGTCTGTGGAGAGTGAGCATGAGAGCGCCAAAACCAGACGTGGTCCGACGTAAAACGCAAGCAAGCGATTCCTGGAGCAAAAAGGCAACTCTCCGGGCTGCGCAGGCCGTTGCCTGGATCCATGTGCCGAAGTTGCGTCTGCCGAAACTGCGTATTCATCTGGCCAAACCAACTTTGGGCCCACTCAAACGCCGCTTTCGTCTTCGCGACGGTAGCGATAGCCTCCTGCCCTTTGAACTGGTGAAATACTTTAGTTTCACCTCGTTGATATTGATTCTGATAGCCTCCTTCATCCTCTCCTGGGTGATTGCCAGCAACGCCAAAAGCGTGTTGCTCCAGCGTTCCGAGGCGTACTCTCGTCTGTTTGCCGATAACCTCAATCGGCAGGTATTTTTGCAGTTTGTCCTCCCCACAGTGGTTCGTTATGGGCGAATCGCCCTGTCGGAAAAGGACCAGTACGAGCGGCTCGACAAGATTGTGGGCAATATTACCCGGGGGATGCGGATTGATTCGGTCACCATTTATGAGCCGAACCAGAACCGCATAGCCTACTCCACCACAGCCGAACTGATGGGCAAGCGCGACATGGGAGGGCTGGAATACCAGAAGGCGTCCAAGGGGGAGAGTAACTCGGTGCTGATCAGTGGCGGTTCTCTGTTCAGTTTTTTGCCGCGTTCGGCGGAGGTTTTCTGCACCCTGAAAACCTATGTGCCTTTTCGCCAGGAGAATAAGCTTGGCGAACGTACCGGCGAGATCATGGGAGTAATCGAGGTGGTGCAGGATCTCTCCGAAGATCTCGAGGCTATCATCCGTCTCCAGGCGCGGGTTATCATCCTCTCCTTGGCGATCATGGCTGTCCTGTTCGTGATTCTCAGTCTTATCGTGGTCCGGGCCAATCGCATTATGGCGGAGCGGGCTGCAGAACGGTTACGTCTTGAGGAACAACTCAACGAAGCGCAGCGGCTGGCCTCGTTGGGCAAAATGGTGGCAGCGGTTTCGCATGAGATCAAAAATCCGCTGGGAATTGTTCGTTCCACCGCCGAAATTCTCGGTAATCGGATCAGTAAGGTGGCACCGGGTAATGAACGGCTTGCCCATATCATTGTCGAAGAAACCTCGCGCCTGGATGGTATCGTGCGTGAGTTTCTTGATTTTGCCCGGCCGCGCGATGTGGAGAAGAAGGCCGGATCGCTCAATGGAGTGGTCGAGCGGCTCCTGAGGTTTATGGAGCCGGAGCTGCAGCTCAAAGAGGTTCAGGTGAAACTGGATCTGGATCCGGATTTGCCTCCCATTTATTTTGACAGCGAACATATCTATCAGGTGTTGTTTAATATCGCCTTCAATGCCATCCAGGCCATGCCCGAAGGGGGAGAATTGCTGATAGAGACGGGGCTGGTCGATGAAGAACAAGTTTTTGTCAGTCTGAGCGATACCGGCATGGGCATGACACCTGATAAACTGGAACAGATCTTTACCCCCTTTTACACCGATAAAAACCGGGGGACCGGACTCGGACTGACTATTGCCAAGAGCATTGTCGAGAAGCATGAGGGGCGAATCGAGGTCAGTAGTCAACTCGGAGAGGGGAGCACCTTTCGCATCCTTCTCCCCCGTAGTCTGGAACGTGAACCGGCCGTCCTTCCCTAAACGGCCAATCGGTTGCCAGCCAACATTTTCGCTCTCGTAAAAAAAAACGGAAAATCAGTTTTTGGCGAGCAATGTGCCGTTTGTTCAATTTTGCTCTTGTTCCCGTCGCATGCATGCTCTTTGGTGCTCTCTCCCGGTTCTTTTTTTATGCGTTGATTCTCGCCTGAGGTTTTTTTGTAGGTATGCATATTGGTTATGTGATTAGCGGCCACGGTTTTGGCCATGCCACCCGGGCCATTGCAGTGATGCAGGCCCTGAGCCGACAGATCGAGGTCCGGTTTACCCTCCTTACCTCGGCACCAGCCTGGCTCTTTGCTTCCTCGCTTACAGCCCCTTATGTGATCCACCCCATGTGCACCGATATCGGTCTAATCCAGCAGTCGGCCCTCAGCGAAGACCTGGGAGCCACCCTTGCGGCGTTAGATGCTCTCTATCCCTTAGGGGACGATTTGGTGGTGGAGGCGGCGAGCCTGTTGGGTGGCTGCGCCCTGGTGATCTGCGATATTGCCCCCTTGGGGATAGCCGCGGCAAAACGAGCAGGGATTGTTTCGGTGCTGGTGGAAAATTTCACCTGGGACTGGATCTATCAGGGCTATCTTGAGCAGTGTCCCGAATTGGCGGCACAAATCAGCTATCTGCGGGGACTTTTTCAACAGGCCGATCACCACATTCAAACCACGCCGATTTGTACCCCCCAGGCTTGTGATTTGGTGGTCGAGCCGGTGGCCCGTAGTCTGCACGCACCGGAGCGGATACGGCAACGGTTCTTCTGTGCGCCGGAGCAGTTACTGATTCTGCTCACCATGGGCGGTGTGCAGACCAGACAAAAGCAGGGTATTGATTTAGCCTCGCTGTTGCGGAGGAAGGATGCGGTTTTTGTCCTCACCGGTTGGAGCCGAGAGGATGAGTTCAGCGGAAATTTGCGTTTTCTTGCCCAGGACGGTCCCTGGTACTTTCCTGATTTGGTGGCTGCGGCCGATTTGGTGGTCGGCAAAAGCGGCTACTCCACCGTGGCCGAAGCCTTTCAGGGACAAACTGCCTATGGGTATGTTAAACGGCCAAATTTTCGCGAATCAACCGTGCTTGAGGCCTTTCTTGACAGGCACCTGCTTTCGTGGGAAATTAATGAATGCGATCTTGAAGACGGCACCTGGTTGGAGCAGCTGTGCCGCTTGCCTGGTGCAGGAAGGTTGGCCGCAATACCCATGAATGGCGCTGACCAGATTGCGGATTATTTAGTCCAAGTACTTAGCGGGCTTGCATAAGTATGCAAACTGCCCACTTGCATGAGGAGTCTGCATGCCGAATTTAGAAGTGACCAAGCTCTGTTTTCAAAACCGTGGTCCTTATTCGTTTCGAGTCAAAGGGGGCGAGTGTATGGGGCTGCATGGCGCCTCAGGAGCGGGAAAAAGCCTGTTGCTGCGGGCGATTGCCGATCTTGATCCGCGCACCGGGAGCCTCTCGCTTGGAGGGGTTGATGCCGATTCCATATCCGCACCGCATTGGCGAAAAATGGTCGGCCTCTTACCCGCGGAGAGCGGCTGGTGGCTTGACCTGGTAGGGGACCATTTTCAAGATTTTGCGGACATCGATGAGGCCCTACTCAATCAACTCGGCTTTGACCATTCGGTCAAGAATTGGCAGGTCAGTCGCCTTTCCACCGGTGAGCGCCAGCGAATGTCTATTCTCCGTCTGCTCCACAATAAACCGTCCTGCCTGTTGCTTGATGAACCCACAGCCAGTCTTGATCAGCACTCTGTGGCCAAGGCGGAGCAATTGTTCTGCAGCTACGGTCGCGACAATCAGGCCCCTCTCATCTGGGTCAGTCACGATCCGGCCCAGCTTGACCGGGTCTGCAGCCGTAAAATGACCATGGAAAAGGGCGGACACCTCCTTGTTCCCGAGGAGGCGGCCAATGAACGTTAAACCGCTTTCTCCCTTTGACCTTTCCCTGGCCGCATCCCTGCTGATCCTGCTTGGCCTGCTTTCCTGGCGCTTGCGATTGGGCCTGGGGAAAAACTTGGCCATTGCTGCCATCCGCACCACAGTGCAACTGCTGCTGATCGGTCATATTCTGCGTCTGCTTTTCAGCCATGTGCACATTGTGTATATGGTGCTGATTTCTCTGGTAATGCTCGCTTCAGCCGGGCGGGAGGTCGTTGCGCGTCAGCACCGATCTCTTCGCGGTATTCAGGGCTGGCTCATTGGCTCCGGCGCCATGTTTTTCTCCTCCTTCACCGTTACCCTGCTGGCGTTGACAGTGATCATCGGCCAACAGCCCTGGTATACACCACAGTACGCCATCCCTCTTTTGGGAATGATGCTCGGCAATGCCATGAGTGGGGTTTCCCTGAGTATGGACCGGATGACCGAAACCCTGTGGCAGCAGCAGCGGGTTATCGAACAACGATTGCTTCTGGGGCAGACCGCGACCGAAGCCGTTGGCGAGATCCGGCGTCAGGCTATCCGCGCTGGCATGATGCCGATCATCAACTCTATGTCCACCGCCGGTCTTGTGAGTCTACCGGGAATGATGACCGGTCAGATTCTCGGTGGCTCAAGCCCGATGGATGCGGTCCATTACCAGATTATGATTATGTTTTTACTCTGTGCCGCCACCGGTTTCGGCATCGTCATCGCAGTGCGTGGTATCGAGCGTCGTCTGTTTGATAACCGTCATCGATTGCGGTTGGATGCTCTTCATGTGCCGGAGGAGGAACGCCATCACTTCGTTTAAGGCCCATGGCACTCAACACCTCTCTAAACGGGGGCTTATTATGGAACGATTTCAGCTTCTTGGTTGGGGTTCGGTTCCCTTGAAAATTGCGACCATCTACCTGGCTGTCTCGGTGCTGTGGGTCGTGTTCTCCGATCAGCTGGTGGCGCTTTTACTTCAGGACAGCCAGCTGATTACTCGGGTTCAGACCCTCAAAGGCTGGTTTTTTGTCGGCAGCACCGCAGCCCTGATCTACGTGCTTCTGCGGCGGGAGATTGCTACCTATAAAAAGACCTCTGATAACTTGGCCCAAAGCAGCCAGGAGTTGCGGGATATTCTTGATGCCATGCCGGTGGGCGTTGTCATGAGTGACGGCACCACCATCGAGTACATCAATATCAATTTCAGCCAGCGTTATGGCTACAGCCTGGATGAGATTCCCACCGATGAACAGTGGTTTCTGCTCGCCTATCCTGATCCCAGCTCTCGTGAGCCCCTGATTGCCGAGTGGCAGCAAGAACTCATGCGCGCGCGCCTCCAGGGGACCCCGATCAAACCCTTTGAGATCCATATCACCTGTAAAAATGGGGAGATGCGTCAGGCCATTGCCAATGCGCAGATGATCGGTAACCGCATCGTGGTCATCTACACCGATATTACCGAGCGGGAACTGCTGCATAACGAGTTGGTCAAATTCCAGAAACTGGAATCCATCGGGTTATTGGCCGGTGGCCTGGCCCATGATTTCAATAACATCCTCACCGGGATCATGGGTAATCTGTCCTATGCCCAGATACTGATGGATGCAGCGCATCCGGCTACTGGTCCACTCAAAGCAGCAGAGCATGCAGCCATCCGGGCAGTTGAGTTGACCGGCCAGTTGTTGACCTTTGCCCGGGGCGGTGAGCCGGTGAAAAAGGTGCTTGCCATTGGTGAGCTGATCAACGAGTCCATTTCTCTGATGCTGCTAGGCAGCAAGGTCAAAGGGGAAACCGAGGTGCCCGAGGAGCTGTGGTCTGTCGAGGCCGATGGCGGTCAGATATCCCAGGTCCTTAATAACATCATTATCAATGCGGTTCAGGCCATGCCCGATGGAGGCAGGCTTAAAATCACCGCTGAGAATTGTCCTATTGCTGAAGGATCGGTTTCCGCCCTTTCGCCCGGAAAATACGTGTGTGTCTGCCTAGAAGACAATGGGGTGGGCATGGCCGCCGAGACTTTGGGACGGGTGTTTGATCCCTACTTCACCACCAAGGCCGAAGGCAGTGGCCTAGGCTTGGCCTCTGCCTATTCAATCATCAACCGTCACGGCGGGACGATTACCGTTGATTCAACGTCCGGCCAGGGGACGAGGTTTACCCTGATGCTGCCAGCCACCGAGGCCAGGCCTAGGGTGCAGGAGCAGGAACCGCTGGCAGCCATGCCGCTGAAGGATGACTATCGGCGGCGGATCCTGGTGATGGATGATGAGGCGGCTATCTGTGATATAGCTTCGGCCATGCTTGACTATCTCGGTTACGAGGTCGATACCTGCAGTAATGGGTTGGAGGCTATTGCCCGTTACGATAAGGCGATTGCTGCCGGAGAGGGCTATGCTGCAGTGATTATGGATTTGACCATTCCCGGTAGTCTTGGCGGCAAGGAGGCGGCGCAACAGATCCTTGCCCGCGATCCGAATGCTTGCCTGATCGTCTCCAGCGGTTATTCCCATGACCCGATTATGGCCGATTTTCGCAGTTACGGATTTCAAGGCGTACTGGCCAAACCTTACAAGGTTGGGGCTTTGGGGCAGGCGCTGGCAGCGGTGTTGCCTGGATAAGGAGCACTTGCGTTGCCGTGTGAAATCGGTGATGGTGGCTGCAGAGAGGTTCGAGTCCGTGCTGTTTCACGCACTCATGAAACGCGGTATTCCAGGAGTGTGTGATGGGTTGTTTGGTCGAGATGAGAAAACGTTTTCCCCCGATTATTTTTTTGTTGGCGCTGCTGTCGGCCTTTCCACCGCTGGCCACCGACATGTATCTGCCGGCTTTGCCGCTCCTGCAACGGGAGTTGCACGCCCCGGCGGTGACCATCAACCTGACCCTGGTCACCTTTTTCATGGCCTACTGCGGTTTTTTGCTGATCTATGGTCCGCTTTCCGACCGTTACGGCCGCAGGCCACCGCTGCTGTTCGGGGTGGGGCTCTTTATCTTCGCCTGCCTGATTTGTGCCCTGTCGCAGACCGCGCCGATGATGATCCTGGGGCGGGTACTCCAGGGGGCCGGAGCTGCCGCAGCCTCGGCCATTGTCTTTGCCATCAGCAAGGATCGGTTCACCGGTTTGGAGCGCCAGCGGGTCTTTATCCAGATCGGGGTGATTGTGGCCACGGCGCCAATGATCGCCCCCATCCTCGGCGGCTGGATCATCAAGCTGTTCTCCTGGCACTGGATTTTTGCCCTTCAGACGCTGCTCGGGACCATCGCTTTTGTCGGTGTTTGGGCCATGGACGAATCTCTGGTGCCGCAGAAGCCGCCCGGCTTTCGCGAGGTGGCTTCAAGTTATCTACGTCTTTTGAAAAACAGCCGTTATTTTTCTCTGCTACTGACACTGTCCTTCACCTGTATTCCGGTTTTCGCCTTCATCGGCTCCTCTTCTGAGATTTATATCCTCGAATACGGCTATAACGAGCAACAATACGGCTATTTTTTCGGCTTTAACGCCCTAGCCTTTGTCCTGGCGCCGATAGCTTTTTCACGGGTGGTGCGTTCTGTCACGATTATTCGCCTCATGTCGCTGGCTTTTATTGGCATGATGCTCGCCTCAATACTGTTGCTTTGCCCTTGGATACCAACCCCCTGGCGGCTGACCCTGCCGATGTTCGGGCTCACCTTCTGTTTTTCTTTCTGTCGTCCTGCGGGGAACAATCTGATTCTTGAACAGGTGGATCGGGATGCCGGTGCAGCCTCCTCGTTAATGGTCTTTTTTTACTTTATGATCGGCGCCCTGGCGATGTGGTTTCTCTCCTACAACTGGGCGGACAAGGTGGTCATGCTCGGCTGGATGGGGGTGGGGGCGGTGAGTTGCACCCTGATCTCCTGGCAGTTGATCAAAGGGGAAATTCAAACGATGACGGAAGAAGGGGGGAGCCGGGAGATGAAGCGCTGAATGCTCTTTAGTTGTCGCCGATAAACATCTGGCTGGTTAGATCCCAGCAGGTGACGATGCCGTTGCGCCACTTCGCCAACTGGACGTTGCCGTCCTGGGAGACAACGATGGCCATGACGTGATGGATGGCATTGCAGAGGTGGTAAACCGAGCGATGGCGGGAGCCATACCCCTCTATTTTGGCCAAGGAGAGCATCTTGCCCTCAATATCGTTGGCAATGGCCACCTCGGTGAGTTTATCCAGCGAGCCCACGATCATGCCGCCGAAACCGATCGCGGCCTGACCGGTGGTCACCACGGCGCCATCAACCGAGGCTAGGCTGGCTACGAATTGGGCCTGCTCGTAAAGGGCCTCTTCCAGGTCGTAGACCGCAGATTCGTGGCGCAGCTCGACGTAGTCTTTCCAGGAGACGATTTTGTCTGGCTCGTTGATGTCGCCCAGCGCGGTGGTGGCGAGGCGGATGGTGCGGATCATCAGATTCTGTTGACGCTGGATAGCCTCATCCTGGAGGAACCGGTATTTGATCTGGATGTGCGGGTTTTCCGCCGACAACTCGGATGGATTGGAACTGGGAAAAATAATAAAGGTGCCGCCGTGGCGAGATATGCGGGTGACGCTGATGACCCGTTTGAGCAGTTGGAACTGGAGGCGATCTATGAATTCGTCCTCGATTTTGGCCACCGGATAGAGCACGCTGGCACGGAATGCTTCATGCATTTGCAGCAGGTTTTCCCGCTGCTCGGCAAAGAGCTTGTTCATCCACTTGGACTGAAAGGCATTGGCGGTGGAGTCCAACAGGCGACCGCTGTTGAGGGTGGCAATAATTTTGGGGCCACGGCAGATGGTGAGCATGCCCGGCCCGGTGACGTGAATCCCAAAGGTGTCGGGGAGTTGGTTGGTTTTTTTGTTCCCGCCCCGTTCCTCTTGCAGCCAGCGGATGCCTGAGTTGACCAATCCCCAGATTTCAAATCCTTTTTCTGGATGGGGGGCGACGCCGATCAGGGAGCGTTCGAAGTCCACTGCCGGTGATAGGCGGCGCAGTTCGTATTCATTAAATGATCGGGGAGAAGAAAACAGTACCCGAAGAAACCCTTTCGGGGGGCCTTGATCCGGAGGGAAAAGCTCGGGCGAAGCTACCGTTAAACGCAGGGTGACCGGTCGGTCTTCCTCCCGCATCATGCTCACCTGATAGCAGGTGGAGATCAGTTGCTCCAGGGCAACCTTGCCCGGTAGGTTCCCCAGAGGTTGTTCGCCGATTGCCTGCTCTGCTGCGGACGCATCATTCCATCGCTGGGTAATCAGGGCGACGAGTTCCGATGGATAGACATGCATGGGCGATTCCGCAAAAAAAGGGGGACTAAAGGAAACCAAAGTATACCTGAGCCTTTGTAGAGATAAAACCATTATGGAGAGGGTTTGTAAATTTATTTTCAGGTCGTGGTTTTGCGCTGTCGGCCAGCTCTGGGGTGGAAAAGGGAAAAGGGTTGTGCTGTGAGGGCATTTGCGGTAGTAGGGTTCTTGCGGTTGGAGTTCCCGTGGCGATCAACTTGGCGGCGGGAGATAGGTTGAGCTAAGCATGTAGAGTAGGCCATGAAAAACGGAGTACGAGAAGTCCTGGCAGAGGTCACCATTCCCCAGGTGAAAATCCCCGCGCATCCGGTGAAACGCGTTTTGCCGGCTGCAGAAACAGAGGCCCTGAAACAGCGTATTAAAACTATGCTGCAGGAAAAAAATGCAGTTTTAGTGGCCCATTACTATACCGAAGGGATCCTTCAGGATCTGGCCGAGGAGACCGGCGGTTGCGTCGCCGATTCCTTGGAGATGGCCCGATTCGGTACCGAGCATCCGGCCCAAACCTTGGTCGTGGCCGGGGTGCGGTTCATGGGCGAAACCTCTAAGATCCTTAATAATGAGAAGCGGGTGCTGATGCCCGATTTGGCAGCGACCTGCTCTCTGGACGAAAACTGTCCCATTGAGCTGTTCAGCGATTTCTGTGACCGTCATCCGAACTATACCGTGGTGGTCTATGCCAATACCAGTGCCGAAGTTAAGGCGCGCGCCCATTGGGTGGTCACCTCGGGTATTGCCTTGCCGGTGATTAAGCACCTGGCGGAGAAAGGGGAGAAGATCCTCTGGGGCCCAGACCGGCACCTGGGAAGATACGTGCAGCAGCTGACCGGGGTCGAAATGATTCTCTGGCCGGGGTCCTGCGTGGTCCATGAAGAGTTTAAGGCCGATGCGTTGATGAAGATGCGTACTTTGCACCCGGAGGCTGCGGTGTTGGTGCATCCCGAATCTCCCCAGGAGGTGGTGGACCAGGCCGATGTGGTTGGCTCGACCACGGCCATAATCCAGGCGGTACAGAACCTGCCCAACAGGGAATTCATTGTTGCCACCGACGCCGGTATCTTTAACAAGATGAGGCAGCTGGCCCCGGACAAAATTTTGCTCAGTGCCCCGACCGGCGGCGACGGCGCCACCTGCGAGAGTTGCGCTCGCTGCCCGTGGATGGAGATGAACTCGCTTGAGAAACTGGCCCATGCGCTGGAAACCGGCGCCGGTGAGATCCATGTTGCCCCTGAACTGGCAGCAAAGGCTAAAATTCCGATTCAACGCATGCTTGATTTTGCCAAGACATTGAAAAAGGCCTGAAGCCCTCAGCAGGTCAGGTGACCATAAAAAAAACAGCGGGACATCTAATTGAAGATGCCCCGCTGTTTTGCGTTGATGGTGTTGCAATCGCTCAGGTGCTGATCGAGTCTCGCGAAGGACGAAAACATCCTTTGGTGAGATCCACTCCCTGGAGGAGAACGCCCGGACTCTGGTAGAGGCTGGCAATAAGTCCGCTTTGCCGGCGGTTGATCAGAAGGCGGATCGGTACGTCCGGCAGGGTGAGCATTTCATAGTCGGTATCGGCATCGCCGGCCACCAGGACCGGGGTCCCCTTGATTCGTCGGGTGATGATTTCTGCTTTGCCTTCACGGTAAGTAGTGGGGTAGGCGGGTGAGTCGTTGATGGTCAGGCGATCCCCCTCGGCTAGCTGCACGCGAATCCCGTAGATATGGTCGGCATCGACGGCAAAGCCAAGTCGAGGCGCCGCTCCTTCCACCAGCCACTCGGTACTCGCCGAGATCACATAGCGCTCAATACCCAGGGCTTCCAGCTGTTGCATCAGCGCCAGCATTTCAGGATAAGCATGCAAGCCAAGGGAATAGCTTGCGCTGATTCGACCGATGGGCTGCGGCGCTTCAACCTCCAGTGTTTCTTCCACCAGCGGTTCCAGCACCACCTTATCTACGACTTCCTGCGCCAGTTGCCGCAACTCGTTTGTGGTGAAACCCGAGAGCATCTTGCCCATGAACGGCAGCACATACCGGGGGCCGAGGTGCTCGGCCTTGCGGGCCATGTCGGTACACCAGAGGAGCAGTGTGGCAAACAGGGCGTAGTCGCTCGTTTGCTGGGCAGACTCGATGTGCCCCTGCTGAATCAGCGGCCAGAGATTGGTATAGGCGGCTAACAGCGTGCTGCGAATGAAGGACACGGGGATGCCGGCCAGTTCGCCTGTTTCCTGAGGCAGTATCGCGGCCAGCTCACCGGGTTTGATCCGGTAGCACAGATGCTGCACCTGGAAGCGGAACAGGGCCTGACCGATATCGCGGAAGATACAGGTATTGTCAAAATCGAAAATAGCCACCGGTTTGGCGGCAAAGGATTGGTCGGCAATTTTAGACAGGCTGGTGGTGATCCGGGCTAGGTTCTCCGGGAGCCAGTTGCCCTCCTGCGCCCGCATATCTGATGTAGGGGGTGTCGTGCCTGAGAATGTCATCGCGTGTTGGTTGCGGGGGAAGTCATGGGGTCAGGCTGTAGGCTCCGGCATGGGAAAACAGCCGCTTAGGTCGATTTCTCTGGTTTACTCAGATGCAAACTCTCTAGAGTATCTGGATTTGGAGCAGAAGGGAAAAGAATTTTTGCTTAAGGCGGAAAAATCCAGCAATTAAAGCGGTGACTGGTTGAAAGGCAAGAGAGGAAAAGGGAAAACGGCTCCCTTCTGGACAAACCAGGAGGGAGCCGAGAATGAAGAGAAACAGCTTGATTACTCGGGCAGGTATTTGGTCAGCGGACAGCTCTTGCACCCTTCGATAGGCAAATCTGGGCTTTCGTGGACCTTGTGGACGATATCCGCTACTGCAGCCTTGGTGTCGGGGTAGAAGTTCTCGCGACCGATTTTGTCAAAGAGATGGGTCCGATCCAGTACGGCCAAAATCGGTCCCTTGGCATTGCAGACCGCAAAGCCGTATTTCGCCGCATGGAGCCGATCAACCAGTAGGGCTAGCTCTTCTTCGCCCGAGGCGTCGATGTCGTTAATACCCGAGGCGTCCAGGAGTACATAGCGCAGATCGGGCATCTCGTTACGGAATTTGATAATCTGCTCGTCCAGGTAGCTGGCATTGGCAAAGAAAAGAGGACCGTCGAAACGAACCACCGCGATATGGCGGCAACCGCGCAGACGGTGATGCTCGGCACTCTGCAGCGAACCGTCTTTGTACATCGACAGTTTGGCCACGACCGGCCGCATGCATTTGTAGAGGAATACACCCATGGACAGGGCCACGCCAACCATGATGCCCTTGTCGAGATGGGGCGCATAGGCCAGGGTCACCAGGAAGCTGATGACGGAGATGATACCGTCATGCTTTTGCGCATGCCAGGCGTGGATAAAACCTTTGGTGTTGACCAGACCGATAACCGCCATCATGATCACCGCAGCCAGAACCGCTTGGGGCAGGTGGTAAAGCAGAGGGGTCAGGAAAAGCAGGGTAATGACGACGAAAATAGAGGTGATGACACTGGAAATACCGGTCACGGCACCGGCCTGCAGGTTGACCGCAGATCGGGAGAAGGAGCCGGAAACCGCATAGCTGGAGCCAAAGGAGCCGAGAATATTGGCCAAGCCCTGGCCGATGAGCTCCTGGTTGGGGTCAAGTTTCTGGCCGGTCTTAGCTGCCATGGCCTTGGCAATGGCGATGGCTTCCATAAAGCCGAGCAAGCTGATGATAACTGCGGTCGGCAACAGTTTCATGGTAACACTGCCGTTGATTTTGGGCATGGTGAAGGTGGGTAGCCCTTCGGGAATTTTGCCAACAATGGCGCCACCACCCATGAGCAAGAGGCTGTCTGCTTTCAGCGCAGAGTTACTTACCTTCATCCTCCATGTGCCGTGATCAGTGGTCATGCCATCCGGGATGCTGGTTTTGGCAAAGAAGATTGATTTATCGCCGTCCTGGGCTTTTTCAAATTTGAGCCGACGCAGTTGTTGACGAATCTCTGCGCTGTGCTCTTGCGCGTCCTTCATCTTGGCGCTGAGGATCTCAATCTGGCTTTTGAGATTGATGGCCTCAATGGATGTGCCGTGACCTTTGGCCTCATTTTGCACCTTTTCCAGTTCCTTGCCAATCGTCATCCGCTCGGCGCCCAGATCGCTAAGGGCCTTGATCTCGTGGTTAAATTCGTTAATGAGGGTGGGCAATTCCTGCAGTTGGATGGTCTCAACCGGGACCTTCATATCGTTGTTAAAGCCGGTGAGGTAGGAGGTAACCGTGGTGACGACAACGGCTACCAGGACTGCTGGAATCTTGGGATTGA
>JAQUEZ010000229.1 GCA_028684915.1 Desulfobulbus sp.
ATGGTGTCGAGGATACCGCCAAGTTCGCCCGCTTCGATCATGTTGCAGTAGAGGCTGTCGAACACCTTGGGATGTTTGCGCATTGAATCGGCCAGAGTGGTCCCGGTTTCGACATCATTTTGGATGGCAATCAACACCTTTTTGAAGGTTGCGTTGGATTGTTGTTTCCCCAAAATCTGCAAGCACTGCACCAAAGGGAGGCCCGCGTCAATCATGGTAGAGAGTTGACGGGTGAAAATAACAAGATCCTTGCCAGTGACCTTGGGCTGGAACAGGGCGATATTTTCAAAGATATCTTTTGGTTTCTCTTTGATCTTTGGATTGTCAATCCGCAGGCGTCTGAGTTGGGACCGCGCACCGGCTTCATCGATGGCCTCGACTTCACCTTTACGCTTTTCGCCGTAGCTGTTTTTTCCACTCCAAACATAGATCGGCATACAAAATCTCCGAACGGATTCCTGTTTTTCATACTCAGCAATGGTGAGTAAGTGTTGACAGACCGTGCTTTTGCTTTTATAAAAGTCATTTTTTAAGTGAGAGGCATGCTCATTTGTATCGCCTCAGTAATTGTAAGGAAGATTTTTTTCTGATTCAAGAAAAAGTTTATATTTTTTCAGGAGTTGCCGATATGCAGACAGACAAGATGGCAAAGTTCAGCGACGGTGCGTTTCTCCCGGTAATTGAAAAATGTGAGGGATGCGATCGGATCGTTGAGACGGAAGGGAATAAATTTTGTGATTCCTATGTAAACCCGGCAGCAAAATGGCGTTTGGGTATTTGCAATTTTGCAACCCATGCAAAACCCGAAGTGAAGATAGTCAAGATTCGCGTTAACCCGTTGAAAGCTGCAAAACGGGCCTCATCCCGCCGTAAATAAGTTTTTCCGTTGCGGATCGTTATCGATTCGCAAGTGGCTCATGCGATTCTCCCCTCCAGGATCTCGTCCTGAAGGGGAGTTTTTGTCTTCTGTTTACTTTCTGCCCACGCCGGTATACTTAAACCCGGCCGCCCGCATGGTTTCCGGATCGTAAACGTTGCGCAGGTCAATGAATACCGGTGCTTTTAAAGCTTCCTTAATCCGTTGCAGGTCAAGTGCCCGGTACTGATTCCATTCGGTCATCAGGACTACGCAGTCGGCATCCTTGACGGTATCATAGGGGTTGTCGATATATTCAATCCCTGCGGGAAGATATTTTTTGGCCTCTTCAATCCCCTTGGGGTCGTGGGCACGTATCCGAGCCCCTTTTTCAAGAAGTGCCGGCAAGATAGTCGCAGCTGGCGCATCCCGCATGTCATCTGTTTCCGGTTTAAAGGTCAAGCCAAGCACCGCAATAGTTTTACCGGTTTCGGATCCACCAAGCATTTCCCGGATTTTTTTTACCATTCGCGCCTTCTGCGCAGAGTTTACTTCCACCGCTGCCTCGACAATGCGCACACTCTCTCCATGTTCCTGGACGATACGCATCAGGGCCAAGGTGTCCTTGGGGAAGCAGGATCCACCGTAACCGGGGCCTGGGTGAAGAAATTTATTGCCGATTCGGCCATCCATTCCAATGGCTTTGGCTAGGTCTATTACGTTGGCGTCCACCGCCTCGCAGACCGAAGCGATTTCATTGATAAAACTGATTTTAACTGCGAGAAAAGCATTGGCGGCATACTTGGTCAGCTCGGCTGTTTCGATGGTGGTATACACGATGGGCGTGTCCCGGATATAGAGTGGTTTGTAGATTTCTTTAAGGACCTTACCTGCCCGTTCCGATTCAACTCCAACCACTACCCGATCCGGGTGCATGAAATCTGTAATTGCAGCGCCTTCACGTAGAAATTCAGGATTTGAGGCGACGTCAAAATCTGCATCTGGATTAGTTTCGCTGATAACCCGGTAGACCTGTCGTGCCGTACCCACCGGTACGGTGCTTTTATCGACCACGACCGTATAGCCCTGGAGATGTTTAGCGACTTCGCGGGCGGCCTCGTAGACATAGGTGAGGTCGGCATAGCCATCGCCACGGCGCGAGCTCGGGGTGCCCACTGCCAGGAAAACAGCTTCGGCATTGGGAACGGCCTTGGCGAGGTCTGTGGTAAAGTTCAGGCGCCCTTCATCGCAGTTTTTTTTGACCAGGGCGTCTAGGCCTGGTTCATAGATCGGAATTTCACCGTTTTTAAGGCGGTTAATTTTTTCCTCTACCTTATCGACGCAGGTGACGAAATGGCCGAATTCGGCAAAGCAGGTACCGGTAACCAAGCCAACGTAACCGGTACCAATCATAGTGATGCGCATTAGTTAATACTCCGTTATTATCAAAAATGGTGTTACATACGGGGAAAGCTATATTTCTCCGAGCGCTGTTTTTCTTGCTTCCAGGTCGTATATTGGTTGCTTATTGTCGCTCATCCTCTGTTGCCGAACAGTGCGGTGCCGACGCGAATGATGGTCGCCCCCTCCTCGATGGCGACTTCGTAGTCCCCGGACATCCCCATGGAGAGTTCGACACGGGTATTATCAGTGAAAAGCTGTCGCTGGGCAAGTTGATTTGAAAGTATCCGCAACTTGCGAAAATAGGGACGACTTTTTTCTGGAGCGTCAAAAAACGGCGGCATGGCCATGAGGCCGCGCACCTGCAAATTGGTTTCTTCGCGGATAGCCTGTAGCAACTGCGCGGTCCCTTCAGGGAGGATGCCGGACTTTTGCGACTCGCGTCCGATGTTCACCTGGATAAGGATCGAGAGGGTTTTACTCAGGAGCTTTGCCTGGGCATCCAAGGCCTTGGCAATTTTCAGGCGATCAACGGTTTCAACCATGTCAAACAGGGCTACGGCCTGTTTGGCTTTATTGGACTGCAGGTGGCCAATAAAATGCCATTGGGCCGTTTGCCCCATGGATGGAATTTTATCCGCTGCCTCCTGAAGGTAATTTTCACCAAACAGGGTTTGCCCGCAATCCAGTGCCTCCTGGATACGATCGGCTGCAACAAATTTGCTTACTGCCACCAATTTGATCGTCTCCGCCTCTCTGCCGCTTTTATGGGCAGCAGCAATGATATTTGTCCGGATTTGGGTCAGGTTATCGCGGATCATTGCTGGTCTCCGGCAACTGAAAGAGGCGGACGGCATTGGCGGTCGTTGCCGCTGCCACATCTTCTAAAGGAATGTTTTTCAGGTCGGCCACCATCTGCGCGGTGTAAAGCATGAACTTGGGTTCATTGCGTTTTCCCCGGTAGGGAACCGGCGCGAGAAAGGGGCCATCGGTTTCTAGCAGCAGCAAATCCAAATCCACTGCCTGGATAACTTCCCGCAACGTATTGGCGTTGGCAAAGGTGGCTACGCCGGGAATAGAGATGTAAAAACCAAGATCAATAGTTGCCTCGGCCAGTCCGGTGTCACCGGAAAAACAGTGCATCACGCCTTTTCTCGGGAATGGGCCTGCGGCCTTGAGCAGGCGCAATGTGTCTTCATGTGCCTCACGATCATGGATAATGACTGGTAACTCCAGTTCCTGAGCCAGGCTGAGTTGTTGAGCTAATGCCTCAAGTTGTACGGATTGTGGCGCATAGTTTTTGACATAATCAAGCCCGATCTCGCCGTAGCCGACCACACGCGCATTACCGGCAAGCAGACGCAGTTGCTCTAGGGCCTGGGGGGTAACCTGACCTGCATCATGGGGATGGATACCCACCGTGGCATAGACATTGGGGTACTGCTCAGCTAGGCGAACCGCTGCTGCGGAGCTGATCAGATCGATGCCGATGGTAATGATGCGGGTTACTCCGTGCAGATTTGCGGCGTCGATAACCGCCTCAAGATCGTTGCTGTAGGCTTCCATGTCGAGATGACAGTGGGTGTCGATAAGTTCAGCATGACCGTTTAATTGGGGTAAGGGGGCAGGAGGTGACTTCATGAAAATATGGATTCTCTGGTTGATAAAACTACTGACGCAGTACCTGCGGGAGAAAAAATCGGCTGGATATTGGTAACCGGTGAGCCTCTATCATAGTGAATGTTTTTTGACATAAAAAAGGTGTTGAAAAGTATTCTCGGCGAACAGGTTTTCGGCTTGCCTCAAGCTGAATCAGCCGCTTTTTTTCATCTGCCTACCGATTACCGCTGCTTGGCGCCGCTGCTCATTCGATATTTTTTGGACGTTCGAGCCCTCTTGGGGGGCAGTCCCTTTGTGTTTTGGTGAGCAGTGCGTAAAGATCGGCAATGGCTGGAAGCCGGTCGAATAGTTTATGTTCCGTTATATCAATCTGTTAACAGCTGCACTGCTTTTTTTGTCTTCCAGGGCAGTGTTTGCTGCGGATTAAGGGCTGAGCTTTATCTGCGAACACCAGCCATTTTAATCAGCAATACGGCCAAGCTGCTGATGGTGCAGCGAGCCAGGGTGGCCTGTTGGCTACGAACCCGGACTGTCTCCATACCGGTTTGATGCTTTAGGAGATTGAAGGGATGTTCGCAATTCTTACGCATCTCCCGTGCTTCCTGCACATGTTCGGTGCTGCCGGGCGCTCTTTGGAACCAGCCGCTATCCAGAGGGATCAATCGATATTTACGGCAAGGTTCACCATAATTGCATTCCCCTGTGGTTGCGTCGATTTGTACTCGAGGCATCCATCCTCAACGCCTATGTGGGGCATGGGAACCGCGCAGCCGCCATGACAAAAGATTGATCCAGTCCGGGTATCGACATGTTCTGGAAGGCGTACCTTGGAGGATGGCGGAGTGACCACCCGAACGCCGGTCTCCATAAACATGGCGTCGTCCTTGTCATGATAGGCCTCATCGGCGGTTATCAGCTTCAACTCTATCCCCATAGCCTGACCCAGTTTGACCAGAAACGGCAGGAAATGGCTGTCGTGATGGTTGGCAGATACCAAAAGTGACGCCAAGGGGAAACTGTGGCCGGTTGTGGCATCAATGACGGTCAGCGTGCGTAGGCGGTACCCGATTACATAGGACGACTTGTCCCGTTTGTTACGCCGCTTGCGCAGTCACAGTCGAGATCGCCAAAGATACGAATTGTCTTGCCATTGATTTTCAGCGTCGTCAACGGATGCTTGCAGTCGGTGGCCATTTCCGTGGAATCAACGCCATGGAGAGATGCTTCGCCCAACAGCCCCGACTGGTTGAAATGGTCGAGCATGTAAACCAGCAGGTTGACCTGTTGCGTAAAGGTGAGCGAGCGACGGAATTGGCACAATCGGGTATGATCAATCATCTCCTTCCGGTTAAGGGACAAACCGCAAAATTCCCGATTTTGTTTCCGATCCAGGCCAAAATATTCCTCGGTGCAGAATTTTCGATAACTGATCTCGGGGTAACGAATCGACTTGAGCAGTTCGGCCCGCAGCGGAGCGCTGGGCAAAAAATCACGCATAGCGGGGCTGTAACCCTGGTAGGCCAAAACCGGTTGATAATGCGGTTGTCAATTAATTCCCTAATATATCGGAGTCCATCATTTTTGAGAATCCGTGCGGATCGGCGAGATTCCCTGAGGTGGACAACCTGGCTGGAGTTAAATATTTCGATCAAGCGCGCCATCTTCTGGAGGCTGATAATGCCTTTATGCGATGTCTGTCCCTTTATCCCCAACAATGCTTCTTTGGTGCGAGTACAAGTTGGTTGAAATCATATCCAGCTACACTTCCGCGAGAACCTGTGTGGCGAGTGTCCGTTTGGTTTTGCGATCAAGCCGTTTCCAGTCTGGGCATTGCTTTTTCTATTTAAGTAGCTGTTTTTAAGGATTTATTGCGGATTCGCTTCGGCGCCTTTATTAAACATGCATTGTCGAAAATATTCAATGAAATCAGCATGAAAATGAATAACTGATCTTATCATTTTGTTTCCAAAGCTGTTACCGGACGCGTTCACTAATCCATTCCCATGCTTGTTTGGGAAGCCAACCTGAGTAATCCCCCGTCACCTTGATAATTAGAAGGTTGTCATTTTTTTCCAAATATTTGCTAATGCGATTGCATAATTCATTTGCATTTTCAGAAGTATAGATAAGCCACGTCGAATTTAAGTTATGCCACCAGCTAGCGCATTTCTTCAATTCAGTGAACAATGGCTCGTAGTTATGATTGGTATTTATCAGATCGTAAGAGACACAGTAAACATTCATTTGAAAAGCTACCCTCAGAGGAAAAAATAATCATACTACTTCCTTATGCTCGGCCTCTGGCTCCGAAGGCCGCCGCAATGCGGAAAATTTCTACGAAATTAATAAAGTTACAATACACTTTTTGCGGAGGCAACCGTGAAAAGCGGTCTGTCGGAAGTGAAACCGCTACCAAATTCGCCACCGGATTTCATCATTTGGGGCTGCCTTTCCTTTTATCGCAAAGGGCACTCTCATAAACCGTGGTCTGCCTCCGATCGGCTATTATTAGGGCGTCCCTTTTGTCCTATTACATACTATGGATGTTGGATCGGAGTTCTTTTTCAACATCGCCGATGGAATATCTAAACCCCATTCCGAGTGTTTTGTTAGAGCCATCCTGTAAGGGCCACAATCCCTGAATTCCATTAACAATGTTGAAGGGGCCTTCACTCGTCCTCTTCTTCAAAAACAGTATAACTCGGCACCCCTTGTCGGGAAAAGTGACCATGTCTTCCCTCCACTTACCCTTGGTATTGGGAGTGAGGATTTCAAAGGTCTCGTGAATGGTCAGGTCACCTTTAAGGACTTTCTCTGGCATGAGAATATTTTTGATTTGATGATATCCATGTTTAGATTTAGGGCCGCTGACTTTTTCGATAACTTTGGCAATGACGATCACGTAAGCAGATTGTACCAGATCAGGGAACGGTAGGGTCCTGATCATTGCACAGGCCGATGTGGCGACAAATAGCGAGCTCAGCAACATAATACCTACCATTGCTCGAGACCTGATTAGTCCTCTTCTTCTATTAAAAATGTTTGGACTCCATATCCGACTATTTAGTGCCTGAAATTCTGTGAAACCAAACCCGATCTGTCATCTCAAGGCTTTCCTGATATCTTGAGATGCATGAGGGGTCCCCTTAAATTAAGTAACCGATCGCGGGCACCGAATCTGCGGTGTTATCGGCCTGTTGATAGACGGTGTCTTTGGGGTTCCCCCTTGATCGGTTACCAAATTAAACGTGGTCTCCTGATATTTTCAATCCTTCCGCGCCAGAAAATAATCAGCGAAAGGCATATCATATTCCGGCACATGATCAATAAATATGGATTTGAGCACATGATAGATTTCGGTTGTTCCCCCTGGTACATCAAGCTTTATCCGGAGCATCAATTCGCGGGCCTCCTCTATCAGGCGGGCATGCTCCGCTTTATGATCTTCTGTATCAGGAAAATCTGAAGCTTCCATGTATTTCTCTTCACGTGCAAAATGCTCCACCGTGTAGCTCAAGATTCGTTGGCAGGCTCGGATAATCGCCTCCTTTCCTTTGTCGTCCTGGATGGCACTATAGAGCACGTTCGCTAATTCAAGGATAGCCCTATGATCTCGGTCAATCTGTTTGAGCCCGGTCTCATACGTTTGTTTCCAAAAAAATGGTTCCGTCATAGTTGAGTGGGAATATTTTTTATTGGTCAGCGGACCCCTTGCTTCCAAGAAAGCCGCACCGGAGAAAATCTCTTCGATATTGTTGAAGCTACAAAAGGGTGTTGAAAAGTATTTGTGAAAACATTGAAAAATCGGAAAGTTAACTGCAAAAAAAGGTGAAAAGCGATTTTGCAGTTAACATGCTGATTCTTCGAGATAAAAGGGTGATCGTTTCAACACCTTTTACGGCACCTTCCGTAAAAACAGCTTCGGGAAAAGTGAAACCACTACCAAATATGCCACCGGATTTAAAACATGGTATGTCGCCCCAATTGTTCACAGAAGATCAGCCTTGACCTTATCAATTCCAAGCCGTTCAATCATTCGGCCCACTCGCTCTCGTTTGGAATTTTTTTTGTAATAGTCAATGATGCGGGCCACCATTTCCAATGTTTCCTCACTGGGCAAATCCTCCACGAGGAGATCCGCCAGTCTAGGCCATGCCGATCCGCTCCCGCCGATCATCACAGACCAGCCCTTGGAAGTTCCGTAAAGAGAAATGTCCTTGATGCAGTTTTCAGCACACTGGATCTTACAACCGGAAACCCCCATTTTCATCTTACTGGGGAGCACCATGCCGTTGTAGCGCCGGTCCAACTCCATTCCCATCTCGAGACTGTCCTGGTTGGCTAGGCGGCAGTACTGAATGCCGGGACAGGCCTTGATACTCCTCACGCACAGCCCCACGGTATGGCCCGGATCCATTTTTAGATCCTTCCATGCCTGCTCCACTTGGTCCTCGTCTAGGCCAATGAGAGCAATCCGCGCCGCACTGGTGATTTTGATTTCCGAAACTTTGTATTTATCTGCGACATCGGCCAGCGCCCGGAGCTGGTCTGGTGTGACTAGTCCACAAGGCATGTGAGGGGCTATTGCATATTTGATTTCTTCAGTTCCCCTTTGGCGGATAACGCCTTTTTCTCCGTCTTTGAGCATGAGTCTCTTTTCTGGTTACACGATGAAATTTAAAAACTGGATGAAGGCCACAGTATCAAAAAAAACAGGCCCTCATTCGCCACCAAATATGCTACCGGATTATAAAACGTGGCCTGTCCCAAGGCGTTCCGATGTTGAATATCCGGGGAGAGGGGATGCCTATTTGGAAAAAATTCCCTTGCAGGGGGGAATAGATCCGATCAAGAGCTAACGTTGAGTTCGCCTACCTATTCCTTGTTAACAGCAACCTTGATAATAACTTTGTGGATAATGCCAGATGAGAACATTGCCATATGCGCATCCTCTGGGAAAAAAATTGCATAAGAATTTTTCTGTACTGAAATCCAAGTAGCTGGTTCATCTTTGAAATTTTGTGCATCACTTTCTTCATCGTAATTGCTTTTTGGGTGAAGGCAGAGACTCTTTGGTTTCCAGCCCATTTCGTCTGTTCCTGCTACAACAAATTGTATGTCAATATATTTACGATGAACTTCTAGAAGCCCTTCATTTTTCGCCTCGCCAAGATCATTTACAATGATGGCAAAAATATGTTCTCCGTCAATTTCATATTTGCCAGCTGGTAAATCTTTCAAATCTGCTCGAGAAAGAAAGTCAAATGCTTTTTTAAAACCGCTGTTTAAAAAATAATAGGAGCTTAAGTTTTCAATAGTATCAAGAATCATGGCTACCATTATAGGCTGATGTTGAACATGCTAACGTGGAGCAAGCCGGATATCATAGCATCCAAAGTCCGCTGATGAAATCCTTATTGTCGGGACGGTAAGCAGCAGACGGCAGATCCACAAGGCTGGCGAAAAGTTGGTAAGCGATCACGGGGCACCGAATCTGCGGTGTTATCGGCCTGTTTACGTACAGGTGTACGCTATTTCCACTGCGCTGACTGCGGCAGAGAAGAAACCGTTATAACGTAAGCGTCAAAACAACCGCATCTTTTAGCCAGTATCGTATGATGTCATACTGTGGCCGACTTGAACACCAACCAAGGAGGCCCCACCGTGAACACCACCAACTATACAGCCCTCAAGGATAGG
>JAQUEZ010000230.1 GCA_028684915.1 Desulfobulbus sp.
CGAGGCAAAGGAGGCATCGATCTTGATCGAGAGGCCGGGCGAAAGGTCCATACCAAAGGTGTTATGGGGAACCAGCAGCAGGGCTTTGGGCGGCAGCAGCTGGCAGAGAACCTTGCGGCAAATCTCTGCGTTGGGGTAGCTGAGCGCCTCGTGACCGACCATAATCACCTGTGCGTAGGACTGGGCTATGTCTTTGGCAATGGCAGTCGCCTCTGCCGGAGAACCAAGGACGATAGCTGTGGGCATGCAACTGCTGTCAATGGCCTGGGCGGCGGTGATCAGTTCTAGAGCGGTATCGTCGACCACCCCACCATTGTGTGCAATATAGGTAAAGATCTCGGCCATTAGCGTATTCCTCCTTTTGCTTTAAGCAATTCGACCACTTTTTCGACCAACTCCTCAGTATTGCCGACCAGCATTTCTGCCCCCGCACCCAATTCTGGCTGGAAATATTCCAGCTTCTGCAAGCGCAGCCCACAGTCCTCGCAGCCGATATCCGCCGCACTCAACGAGGGAATCTCCAGCGAGGCGACCTTACGGATGCCACGAATACTGACATAACGGGGCTCGTTGATGCCGGTCTGAATCGACAGGACGCAGGGCATCTCGATCTCATTGATCTCCTGGTTACCCCCTTCGATCTCCCGGCCGATTTTCAATTTGTTCTCACTGACCACCTCGATCATATTGACCAGAGAGGCATAGGGGCGATCGAGCAGGGCCGCCATCATCCCGCCGACCTGGCTGGCGCCCTCGTCCGATTGCGCACCACAGAGAATAAGATCAAAGGCGTTCTGGGAGACATAGGCGCTGAGGAACCGGGCGATCTTACGACCGTCGGCCTGCTGGGTCATGGCATCGGAGAGCAGTACGCCCTTGTTGGCGCCCATGGCCATCTGCCGCCGCAGGATCTCTTCCTCCTCCTCGGAGCCGACGCTGGCAACCGTTACCGAGCCGCCGATCTTGTCTACAATCTGAATAGCCTCTTCAACAGCGTAGTTGTCCCACTCGTTGACCGAGTAGACCAGGTCATCTTTTTCGATGTCATTACCGTGCTGATTCAACCGAATATCATTTTCAGACGGATCGGGCACCCTTTTGACACAAACTAGTATATCCATTGTTTCCTCCTTCAGAATGCATGATGGCGTCGTAAAAACTTCGATCGACTACGTCGCAGCATATTTTTCGACACTCGACATGCCTGAGGCATGCCTTTGCGCGAAAAAATCACTACTCCTTGTATATCTGTGTTTTTACTCAGCCATCTCTTAGTGTGTGATGGACTTTTTACGAATCCATCAATGCATGATGTGAATGTTCACCGTCAACCCGACGGCCTTGTTGCCTGTGAGCCAGATGGTTTCTACGCTCTCTCGTGAACATGGCCCGCGAACGTTCGATGGTCTACAGCCTCCTTCAGGCTCGCCCCTGGTCAAAGATCAACCGGCTGGCCAGCAACTCGGTCAGATCGACGATCTCCAGCTTGCCTTCAAGACCGGCAATTTTGACCGCATCCTCCATATTAATCAGGCAGAAGGGGCAGGCGGTGACCAGCACGTCGGCACCGACCTCTCTGGCCATATTCACCCGCAGCACGCCCATGCGGGTTTCCTCCTCGGGTTCGTAAAACAGCGCCAATCCGCCGCCGCTGCAACAAAACGACCGATCCCGGTGCTTGGTCATCTCCACCCGCTTCATACCGGGCAGCGCATCGAGAAGAGAGCGCGGCTCGTCGTACAGCAGGTTGTGACGGCCCAGATAACAGGGGTCATGATAGGTGTAGACGCGCTCGGGATTGTCCGCAGCACGAAATCGCAGCTGCCCCTTCCGCAGCGCTGCCAACAAGACCTCGGTGATGTGGCGCACCGGCGGGAGGTTGCTGTAATCATTTTTCAGGGCATTAAAGGCATGAGGGTCAACGGTGACGATGTCCTTGGGTTTGGCTTCAAGAATCGCTTCGGTGTTATGCGCTTTGAGTTCCTGAAAAAGCATCTCCTCGCCAAAGCGTTTGACCTCATTACCCGAATCCTTTTCCTCCTCGCCCAGGATGGCGAAATCGATACTCAGGTGGTGCAGCAGGCGTGCTGCGGCCTTGGTAATGCTGATGATGCGCTCATCATAAGAACCGACGCTGTCGACAAAAAACAGGGTTGAAGACGGCGTATCCGGGTCGGCGAGCTTCACCGGCACAGCAGCGGCAAAATCCGGGTCATCGATCCATTTGGAGCGCTGCTTGGCACTTTTTCCGTAGGGATTACCCCGTTTCTCCAGTGCGCTCAGCGGTTTTTGCAACGATTGCGGCACCAGGCCGTCATCGATCATCCCCCGCCTGAGATCGACGATCTTATCGATGTACTCGATTGCCAGCGGACACTCCTCCTCGCAGGCACCGCAGGTGGTGCAGGACCAAATTTCCTCCTCGGTAAAGATGCCGCCCACCAACGCAGGGCTCGGCTGTTGCGGACCCCACACCGGAAAGGACTTGAAGAGCAGATCCCGCGCCTTGATGGTGATGAAACGCGGCGACAGGGGCCGCTTCACCGTAGCAGCCGGGCATTGATCGGAGCAGCGGCCGCAGTCGGCACAACTGTAGAAGTCAAGCAGGTGCTTCCAGGTGAAATCCTCTATCTTCTTGACGCCGATCGACTCCAGCTCGCCAATCTGTTCATCGGTCAAGCCGTAGCGCACCGGTTTGACCACACCCTTGTCCAGCCGCATGAACAGGACGTTAAACATTGAGGTCAGCACATGAAAATGTTTGCCGAAGGGCAAATAGCAGAGGAAGAAAAAGAACACCAGATCGTGCACATAGTAGGACAGAATATGCAATGTCTGCAGGGTACTGCCGTCGGCACCATGGAGCAGACCGGCAAAAAGCCAGACGAGCGTCATCGGGGCGACCGTATGACTTTCCGCCGGGGTTGCCGCGATGAGACTGGCCTCGAACAGGCTTTCCGAAACCATAAGTATCGATATGATCGCCAGCACAAACACCGCCTCGGCGGTATGGTCCTTGCCCAATTTTGGCGGCACCGAGTAACGGGCTGGCTTGATAATACCGCGGCGGATAGCGGCGATGACGCAGGCCACCAGCACCACGGTAGCGGCATAATCTTTACAGACGTTGTAGACCTCGCCCAAGCCGCCGGTCAAAAACGGTAGATGGAAATCATTCGCAATGCCGATGATAACCAGTGATGTCGAGCGCAGAGACAGCACCAGAAACCCGAAGAAAATCGCGAGGTGCAGCAAGCCGGCCACCATGTAGCGCGGTTGCCTGACCTGGATCAGCCAGAGCGAAACCACCTTTGCCAGGCGCTCGCCCCAGCGGTTGCAGCGGGCATCTCTCGCGGCCGCCATCAACGGTACAAGACGTTTTTTGATAATGACGCCGAACACAATCAGAGCGACCAGCGGGATCAGTATTGACAGAATCTGGGTTTTGACGCCCCAGAGGACAAAATGTGCGGGTGCGACGATATCCATCCTTTTATTCCTTTCCCGGGCTGTGGTCCCAGGGGAGATCCAGAGACCAAAGGGTTGATAAGTTCAGGGTAAACCGGTTGTGCCGTGACGACCGGGCGCACTTTCACCCTCACGGCCCAGCCTGGTGAGCGCGCCGTCGTCATTGGGGCAGCAGTGCCCGGCTCCGGCAATCGGAGCCGGGATGCGCCACTACTTTGTTTTCAGCAGTTCCCGAGCAATGACATGCCGCTGGATCTGATTGGTGCCCTCGTAAATGGTGAGCACGCGGGCATCGCGGTAAAACCGCTCCACGGCATACTCTTTGACATAGCCGTAGCCGCCGTGGATCTGAATGGCCTGGGAGGTGACCCGGTTGACCATCTCCGAGGCAAAACACTTGGCCATAGAGGCGGCCATGACGCAGTTCTCGCCGCGTTCTTTGATGGCGGCTGCGTTGAGCACCATCAGCCGGGCTGCTTCCACATCCATGGCCATGTCGGCAATCATCCACTGCAGCCCTTGGAACTGGGCAATGGCCTGACCGAACTGCTTGCGCTGTTTGGCATATTTAATGGCCTCATCCAGTGCGGCCTGGGCCACACCTACTGACAGCGCAGCAATGCCGATGCGTCCAGCGTCAAGCCCGGACATGGCGATAGCGAATCCTTCTCCCTCTTGGCCAAGTACCCGATCAGCAGGGACCTTGCAGTTGTCGAAGAGCAGGTCGGTGGTGTCCGAGGCGCACTGGCCCATCTTGTTCTCTACCTTGGCCACGCTGAATCCCGGCAGATCCGGGGTCACGAGAAAGGCGGTGATGCCGTCACTGCCGGTCTCCTTGGTGCGGGCCAGAACAATGACTACGCCGCCGTTCTTGCCAGAGGTGATGAACCGTTTGGTGCCGTTAAGCAGGTAAAAATCACCTTCACGGACCGCGCTGCAGGTAATGGCCTGGGCATCCGAACCAGCCTCGGGTTCGGTCAGGGCAAAGGCGCCAATAAGCTTGCCTGCGGTCATCGGCTTCAGAAACTGCTTCTTTTGAGCCTCGCTACCGTATTTTTCGATGCTGGTGCAGCAAATCGAGTTATGCACCGACATAATCACCGCCGTTGATGCACAGGCAGCGGCGATCTCGCTCAGCGCCAGGGCATAGGAGACCGTGCCCATATCTTCACCGCCGTACTGCTCGGACACCAGCATGCCGAGCAATCCAAGTTCGCCCATCTTCTTGAGGCTGGCCGCGGGAAAGAGATGCTGCTCGTCCCGTTCGGCCGCAAGCGGCGCCAAATCCTTACGGGCGAAATCCCTGGCCATCTTCTGGATCATCAACTGTTCCTTGCTCAATTCAAAGCTCATACGACTTTCCTCTTGGTTGTGGATTGGTCTGGTGAAGAGCGTTTCCATCGTTGCGCCAAGACAGGTCTTCCCGACCGGGCGCGGCATTGGCCGCGACTCACTGCTCCGGGTAGCTGCGGGGAGGGACCGGTGCTGGCTGCTGTTATTGGGCCCAGATTTTCAACACCCCTTGAATTGGGCCTTCCGTTTTTCAACAAAGGCCCGCATTCCTTCAGCCCGGTCCTCGGTGGCAAAGGTGAGTGCGAACAATTCCGCCTCATAAGCGCAGGCCTGATTGATCTCCATTTCCATCCCCCTGTTGACCGCCTCTTTGCACCACTGCACCGCCAGGGCCCCTTTGGCCGCAATCTTCCCGGCCAATGTCCGGGACGCCGCAACCAGCTCATCCTGGGGCACCACCCTGTTGACCAGACCGATGCGGCAGGCCTCCTGAGCGCCGATGACATCACCGGTCAGCAACAGTTCTTTGGCCAGTCCCTTGCCCACGAGCCGGGGCAAACGCTGGGTTCCCGCAAAACCGGGGATAGTGCCCAAATTGATTTCAGGCTGACCGAATTTGGCGTTGTCGCTTGCCAGGCGGATATCGCAAGCCATGGCCAGTTCGCATCCCCCGCCCAGGGCAAAGCCCCCCACCGCTGCGATCACCGGTTTTGACAAGGACTCAATCAAGCTGAACAGCTGCTGCCCGGCACGGGCAAAACCACGAGCGGCTACGGGATCAAAGGCCAGCATCTCGGCTATATCTGCCCCGGCTACAAAGGCCTTGGACCCTGAACCGGTTAAAATGACGACCCGAACAGAGGCCTCGCTTTCCAAGGACTGAAAGCATTGCAGAAGTTCCCCGATGGTTGCCGTGTTGAGGGCATTGAGCGCCTGGGGACGATTGATCGTCACCGTTGCAACCCCTTCGTTTGTCTCGATCAGAATGTTGTCAAAGTGCACACTTCCTCCTCTTCTCTTCCCATGAATCCTTTGTTGTTAAGCGGCTTGAATCCGACGCGCGCGGACGACGCCGAGCCTCCTCTCCCCTGCCCAATGCACTGCAGCCTGGCTACTGCATCTCTCTCAGACGGCCAGCCCTTGAAGGATGTCCCAGGAGAGAATCAGCCGCTGCATGGCATGACTATTCGCCTTGACCGTGGTAATGCGCGCATCGCTCCCCCTGTCACGGTTCCTGCCGAATCCGTGACGCTCCAGCAATTCCAGGGTGTTGGCGCAGGCAAGGTTGGCGCTTTTGACCGCGTAGACCTTGGCCATGACCGCCTTTTGGGTATAATTCCGCCCGCGCTCTCGACAGTAGGCCGCATTCATCAGCAAAAGCCTGGCGGCTTCCAATTCGGCGCGAGTTGCATCGAGTTGCTCCAGCACGCTTTGAAAAGAGGCGTTTTCTCCGTGACAGCCACAATCCGTACCTGTGCAGGCAACCTGTTTCATCGCCGCCAGGCCGATCCCCAGGCCCATGGAACCGATGCCGATACGTCCCCCGGCCAACTGGGCTACCGAGATGCTAAATCCGTTATTCAATCGGCCCATGAGGGCGGATTGAGGCACAAGGCACTCGGTGAATTCCAGGCGGCTGGTCCCGAGCATGGCCCGCGAGGACGACTTCACCTCCGGCGCAATCAGCAATCCCGGCGTTCCCGCTTCCACCAGAAAGCAACTGACGCCCTGGTTAAGCGGTACGGTTTTTTCGGTGACTGCCCAGACGATAAAAACACCAGCGTTGGGCATCTGAACGATGCTGCGGGCGCCGTTGAGGATATAGTGGTCGCCTTCTTTCTCAGCGGTGACACAAAGTTCCGAGGATTGAACGCAATGCTCGCTCAAGCCGATGACTCCGGCCGAATATTCGCCGCTGCATATCTTGGGGATATAGAGCTGCTTTTGCGCATCCGTACCTATGGCCTGAATGACCTCGCACGCGAGGTTATTGATCGACACGCTGATTGCGGTGGAAGCGCAGACCCGGGCGATCTCGGTCATGGCCACGCTAAACGCGATGACTCCCGCCTCCGCGCCACCGTACCGCTGCTCGACGTTAATACCCATGAACCCCAAGGCGGCAAGCTTGCTCAGGTTGCCAATCAGGGCCTGCTGCTCCTGCGCCTGTTCAGCCGGGGACGAGACCGTTGCCAGCTCGGTAGTGGCCACCAGCCGGGTCGTCTCCTGGATCAGTTTTTGTTCATCGTTGAGGTCTAAATTCATCGTTTGATCCCTCTTTATGTTGTGATCTGCCCTTCAAGGCAGTTCCGAGTGATGACTGCCCAGGTTGAGCACGTACCGTGCCACCCCGAAACACAGCAAATAACATATTGAAAATATTCAATTTATTAAAATTGAATATCCCGGTCCTGTCGGTTCATGCAGCAAATGATGAAGCGCATCACCGTCCCAGAAGGCACCACAAACTGGTCACAAAACATAAACCTCGGAAAAACAAAAAGTTAACTTTATTGCAGCATATCCTGCGACCATGCTGCAACAGGGAAAACAAAACGGAGATATCAGGGAAGAAAGCTGGCAGGGGCGACAACAGGGACGACAAAAATCGTTGAACAACGATGGTGCGGATTGATTGGTATCCGCTGAATATGAGAACAAAAAAAATGAAACCGGCTCCAGCAGGAACTGGGCCGATCTGCCCTACAAGGAAAACATCCTGATATCGACAGGTGGGTGAGATCACTGCTGGTGATAGGCCCACCGAAGAACGGCGTCAAACTGATCGCAAAACATGATCCCGCAAATATGCCGCTGACTCCATGAATGCTGGATATTTTTATGATCACTCAGTCAAAGGCTGGTATGCCCTCCCTCAATTTATCCAGGAGTCTTGCGATTTCCGCCAATGCCGCACTTCGGATGAAACATAGGTGCAGCAAGTTTCGGCAAAGGGAATCGACATTCTCCTTCTTCCTCTCACGAGAGCTACCATTCTGTCCACATTGCTCTTTACTGTATTAAAAGATACAAATTTGTTTCACGATACAGTGCCATCAATAAACCCATTTGGACAATTTACCCAGTTTAACCTATTGATATAGTGCCATTTAACAAAAATCATTTCACACTGGACTATTTTTTGCTTTAAACAAGAGAGCACAAAGGAACATTTTCCCCTCTCTTCACCCACGCCACTAACGAATTGGAGCGCTCCGGAACCATCCCGGACCAACGTTAGTCTTCAACCGAAGAACTGTACCTGATCTCTCTTGAAACAGTCAGTCTTCCGGTTTCAGCACATATGGATTAGTGGACCTTGTCTTGGGCGATTAAGACACTCTCTATTTTCCTATCCTTACCTGATCTATAATTCTATCGATCCAGCACCTGATTGTATTGGTGTGCACCATTTCGCATAGCAGTGCATTGCGATTACCAAACGGCACTTGAGCAGATTCGATCATTTATTCCAGAGGGACCTTTTCCTCTGCTTTAACCACGCCAATAACGGATTGGAACGATCAGAAATATCCCTGAAATATAAGGAGCCAAGACAATGAGAAAGGTAGCGATCTACGGCAAAGGTGGCATCGGTAAATCCACAACCACCCAGAATACAGTGGCAGGCCTAGTAGAAATGGGCAAAAAAATTATGGTTGTCGGTTGCGATCCCAAGGCGGATTCCACTCGGCTGCTCCTGGGCGGACTCGCTCAAAAATCGGTGCTCGATACCCTGCGTGAAGAAGGTGAAGATATCGAACTCGATGATCTTCGCAAAATGGGCTACGGCGGCACCTGGTGTGTTGAATCCGGCGGACCGGAACCTGGTGTTGGTTGCGCTGGCCGCGGAATCATTACCTCGATCAACATGCTCGAACAGTTGGGCGCCTATGCTCCAAGCGAAGGCCTAGACTATGCCTTTTATGATGTTCTCGGCGATGTTGTCTGTGGTGGGTTCGCCATGCCGATCCGTGACGGGAAGGCTGAAGAAATCTATATCGTGGTTTCCGGTGAGATGATGGCCATGTATGCCGCTAACAATATTTGCAAAGGCGTCAGGAAGTTTGCCCAATCCGGCAAAGTCCGCCTGGGTGGCTTGATTTGTAACTCGCGGGCCGTGGATAATGAGCGAGAGATGATCGTGGAACTGGCCAAGAAAATTGGCACCCAAATGATAGCCTTTGTGCCGCGCGATAACGATGTGCAGAGGGCCGAGATCAACCGTAAGACCGTGATCGAATGGGACCCGAAAGTCAAACAGGCCGATGCCTACCGCGACTTAGCCAGGGCAATCGATCAAAACCAGCATTTCGTCATCCCTCAACCACTCGCCATAGAAGAATTGGAACAGCTGCTCCTTGACTTCGGTCTGATGGAAGCCTGAACAAGGACGCAAGCCATTGAAGTTTAATGAAAAAAGTCTAATACGAAGAGACAGAATCGCAACTTGCAAACGGCCTACCTGAATGCGTACTTATAGTTTCCATTGATAAAGCCCCGACTTTGCCGGTGGCAACTGACGTTAGCTCCATTAATTTTTTTTCAGACGACTAAACAACCACTGGCTTAAAATCAGTGGTTGTTTAGTCGCAAGCTTTCGGGGTCAGGAGTTTTGCGGCTTCTGCTTAAAGATGACAGCGGCTATCGCTTGTTCAGCGTATCGAATTTTCGCCATCGAGTTTACTTTGGTCACAACGGCAGCCAAGGGGCACACCAGCCTCTAGGCAGTTTGGTGGCTGATTGAT
>JAQUEZ010000231.1 GCA_028684915.1 Desulfobulbus sp.
AACCCTGGTAAATTTCGGTTTTCGTCTGCCCTCGGCCCTTGATAACCGACCACTTAGATTTGACGAGTTCGAACAGCGCGCCCATCAGGCTGTGTATGTCTCGGCTACCCCCGGCGCCTATGAGTTGAAAAAGGCGGATGGAAAGGTGGTGGAGCAGTTGATTCGACCCACCGGCCTCCTTGATCCGCGCATTGAGGTACGCCCGGCTGCAACCCAAGTCGATGATCTGCTCGAGGAAATCCGTAATCGTAGCGAACGTAACGAGGCAATTTTAGTCACTACTCTGACCAAGCGCATGGCCGAGGATCTGACTCAGTACTACGAGGATCTCGGCGTACGGATACGCTATCTCCACTCCGACATCAAGACCCTAGAGCGAGTGGAGTTGATTCGTGATCTTAGACGACGCGAATATGATGTGCTGGTGGGGATCAACCTGTTGCGTGAAGGGCTTGATATTCCCGAGGTCTCTTTAGTGGCAGTGCTCGATGCCGACAAGGAAGGATTCCTCCGTTCGGAACGATCCTTGGTGCAGACTTGCGGTCGTGCGGCCCGCAATGCCGATGGTACGGTTATCCTTTATGCCGACAAAATAACCCCTTCGATGCGCTTCACCATGGACGAGACCAACCGCCGTCGCAAGATCCAGGAAGCGTATAACAAGGAACACGGTATTACCCCGCAAACGATTATTTCCGAAATCAAGGATTCCATGGCCCAGCATCTCAAGGCCTCGGGATGGCAGGCTGCGGATGAATATCAGGCTTCGGGCGTGTTGCGGGCGGCAGAGCCCGAGGTGGTCTATCATAGTGTCGGCGAGCTCCATCAGGAGATTGTTGAGCTGGAAACAAAGATGCAGGAGGCAGCAAAAATGCTGGCCTTTGAAGAGGCGGCCGCCTATCGTGACCGGATTAAAGAATTAAAAATGATGGAGCTTGCTGTTGGCTGATTTCTTGTACAAATGTTCTTTTGTGGTTGTCCCGAGGCTGGTGCAGGGCTTATTGACGCTCTGGTTTGCCACCGTGCGGGTGAAGTTGCGCGATCCCATCGGTTTTCACGACTATGCGCTCCGAGATACAGGAATCGCTGCCTTCTGGCACTACTCTTTTCTGTATCTTTTTTGGTACCTGCGGCGTTATCCGGCCGCGATCATGGTCAGTTCCTCGAAAGACGGAGCCTACATCGCCCGCCTGGCCGAGCAGATGGGGCACGTACCGGTCCGAGGCTCGTCTAACCGGGGTGGGGTCAAAGCCTTGTTGGAGATTATCCGCACCATGCAGAAACAACGGCTCAACGCAGCCATTGTCGCTGACGGCTCGCAGGGGCCTGCCCGGCAGGTGCAAGCCGGATGTATCCTTATGGCCAGTAAGTCCGGCAAGCCGATTTTTCCCATTGCTTGGGCCTGTGACCACTTTATTCGTTTCAAGAGTTGGGATCAAACCCTGGTCCCTTTACCCTTTTCTACCCTGATCGTCCGACACGGAGAACCGCTGTCCGTTCCGCCGTCGCTGAATGCGGAGCAGGTCGAACAGTATCGCCTGGAACTGGAACAGCGGCTCAACAGAATCTATGCTGCGGCCTGGAATGAATTGGGACTGCTGGCTCATGATCTCAATGGCTCGGGGCGTAAAAAATCAGTCATCCATTAATGATGGACTCGTAAAAAGGCCATCTCATGTGCTGGATGGCGCAGTTAAAGCACAGATAGACAGGACGTCGTATTTTTTACGACGTGATCTGGATGTACCTATTAGAAAGCTACGCATCATACCAACGGCGGCTTTCAAAGTGAAAAATCGCGTTCTCGGGGCTGGATACGGGAACGATAGTCTTTTGTCATTGATTTGAAGGAATTGTTATTTTGGAACGTGTGAAAAGTGTGGTGGTGGCTGGCTTAAGTGGCGGATCGGGAAAATCGGTGGTTTCAGTCGGCTTGATTGCAGCGCTGAGAAATCGTGGCCGGGGTGTGGCCGTGTTCAAAAAAGGACCGGATTACATTGATGCCGGTTGGATGAGCATGGCGGCTGGCCGTCCCTGTTACAACCTGGATCCTTACCTGATGACGCCGGAGGCGATTGTCACCACCTTCCAGGAACATGTTTACGGCAATGCGTATGGCGTGGTTGAAGGGAATCGGGGTATTTTCGATGGGGTCAACGCCCAGGGGGAGTTCTCCACCGCCGAACTGGCGCAGTTGCTGGAACTCCCGGTCCTGTTGGTGGTGAACTGTTCCAAAACGACGCGAACAGTAGCTGCCATGGTGCTCGGTTGCGAGGCCTTTGATCCGCGCATTCGTATAGCCGGGGTAATTCTCAACCAGATCGCCACTCCACGGCATGAATCAATCATTCGCCAATCGATCGAGATGTATACGGATGTCCCTGTCCTTGGGATCATGCCGCGGCTCAAACAGGATATCTTTCCCATGCGCCACCTGGGTGTGACGCCGCATCAGGAATACAATGCGGCGGGTGAGGCAGTGGAGCGGCTTGCGGCCTTGGCTGAGACCAATTTTGATTTGGATGCCATTGTTGCCCGGATGCCGGGGACCGTTCCAGTGCCTCCCAAGGCGACCATCATATCTCAACCTCAGGTGACGATCGGCGTTTTGCGTGATGCTGCCTTTCAATTTTATTATGAAGAAAACCTGGAGGCTTTAACCCGGGCCGGAGCTCGTTTGCTCATGATTGATGCTCTCCAGGCTGAAGCTTTGCCCGTAGAACTTGATGGGCTTTACATCGGCGGCGGTTTTCCAGAAACCAGTGCCCGGCAACTTGCGGAGAATGAAAGTTTTCGCAGCTCCATACGTGAAATGGTCGATGTCGGGCTGCCGGTCTATGCCGAGTGCGGCGGGTTGATCTTTCTCGGCCGTTCCATCGTGCTTCAAGGACAAGAATACCCCCTGGCAGGCGTCTTTCCGGTGACCTTTGGCATTAGTAGCAAGCCCCAGGCCCATGGGTACTCGAACTTTGTGGTTGAGCAGGAAAACTGTTTTTATCCGGTGGGAACCCGGGTCAAGGGACATGAGTTTCGCTATTCCCTGGTCAGAGACTGGCAAGGACAACCCGAAGAACTGGTGTTGCGTATGGAACGTGGAACTGGTTTTTTTGAGGGGCGTGATGGGTTAGTCAAGAACAATACATTGGCTTTGTATACGCATGTGATGGCCTCAGGAACACCACAATGGGTTGAAGGGTTTATTGGTGTGGCTCGTGGTTATGCACAGAAGAAGAGGACGTCATTCTCAGAAAAGCCTGTTGTTTAAAAAAACAATTACGGGCAAGTGAGATGCCAGGATTTTTGACAATCGTTTAACCGGGCTATATAGTAAGCAAATATTCTTTTATTTCTTCCAACGGATTGTCTTCTACGTGAACAAACAACTGTTGATCAGCGGCTGTCTCGTTTTTCTCTTCCCCTGGACTGCTTCGGCGGCCCAGGAGACCTGCCTTGCACCATCATTTCTGGCAGTTCCCTTGAGCATGCTTTTTTTTGTTGCGTTAGTGGCTGGCTGGCTCTATCGCCAATTGAGCAAGTCCAAAACGCAATACACGGAGGTGATTGATCAAAGCCGGGTGCATGCAGAGATGGTCGAACAGTCGCCTTGGCCCGCAATCCTGATTGATGAGCAATTAAAGATTGTTTTAGCCAATCGTGAGGCTCGAGATTGTTTCAATCCTCAGCAACTGCTTGGGGGGGCCTTTCCCGAGCTGCTCCCTGGAGAAGCTGCCCATCCGCTTTTGCATGTACTCAAATCAGGGAAGAACAAGGCCGAAAAAACCGATTCCGTCGTTGGCGTGGAAGGTGCAACCTTGCGGCTGGTGACCATCAACGGGCAACGCTACGGTCTTTGGTTCGGACCACCCCAGGTAGAGCAATGCGCCCAGGCTTCCGAGGCCTTCTTGTCGCAGGCCGAGGAGTCTGCAAATCGGATGAAAAGCGAGTTTATCGCCAACATCAACCACGAAGTCCGGACGCCGATGAATGCCATCATCGGGTATACGGAAATGCTGGCAAATTCCCCGCTGGGGAGCAAAGAAAAAAGGTTTGTTGAAACCATCCATAAAAGCAGCATGGCCTTGGTATCGATTTTTAACGATATCATGGAGCTTTCCAAAATTGATTCCGGGCGCTTGCAGATCATGACCAGTTCTATTCGCCTGGACTCCCTTGTCCGCGAAGTAGAAGGACTCTACTGCGATCAGGCAATGGAAAAAGGTATCCGTCTGGAATGTCGCATGGAAAACCATCTGCCCAATTCCTTTATCCTAGATGGAGTGCGACTTAAACAGGTGCTGCACAATCTGATCAGTAATGCGATCAAATTTACCAGCGAAGGGCAAGTACACCTGGTAGTCGACGGTATTCCTTCTTCAGGGCAGTCCAATTGTTATGATTTGAGCTTTACTGTTGAGGATACAGGCATCGGCATTCCGAAGACGGATCAGCAAAAAATATTTGAGGTTTTTCGTCAACGTGAAGACACGATAGCCAAGCGCTATGGCGGGGTTGGTCTTGGATTAACCCTCTGTTCACGCCTAGTTACGATGATGGGGGGGCGAATAGACCTTTTCAGTGCTGCCGGCGAAGGGTCCAGGTTTACGGTCCTTTTGAACAACATTGCTTTGGCAGAATCCCCTCCTGCACAAAAACTGGCAGCCGACCAACCTAAGGCCAGGAATCATCGTCAGGCCCTGACCTTACTTGTGGTGGATGATGTCGATTTGATCAAGGATGTGTTTATCGATTTCTTTCAGGGAAGCCCTCACAAGGTGGTGACCGCTAACACAGGGGAAGAGGCGTTGGGTTTGGCCCGCTCCGTGCAACCTGATATCATCTTCATGGACCTGAACCTCAGTGGCATGGACGGGCGGACGGTCACCGAAAAAATTCGCGAAGAGAAAGAACTCTCAAACATCCCGGTGGTGGTGATGACCGGTGAAATATTAGAGGAAGAGGACTATCGGCCATTGTTCGATGATTTTCTCCAAAAACCGTTCCGGCTTGAACTGTTGATGGAGGTGATTGATAAATATGGCAAACAGAGCTCTGTAAATACAGGTCACGGGGGCAGGGACGGTGGCGATCAGGAAGGAGATGATGCCCATTTCAGTAGCAGTGTCCAAGCGGCATGGGATGACGAGTTGGATCAACTGCTTCGTCAAGCAGTTCGCTCAGGAAGCCTTTCCGATGCTGCAGCCCTTGGTGCTGCAATTGGTAAAGAGGGTGAGGGTCGCAAGGATGGACTGCTTATGAGCCTTGGCGGAGATCTGCTTCAGTTTGCTGCCGAACCCAACATCATGGGCGTTGATCGTCTGCTGGCTAAACTTTCCCGAGTCGTCAACCGGAAGGATGTATGAACAGAAAGAAACCGCTTGTCTTCATTGTCGATGATGTTCCGGAGAATATCCAGATCGCCATGTCCCACCTGCGGGAACTGAACTGCGATTTTGCTTATGCCACCTCCGGCGAGCAGGCTCTGGAGCGCATCAGCGCCACTCACCCCGATCTCATCCTCATGGATGTAATGATGCCGGGCATGAGTGGCTTTCAGGCAGTGGAAATGTTGAACCAAAATAAGGAGACCCATTCTATTCCGGTTATTTTCCTTACCGCCCGTGCTGAATCCGAAGATGTGGTTCATGGGTTCAACCTCGGTGGGGTCGACTACATTACCAAACCTTTTAAGGGGGTTGAGCTGCGATCCAGGGTGCGCAACCACTTGGAATTGCATGCCTATCGAAGCAGTCTGGAACAGTTGGTCGAGGAACGGAGTCGGGAAGCGGAATTGCTTAAAGATGTCATCATCGAGGCCATGGGTGAGCTCGCGGAGTATCGTGATCCAGAGACCGGGAGTCATATTCATCGAACCCGGGCCTATGTACAGTTGCTCGCCGAGACCCTAGTTAACCAGGGATATTTCGCTGATATCCTGACCCCGGATTATATTGTCCTTCTCTGGAAATCGGCTCCACTTCATGATATAGGCAAGGTCGCCATTCGGGATTCCATTCTTCTTAAACCGGGCAAATTAACGGCTGAGGAGTTTGAAGAAATGAAGATGCACACCCTTTTTGGTGAAGAGGTCATTTCCAACCTCGAACAGATGGCCGGCCAACCGACCTCCTTTTTAAGTTGCGCCAAGGAGATTGCCGGCAGTCATCATGAAAAATATGATGGAAGCGGCTATCCTCGCGGTACGAAAGCTAAAAAAATTCCATTGGCCGGTAGGATTATGGCTATTGCCGATGTTTACGACGCACTCATTTCCAAGCGAGTCTACAAAAACTCCATGTCCCATCAGGAAGCCATGAGCATAATGGTTGAGGGGAAGGGAACGCATTTTGATCCGTTATTGATTGAGGCTTTGCTCGAAGTTGAACCGACTTTCTGTCAAATAGCCGCCGCGAACGCCGACTAACGGCGGTTTTCTTTTTCCCTCCATTCTCTATTCCATGAAAAGCTATCACAAAGAACTCTGGTTCGAGGTGCCCACCCGGCGTGCATTTATCAATATAACTCAAGAGGTGGAGCAGTGTTTGAAGGAAAGTGGCATCCGCGAAGGTTTGCTGCTGTGCAATGCTATGCACATTACCGCCTCGGTATTTATTAATGACGACGAATCCGGACTCCACTATGATTATGAACAATGGTTGGAGCGGTTGGCTCCCCATGCACCGGTTAGTCAGTACCGCCATAACGGCTATGAAGACAATGCCGATGCCCATATGAAACGGCAAATCATGGGCCGCGAGGTGGTGGTGGCCGTCACCGAGGGAAAACTTCATTTCGGTACCTGGGAACAGATTTTTTATGGTGAGTTTGACGGACGCCGTAAAAAACGGGTGCTGGTGAAAATTATCGGCGAGTAATCAATAATGAAGCAATCAGGCGGCTTAGGGTTCCTTAAAAAGGGTGTTTCCTCTATGGTTACGCCTTGTTCTCGTCGCTTTTTCTCGGGAGCGGTACTTTTTTTGTGTTTAGGATTGATGTCGTGTTCGGAGCAAAACGACAACCGGTCAGCTGGCTCCGGCCTGGTTTTATATGGGAATGTCGATATCCGTGAGGTGCAGCTTGCCTTCCAGGATAGCGGCCGTCTCGCTCGCCTTTACGTTGATGAGGGGGCGGCGGTCAAACCCGGCCAGGTAATGGCGGAGCTTGATCCTGTTCGCTTTCAGTTGGAGGTCGATCGCTTAACGGCGGAGGTTAAAGCCCAGGCCGAAGTGTTGGCCCGATTGCAAAACGGTAGCCGGCCACAGGAGGTTGAAAAAGCCAAAGCCGGGCTCGATTCGGCTAAGGCGAGCCTGAAAGAGGCTCAATTGAATTTGGATCGCAAACAACTCCTGCTGGTGAGCAACCGTATTTCCCAGCAAGATATCGACACTGCCAAAGCACGGGTGGATACCCTTGAAGCTACAGTGCGAGCAGCGGAGGGGGAACTTTCTTTAGTTGCCGAGGGACCTCGTCAGGAAGACATCCTGGGTGCGCAGGCAAGCCTGCAGGCCTTGACCGCAGCCAGGGAGCTGGCGGCCCAGCGTCTTGCTGACAGTCGGCTTCTTGCGCCAGCGGAAGGTGTTATCCGTAATCGTATTCTTGAGTCCGGGGCCATGGCATCTGCCGGAGCACCTGTTTTTACCCTAGCTCTGACCAGCCCCTTGTGGGTTCGGGCCTTTGTCAATGAACCCGATCTCGGCCGGGTGCGCGAGGGCATGAATGTAGCTATCCACAGCGACAGCTTTCCCGCTACAACGTACCAGGGATGGGTGGGATTCATCTCCTCCACCGCAGAGTTTACACCAAAAACCGTGGAGACAAGCGAACTGCGGACTAAACTGGTCTATCGGGCCCGAGTTTTTGCCTGCGATCCCAACCATGAACTCCGGCTGGGGATGCCGGTGACCGTGACTGTTGATGCCACGCAAACTCAGTCAAGTACTCATTCCTGCGGAAATTGACGGTGTAAATTGATGGCGCCGAAAAAAAAATACTACTCCTTATATATCTGTGTTTTTACTTAGCCATTTCTGAGAGTGTGACGGATTTTTTTTCTAAAATGGGTAAATCGGGAAGGGCTTGAATAACTTCCCGGTTTTCTTTTTTCAAACGATGAGGAGACCTTTCGGTCGTGGCTCAATTTGCATATCTAAGGCGTTGTCAAAAAATAACATGGCCGGGAAATTGTTATGAACGCCATAAAGAACCGTAACAACATGGTGATAAATGGCCATGTTATTTCGTAACGGCTCCTAAGTGGTGACGAATTTCGACCATTGGAACAATCACGGGCAACAAATCTGGTGCTGGTGAGCAAATCACCGATGTAAGTTTCTCTTATTTTTCAAAGGTAAAACCATACCACGGTGTGTCTTCGCAGTCTGCTCCCGCGGGTTCAATGATCTTGCAATCGCCAGTTTTCAATTGCACATCATGTAACCATTCTGTAGCCTCTTTCTTCGAGGTAAATGGGCCAACCGCTGCTAATGAGGCGGCGTGTAGTCCCATGTTTTCATACAACTTATCAACTTTATCCTGTTTTTGATGGATACCGATCATTATGGTCATAGTGAACCTCTTACTGTAATATTGGATGCTATTTTTTATCTATACCTCGTTGGTTTTGGTTAGGCGAGACAAAAGAAACAATACGTGTTCTTTTGCAACAAAAGAAAACGATAAGGGCAAGCTGGTTGTGTTGCGGAAGATGGTGAGGGCGAGAACGAAAAGAAACGTTTTGTAAGTGTTGGTGGGTTCTTCAGTAGAGATTTCACGGCAAATCGAATGGGGCAATGTGGTCGGTGAATATTCGGTGAGCATTGCAGGGAAGTCACTCTTTAAGGTACCCTTGGAGCGTCATGACGTTCAGATTAACTTGAGCAACAAGCAAACCGATCCCAATCTATGATTTTTACCCTTCTTTATTTTTCTTCGATGCTCCCTTTCGAAGAGGGCTTGAAAGCAAAATGCAGCTATCAAAAAAAAAAAATCCTGTGTGCACAACGCCGGCTGTTGAGCGTCCCCGCTCAACAGCCGGCGATAAGCGAACTGTGGGCGTAGCGCAGCGGAGCTCACGGTTCGCTTATCAGGGACAAACATTGATCGTAACCGATCACGGGGGAACCCCAAAGGCACCGTTTATCAACAGACCTGTAAGCGATTACAGGGGGCCGGAGGTGCAAGGCATCGGCCTGTGCAGCGTACGTCTGTACGTAATCAGGCCGATAACACCGCAGATTCGGTGCCCCATGATCGCTTGTGCGCCAGGCAAAGCTCTGGTGCTCCTGGTGGCTGCAATGCCACCCGCGGTAATTGCCTGTTCACCGCGAAATCGCCGGTTCGGCGTGTAGGGGTGACCCGAAACGTCAAGCAGAACCGGAAAAGGCCGTACGGTCAGATAGAGTGCAGGCCGTAACTTTTGTAAACTCGATTCGGCCTCGTTACAGGAGTGGCGACGGCGACCCTCCAAGTGAAAGGGGAAGCCTGCTATCGGCACGGGAGGAGAACA
>JAQUEZ010000232.1 GCA_028684915.1 Desulfobulbus sp.
GAGGGCGAAGATGAGCAGGAGATCATCACCATTGCCAACGATCTCTGCGAAGTGATCCGCAAGGCGGATCGCGGCTAAGCCTCCGACCACCTCAACGCAAAAGGCCGTTTCCCCGGAGAGGGAAAACGGCCTTTGCCTTTTATTATCCAGATGCAACCTACGCCTATTTTTTCGCCAGCTCCATGGCTTTTTTGAAGCCCGCAACCGAACCGGCGATCACCTTCTCATCAACACAGAAGGCAAGCCGGATGTAGCCGGGCATACCAAAACCCCGGCCAGGAACAGCGAGAATTTTCTGTTCGGCCAAGAGTTTGCTGAATTCCACATCATCGATCGGGGTCTGAGGAAAGAGGTAGAATGCACCTTTAGGACGAACATAGCTCATTCCGGCTTCGTCCAGCACCTTACAGAACACCTCCAACCGGCGGGCATAGATGGCGTTATCGGCAGAGACATCCTGCAACTGCATAACCGCCCGCTGCATCAGGGCCGGCGCGTTGACAAAACCAAGGATACGGTTGGCCAGGGTCAAGGCGCCGACAACACTTCCCTTCTCGGCCATGTCCGGGTGCACGGCCAAATAGCCGATCCGCTCACCCGGCAGGGACAGCTCCTTGGAGTAGGACGAGGCAAGGATGGCGTTGGTGGTGGTATTCATCAACGGTGGGACTTCAGTGCCATCAAAGACAATGTTGCGATAGGGCTCATCGCTGACCAGATAAATGGTGGTATTGAACTTGGCTCCGGCCTGATCGAGCAACTGACCAAGTTGCTTGAGCGACTCTCCGGAATAAATCTGCCCGGTCGGGTTATTAGGGCTGTTGACCAGCACCACCTTGGTCTTCTCGGAGAGGGCCTCTTCGATGGCCTTGAGATCAAGATTAAACTCTTTATCCGTGGGCACAATTTTGGCCACGCCGCCGTGGTTGTCGATATAGAAATTGTATTCGACAAAAAACGGCGCAAGGATGATAACCTCATCACCGGGATCCAACAGGGCCTTGAAAATGACGTTCAGTCCACCGGCTGCACCGCAGGTCATGAGGATATCGTTGATCTCGAATTTCACGCCCTGCTCGGCACCAAGCCGTTTAGCCAAGGCCTCGCGGACCATCGGATACCCAGCATTGGGCATATACCCGTGGATCCCCGGTTGCTCGTCCTGGGCCAACTCACGCAGTACGGTGTAAAACTTGGCCGGCGGCGGCACATCGGGGTTACCGATACTGAAATCAAAGACCTTGTCCGCACCGAACTCAGCCTTCATTTTCGCGCCCTCTTCAAACATCTTGCGAATCCATGAGGATTTTTCTGCAAATGTCTGCATCTTCTTGGCCACACCGCTCATAACACGCCTCTCTAGTAATGGATTGTTAGACTGCGTTTATCAAACACCTTGGATAAGCTGTCGCGCACATAAGAAAACTCGTACCCAACCTATTCTTCAAGCGCCTCTTCTAGATTGTCACGGGTTTTCTACCACCTTTTTAGGCTGGGTAGAGCTGCTTACCGGTTAGCGAATTTCTTTTCAAAGTAGCCGTAGGCCACATTGATTTCCTTCATCTTCTCTTCCGCGACCTTTTTAAATTCCTCGCCTAAGTGGCCGACTTTATCCGGATGGTACTGCATCGACAACTTGCGATAGGCCTTTTTAATTTCGGCAAAATCAGCCCCTTTTTCCAGGCCGAGCACTGCATAGTACTGCTCTTCCTGGCTAGCGGTGTTTGCCGCCTGCTGTCGCTGGCCGTACATGTACTTGGCCTCGATGGTCCGCTGGTCGTAGACCGATATCTGCAACAGTTGGGCAATTTCACGGGCCTGGCGCAGTTCGCTCTCTGGCGGTGGTCGTTTAGTGTAGATGATCTGGTAGATCAGCTCCAATAGAATCAACCGCGGTTCATAGGCAAAGCCGGTGCGGAACTCCTCCAGCAATTGACGCAGGTCGGTGGTATTGTCGCGGGCCTCTTTGACCAACTGCTTGACCCAATACATCTGGTCCTGGTTGTAGCGCAGATGGTACTGGAAGAAATTAAGGATTGCGTTCAACTCGGCCCGCGAGAAATGGCCGTCGGCCTGGGCGATCTTGACCAAAATATTGACTAGCAGATAGACAAAGCGGTTATGACTCTCGCTCTGAGAGGACTCGTAAGTAGAGACCTTGCGCTTGATATAGTAGGAAAAGGCCCAAAAAGCGCCGACCAGAACGAGAATACCGGCAAACCCGGAGTAAATAAGGAACCCGAAGAGGTTGAGCATTCCCTGGGCGCCCCCGGTGACGAGGGCAAGGAGAGCAAGGAGCAGCAGGCAACCGCCGCAGCCTGGTTGGTTATGTTGTCGATATGAATCCAATTTTTACATATCCTGTGATGTTTAGATAAGATACTGAAATCAGAAGATAAATTTAAATCCACATAATCCAGCAAATCAGTTGTTATGTGGACTCGCGTGTGGACCCGTCATCAGACGAGCCCGCTTCTAGTTTCTGGGCCGATATTAGTAAATCCGATGAGTTAAGTACAGTATTTTGAGAAAAAAAGGTGTGCCTTGAGTAAATTGGAATAGGCTGTGTGGACTCGTGCGCGGACTTGTATGGAGCCTCATGCTTAGGTTCGAAGGAGAACTAGCGTTGATCAGATTCAAACGATTAATCGCAACAATACAGTTAGTTAAACACAAAAAATTTCTCAAAATGCGGAAATAAAATGCAAAAGGGTTGGATATTTCGCACATAACCAACCCTCATGTGTAAGCATACTTTGGGGAAGAAGCAAAAAAAATCGTTGAAGATGAATTCGGTTACTCACTTCAGTTTGCGCCAACGACGAGGGCACTCGGTGCAACCTGCACAAGGTTTCCGGTCGGTGAATTCAAAAAAATTAGATCTTTTTCAACTGACCAAGAAACCCTTTTAGGTAACACCCGTTACACCCGTCCCCCTCCCCCTGCGTATCAATCCACGCAGATATCTTCAACGGCGGGCTCATCCACCATTCGCAGATACGCCATGCCCGCTTCTCTCCCCAGGAAGTATAATTGAATGGGTAAATGGGTTGTTTCCGAACGTTCGGATATGATCGCCTGGTAACGTGGGACAAGACCCACATTAACTGCAAATAAGATTGGGTCCTCGTCAAATCAAGTGGATTCGATCAAATTCTAAATCGGGGAAGACAGCAGGTAAATATTGCTGATGAACGTGTCATCGTTTCTGTATCCTCCGGCTTTGCATTTTGCCGCTTGGAAGATTCCATTGAGGGGGGGGGCACCTGCCGCCCCGTCACCCTTGCAACTTTCAGGATGAGCAAGGAGGCTTTGCTCTGCCAAGGGTGTGCGCACAGCGCACACCCGCAGGGCTTGGCCTTGATAGAGTCGGGGCTCCATGCTACCGACCGCACCGTACTAAAAAACGGTGCGTAGAGTTGAGCCAAGCTCCGAGCCGAATGCATCCGGTGGGCTGGGTAGAAAAAACAACAGTAAAACAATACTTTGCGGCGAAGAACGTTATCGGTCAACCCACACATTCTGCGGAGGAACCCAAAGTTCATGAAGAGGAGACTCCCCATGTACGACGAACAAAGCCTAAGCTAGTCATGTCACAATCTCTTTTGTATCATGCCTTTGGCGTCAAAGGCGTCACTTACCGCAGCACCCACATGCTCGGCAATGCCTTTATTTTCTGGTTTTTGCTTGATACTCATCAAGAACTCGGAGTCAATGGATCGTAGTAATCGTCGAATTCGAGACCGGAAAGCTGACTGAATCGACGGCGAGATCACAGCTTGAACATCCGGAGTCTTTTTCTAACAGTGTTAGAATTTCCGAGACGAACGGCGGCAGGCTATAAATATAGTTCCACGAGCAACCGATTTCAGGCATGGCCTGTGTCCGTTTTTATCGTAGAATTGGAGGATTAGCTGTCTTTTTTTAGAAATTTATCGATACCTTCAGGTATTAATTCGACATCAAAATCATACGCATCATGGAATACAAATTCCCAGCCTTCATTACCTGCAATATATCGATAACCAATCCAAGCATCCCAGCCTTTAGTTCCAATAACTATAAAATACCCAGTGCACCTTTGACTCAATGCACCAAATATCTCTACTGAATTAACCGGTTCTGAAAATATCTCATAGCCTGACTCATGTTTACCACTTCCATTATTCGCCAGCCATTCGATGTATTCATTTGGAATTTCAGGAAGGTATGGAGATCTAAATTTTCTCCTTATAGACTCGAGATCTTCTTTGGATAGTTTGAGCATACGTTTTTAAGCAGTGGCGTAGAATCATTGCTCCATAAGATCACTAGACCGAGGTTTACGGGTTGTGGAACACGCCCAGCCGCAAAGCCTTGCCTGGTGGGCCTTGGCGGGCAGTGCGTATTTTGGCGTGTGCCCACAGGTATTGTACTTATTTTTCCAGTGGCCGGATATCAAAAACCTTGTGCGGTAAAGGAGTTGCGAGTTTTTTCATCAATCCCCGGCAGGCTTCCGGCGCTGAATTAATCTGAAAAAAACTGTGCTGGTCGTTTCGGAACTCAGTGGCTTGAAGTTTGGCTAAGTTGCGCCGTATCCGAGCCCAAGGTTGTCCGCACTCACGTTCAGCCACGCGCTCGATGAGTAACGCCAGGACACATATTTTTACGTGCGTTTCGATGCGACGTGCAGCCCAATGGTACATCGGCATCATCTTGATCTGGGTGCGCTTCAGGGAGCGGAAACACCGCTCGATTACCAAAAGGCCTTTGTAGCCAAGGGCCGCATCTTCAAGGCTGATAGTGTCATCGTTGGTTTCCAGCACCCATTTACCGTCGTAACGCTTGGCCTCGGTGATGGCTGCACGATCCAAACGAATTTTCCCGGCCTCGGTTATTTTCAGGTACCGCTTGTATCGTTTTGAGGCCAACAATTCGACGGCCCACTGGGCAGAAGCATTACGGTCCTTATGCCTGGCAAGCTCCTTTTCGAGCATGTCGGCGATTTCTTCTCGATGTATTCTCTGCCGTTCCGCTTCCTTTGGATTGAAGCAGAGGATGTATCTCCGACGTCGCTCGCCATCACCGATGACAACCTCTTTGGCGTGCAGGTTGTCGGTGAAAACGGTGAAACGACCGGGTTGCGAGAGGACCTCATTCTTGATTTCGGCCACCGTCGCCATGCGAGTGGCGAGCAGATATTTGCCACAGGCTCGTGCAAGCTCTTCCCGGTTAGCGGACGAGTTCATGCCAGAGTCGGCAACAAACAGGGCACGTCCGAGGTTCCAGCCTCGCAGATCCTTTCTGATACGCTCGACCGTGGAGACATCAGCCGTGTTACCGGGAAAAACCCAACTCTTTACCGGTAAGCCCTCACGGGTGACAGCCAAGGCGACTACGATTTGCGGCGTCCAGGTGCCCTCCTTGGAGTGGCCATACTGGCGAAGGCCATCGTTTTCATCGACCTCGTCTTCATAATCAATAGAGAATGAAGCGGTTGTCGTGTCGTAAAAGAACAGATCAACCGAGAGGTTGAACAGATTGGCGGTTTGAAAAAATACAGCCTCCTCCACCGCATCGATATGCTTGTGGAGAAAGTCCATGGCCTCATACATCTGCCTCAGTGTCAAGTCATGGCATTTGGGCAGATGAACCTGCGTAAGCCAACGGTCCCAGACACCGAGTTTGGATTCCGGCTCGCAGAGACGGTTAGCCGTCATCGCCAGCAGTGCCTGGTCATAGGCAACAGTATATTTGCCCTTGCCCAGCAGAGACCGCAGCGATTTGCCGATGCCTAACCGCTCCCAGAAATTTTCAATGCCCCGCACCGTGCCGAGTTCTACCGTGCGCAAGATCTCGAGATCGTCAGGCAGGCCGCCGCCTTTTTCCTGCTCAGCGTTTGCTGCGTCGATAATGTTGACCCCGCAGACTCTGGCAATGGAATGGGCGAGCCGCACCAGAGCCTCGCGGTCGAGCTGGTCAGCCCGTCCGAAGCTATGGACGATGCGGGCAACGGTGGAGTTGGTCTCCGGATTTCGCTCGTTGTGGGCGAGTTGGAGGTACTCGGTAACGGTGCCGTTCTTATTTTTTCTTTTCGTGGTTCGCAGATACATGACTGCCCACCACGTTAGCGTGTTAGTTCGCGCATTTGACCTGAAATGTCGCAACGCGTGTGCCCACGGATTTTGAGATTCCCGAGGAACCGAAAACTCTATAATGCTGAAATGACTTAATATTTTCTTGGGCATTGCACTAAAATGTGCCTGCAACCCGCAAACTTAAGCCTGGGCTGGAAAATTCCTTGATGCCTGGTGCACAAGGACCATGCGATCCAAAATAAAACCGATGAAGAAAGTTGCCAAAATGTTGAGGGCTCATCGTCCTCTTTTGCTCAACTGGTTTCGTGCTAAAAATACGATTGTCCTGGGTTGTGTGGAGGATTTTAACAACAAGGCAAAGGTGGTTACGAAACGATCCCATGGATTTCGCACGTACGACGGCCTGAAAATAGCATCATATCATGGACTTGGCGATCTACCGACACCCAAGACCACCCACAGATTCTGCTGACGAGCCAACATTGTATGTCGTTCATGAAGCCTCCATTTTCGTGACTTTGACCGGTTCACGAGGCGGGAGGCTTCTTTATTTTGCAGGAACCGTCAAACTATTGTTGCCCCCGGCAAAGCCGGGGGGTTACCCAAGGGAAATTATAGGGATATGTAAACTGCACTAAGATAATCACACCGTACAACTTGATATGATCAATTTTGTCAATACAATTTATTATTGTTTAGGATATATCGTTCCCAATATCGATGCTGTTTTGTATATTCTTCAGATTGAGCCATCGATTGAGCACTTTCTTTAAAATGATTGTCAATCATTTTGCTTTGATTTTCCATTATACTACTCAAATTTTCAGTGTTACTTTGAATCTTTTCAATATTCCTATTTATACTCCTCAACGAGTTGTCAATTTTATTGTAAAAATCTTTTGCTTCTTCTGATTCAAGATATCTCAGGGTTGCTTCTTCAGACGGAAAATTATTTTGTAGCAATTCGTTCATTCTGTTTATAATTAATATGTATCCATCGTTATTATTTCCACTATTATTTTTCATCTTTCTTTCTATTTGCTTTGATTTTACCAACAATGCACGTGCATTTCTTTCTGATATCGATATATCATCAGACTTTGCATATATATTTTTTTCAATATTATAAGCATTTCTATTTGCATCATTAATTTGATCTGCATACGGATAAGTTATTACAAAATCATTGTAAGCGTCAATGGTATTTTCTTTCAATGAAATGCCATATGCAATATTATGTAGCTCTTTTAATGCTTTTTTTGATATATTAAATCTCCCGCATTTTTCTATAAACCATGAATATCCAAATATGTTATTGGTTCTATTGATATGATCATACAATTTAACACAGGTAGAGCTTGCCTCTTCAGCTGATATTATATCCCTGTACATCAACAATCCGATTTTATCATTATTATTGTAACTCTCTATTATGCTCGCATAATCATGAAAAGACGATGAGCTGTTATATTTACCAGCAATATATTTTCGTTCATTCGATTTTTTTGACTCTATGATAGAGACTACTTCTGAATAATATTTACTAGCTTTTTCTGATACATCCTTATTTTTAATAAATTGTTTTTGTATTTTCTTTAACAGTTCAGTATCTTCATTGTATTTTGCTGATTCAAGTAATTCATCAATGTTTTTATCGAAATTATTTACAGCATCAAGCAAACCATTTGTTTGCTTACACATTGTCCATACTAATATATCAGGCCTTGAGTTATCATCATATAAAACTTGCATCCTGCATGATTTATTAGGCTTCATTGTTCTGTCATTACTTCCAAATGCTAATGATCCAGCAAAAGTTTCTATAATACCAGTTTCTGATGAAATTAATCTCATTGAAACAGAGTTTTTAAAATCCCACCTTGTTCCATAATTAGTATATTTTTCATTAAAAAAATGAGGGTTACCATAAAATTCAAAATCATTTAATGTAATATTTGTTTTTTTGATATCATTTTTTTTTAAATTGACATCAGATAAATTCATATCTGTATTGATTATTCCAGATTCATCGCAGCTTTCTTGAACTAATTTACTGTATACATATGCTGAATGATAATTTTTTGTATCTTTATCTTTGAATTTTACTAAATAATATATAAATCCTTTACTATTTGTCACCTCGTTAACAATTTCAACATTATCACCATTTGATAAAACTGATTCTATTTCATAGTCCTGAGCACTTGGTCCTTTTCTTAAGTTTGTTACGCTTGATTTTGAATTACATATTACATGTGCATGCGAATAAGAATTCAAAAATACAAATAATAATGATGCGACTGTTAATGTTGTTGCTTTAAACATTTATGCATTCTCCTTGCGAATTATTCGTATAACAACTGTTGGTCCATCTCCGGACATTGCCATGCGTGTCGTGCACCCCCCAAGGATTGGCGACAAAGCTACCGATTGGGGCAGTTTTTTTGTTGTCCCATTGACTACCGCACCCATCACAGTTCCCACGATTGATACCCACTTTGTCGCCCCAGGAATAGAAGGTTTCCGTACCGGCACGGGCAGCATATTCCCATTCCAGCTCTGTGGGTAAGCGATACTTCTAGCCGGTTTTATTGTTGATCCAGAGCAGGAATTTCTGGATATCATTCCAGGACAAGTTGGTCACCGGTCGAGTACCGCGGCCCCAGCCTTCATCCTCAGGATAACGGTCGCAACCGCCCTGGGCATAGCAGGCATCCCGCATCTCAAAGGTGACCTCGTACTTGCCGATAGAAAAAGCGTGCACCGTCATATTCAAAATCGGTTTTCCATCGGCATCGGAATCACAGTCAGTGTCGCTTTCCAGGCAGCCCATACGGAAATGCCCTGCGGGAAGTGCCACCATTTCCGGGGCCGGCATATAGTTGAGCAGGGCCTGCTTAGCGGTGGGCGATATCCGTTCCTCCAACTTGAGGGTCACGGTCTGCATGGTGTCGTCGGCGATAAAAATTTGTTTTTCGGCAAAACCTTCCTTCAAGCCATTGGGGAGGATCGCCTGAACCCGATACTCGCCTTCTTCGAGCTGGATGGCAAAGCTCTGCCCTTTTTCAGAGGGGGAATTGCCCTTTCGCTTGCCGTTGATAAAAATCTGGGCGTCACTGGGCTCGGTAACGATACGCAACATGTCCTGATCACCGTAAGCGTCTAATCAAGCACCTCCATACCCATTTGCAGCATCTGTAATTTGTTGATATTCCATGGCAGAAGCGCCTCGTAGTCTTCCACGGATTGGGCGTTGGGCAGGTGCGCAAAGATATGGCG
>JAQUEZ010000045.1 GCA_028684915.1 Desulfobulbus sp.
TCTTCCAGGCGGCCAAATGCAGGGCCAGGGGATATAGAAACGACGACACCTTTATCAGCATCATCTACCTGCTGGCCGCACCGATACAGAATTTACTCAAATCCACTTGATTCGTCGAAGAGCCGATCTTATTCGACACCCTAATGGCCTCGTCAAGGGCGTGCTTGATCCGGCGCGACACCAGCCAGGCGGAGGTTAGAATGGCCAGGGACAGGAGGAAGGTGCCGATAAGTATCTGTTTGCGCATCAGGGCCACCCCGGCCTTGACGTCGTCAACGTAAATGCCGCTGCCGACGATCCAACCCCATTCCTTGTTCAGTTTGAGGTAGGAAGTCTTGTCGACTGGCTGGGTGACGCCGGGCTTGGCCCATTGATAATCATAGAGGGTTGCTCCTTTTTCCTTCACCGCTTTGACCATTTCGACGAACAAGGAGTTCCCCTTCGGATCCTTCACATCCCCGACGTTTTTTCCGATCAGATCTTCGCTCACCCCATGGGTGAGGATCTTGGGTTCAAAGTCCATAACCCAAAAATATTCATTGCCGTGGTATTTAAGAAAACGAATCTCTTTGAGAGCTTGACTCTTGGCGTTCTCCTCCGTAATTTTGCCCGCCTTTGCATCTTCCTGGAGGCTGACAATAATCGAAGCGGCCACTTCCACAACCGCCTGGGTTGCGAGCTGCTTTTCCTCAAGCAGATGCCGTTCCATATATGGAAGGATGTAGAAGAGGACCCCCAAAATGAGCAGGGTAATAGTTGAAATCGAGATGCTTAATATTTTTGAGAGGATGGTCCAGTTCTTAAAAGTTTTCAGTTGCATAATTTCTCCACCATTTTTTGAGTTAGGGCAATCAACGTGAATGATCAATGAGCTGCATTTCTTCACTGCTCATCATTTTTTCAATATCTACCAGGATCAGCATCCGATCACTCTGCGTGCCCAGTCCTGTGATGTAATTGGTGTCCAACGCTGCTCCCATTTCAGGAGCCGGACGGATCTGCTCCGGCGTGAGCGCCACCACATCGGAAACCCCGTCCACGACCATGCCGATAACCCTGTCCAGCACATTCATGATGATGACCACCGTGAACTCATGATAGGTCGGTTCACCGACATTGAACTTAATCCGCATGTCCACGATCGGGACAATAACCCCGCGCAGATTGATGACGCCCTTGATGAACTCCGGTGCATTGGCGATATGGGTGACCGTATCGTATCCTCTGATCTCCTGAACCTTGAGAATGTCAATCCCATAGGTTTCGGTGGCGAGCATAAAGGTGAGATACTCTGAAGCCGCCTGTGTTGTTTCACTTTCTGTCTGCATCTTCCCACAACCTCCATAATCGTATTAAGGTGCTCTGCGGTTACATACTCTTTTTGTGCATTTGCAGAAGAGAGGCCACATCCAGGATCAGCGCCACCCGGCCGTCGCCGAGGATAGTCGCCCCGGCCGTCCCTTCCACTTTGCGATAATTTGTCTCAATGCTTTTGATCACCACCTGATGTTCATCCAACAGGGCGTCAACCATTAAGGCCGCTTTCTCTCCCTCCGCATCAATCAGGACTAAAACCCCTTTTTCCGCCTCAGTTACCTGCGCCCGCAGGTTGAACAATTCAAAGAGCGGGATGATGGGGATATAATCGTCGCGGACCTGCACCATTTTTTTGCCGTTAACGGTCTTCAGACTCCCCATGGTCGGCTGAAGCGACTCCACAATGGAATTGAGCGGAATGATGAATTTATCGTCGCCGACGGCAACGGATAGACCATCGAGGATGGCAAGGGTCAGGGGCAGACTGATGGTGATCTGGGTGCCCTTGCCCGATTCGGACGATATCGTCACTCTGCCGTTCATGGACTGCACATTGCTCAGCACCACATCCATGCCCACGCCCCGGCCGGAGATATCGGTCACCGCGTCAGCGGTGGAAAACCCCGGAGCAAAGATCAACGGCCAGACTTCTTCATCCGTCATGCTGTCAGAGGCCGGGATGCCGTGTTCCATAGCCCTGTTCAATATTTTTTCCCGATTCAGACCGGCGCCGTCGTCTATCACCGTGATGACAATCCGCCCTCCGATTTGCGACGCCCTTAGAATGATGGTCCCCACCGGTTTTTTCCCGGCTGCGATCCGCACCTCCGGGGGTTCCAGGGCATGATCCATGCAATTGCGGACGAGATGAGTGAGTGGATCGGTGATCTTCTCAATCAAGCCTTTGTCCAGTTCCGTGGTTTCCCCTATGGTTTTGAGCTCAGCCTGCTTGCCGAGTTTGGTCGCCAGCTCTCGTACCATCCGGGGAAATCGGGAGAAGACGATACTGATCGGCACCAGCCGGATCGACATGACGCTCTGCTGCAAGTCGCGGGTATTGTGCTCCAGCTGCAGCAGGCTGCGGTGCAGATCCTCGTAGAGAACCGGATCCAGTGAGGCGGCGGTCTGGGCCAGCATTAGTTGGGTGATCACCAGTTCGCCGACCTGATTGATCAGCTGGTCCACTTTGGTGACGCCGACCCGGATTGACGCCTCGGTTTCACCGGCACGGCGGCCAAAAGCGCTGGGAGCCATTTCGTTCGTGTCTGAGGTCCGCCGCCCGGAGGGCTGGGCAGTGGCTGGCGCGACAGCCGCAGGCGCCGCCGCCGGGTTCTCTTTCTTCACCTGGTCAGAGGATTCGGGCTGGGTTTCGGCGGCATCCGGGCCGGCGGCTCGGCTGTCAAGAGGGATGTCGCGCACCTGCAGTTGCTCCTCATCCGCCACAAATTCGAAAATCTCCCGTATTTCGGTCTCGCTGGCGGTAGTCTCCAGGACAAAGCGCCAGGTGGTGAGGCAGAGTGTGGGGTCAAATGCGTTTAAATCGCCGGGGTCGGACACCTGCGCCTGTACGGACAGGCTGCCCAATTCCTCCAGCTCGGCCATAAGATTTTCCAGCCTGACGCCACGCTGAAACAGATCCGGATCAGGGGTGAACAGCAGTTCATATCGATGGTCGGCAGATAAACCCGAGACAGCGCGGCTCTCCACTCTCGTCATCTCCAGGGGCGCAGGGGGCGCGCCCTCGCCTTCGATCATGTGCTCCAATTTTGCACGAATAAGGTCAACGGCCTCCTGGCGTACCTCCGCCCCATCACGGTATCCGGACAACTGCATGGCGATCACGTCGCCGGCCTCAAGGAAAAGATCGATCATGGCTGATGAAAACGGCATTTCGTGGGTGCGAAGCTTGTCGAGCAGGGTTTCCAGGACATGGGTAACAATCGTCATGTCATGAAAACCGAACATGCCCGCTCCCCCTTTTATCGAATGGGCGGCCCTGAAAATGGCATTGAGTTGTTCATCGTCCGGTTCGACGTCGGCAAGCGACATGAGAATTTGTTCCATTTCAGCCAGGTGTTCGCCGCACTCTTCAAAAAACACCTGATTGAATTTGGCCATGTCAATATTCAAGGCTCTTTGATCATGGTCCTTCATGCATATTCCCCGGCAAAAATTTCGACATCAAAGCCAAGCAGATGAATCCTCTCCCGATGGGTATCGCTTATCTTAAAAATCGGGGCTTCAATGCCCAGCTCGCGAAGATTGCGAAGAAGGGCCGCCAGCAGTTGACAACCGCAGGTATCAAGAACCTGGACCTCGGTGAAATCGATTTCATGGTGAAATTCTTGGCCCAAAGCGCTGGGTCTGATTTCCGCCACCCTGGCAAGGTGCTGCGCCAAAAAAGGGATCTGCTCCTTTACGCCCGTAATCGAATAGTCGCCTCTTAGGCTGATTCTATTCATCTCAGAAGATTCTTTTATCAAAATTTGTTCTCCGCATTGTTGCTCTGTTTCATCAGCAAGATACGCCTGACAGTTAATAAAAAGATCAACCAAAAAAGGGTCCAGCTCTTTACCCTTCATCGAAATTACCAGGTCAAGCGTTTCCTCCAGCGACAATCCCTTGCGGTAGGGCCGGTCTGTGACAAGGGCGTCGAAAACATCAGCGATCGAGACGATTCTTGCCTCGATCGGGATATCCTCCCCACCGATGCCGTTGGGATAGCCGGTTCCATCATAACGTTCGTGATGGCAGAGGATCACATTGACAACCACTGCCGAAAGATTGGCCTTTCTCGCCACATCGGCTCCCCAGACTGAATGATTTTTAACAATTGTATATTCATCCGCCTCAAGTTTACGGTTGGCGTTAAGCACATGCTCGGGGACGCCGATCTTGCCGCAGTCGTGGAGCCATCCGCCGTATTTTATTTCCCGCTGCATGTCGATGGACAAACCGAGGATCTTGGCGATCTGCACGGCAACAGTGGCAACCCGGTCACAGTGTCCACGGGTGCAGGGGTCTTTGAGTTCGATGGTTTGGGCAAGCGAACGGAGGACATCCTCATTTTCGCGGCGGAGAGTCTGCAAGGTACGGTGTCGCTGCAGAGCATCGATAACCGTGTCGGCCATTTCCTCGGGCTTCCACGGCTTGGGGACAAATTTAAACACCTGACACTGATTGATGGCGCAGAGGGCCACCGAGAGATCGGCATAGGCGGACATTATAATTTTGACTGTTTCCGAGGCGACGATATTGGCCTTTTCGATCAGCTCCAGGCCGCACATAACCGGCATATTATTATCGGTTACGAGCACCGCAACCTCTTCGTGGCCGAGATAGTCCAAAGCTGCCACGGGATCGTTCAGGGTGACAACCTGGCAGCTAAGGCCGCTGAGCACATGTTTGGCGAATTCAAGTATGGCTTCATCGTCATCAACAACCAATACTATTTCCGGCATTTGCTTTTCCTCGGAGCTGAAGGAACAACTGGGCAGCTACCTCTGTGACGGGATCCCTCGACTAAATTTCTTTCCTTGGGGACGCCGTTCCCCCGCCACCATTGGCTTTCATTCACGATCTCCTAATGGAATCATCTATTGTTTCAGACACTTGTTGAAATAGCGAGAAATCAAGATGGCTCAGGAATGACAGCTCAATCGCGGAAAGCGCGTACCCCTTGCTGTAGCAAGCTTTCTCCAGAGACCTTTCGGCATCCGCCCTGAAGTTTGCATCGGTAATGATCCTGCCCAGAAATCGCTCAACTTCAATTTGAGACATTCTGTGCTCCCTTGGTTTGTATGTCCATAGGTGGGACAAGGTACCCTTTGAATAGTGTTCTTGGGGAGTGTAAGAACAAGAATGATGCCAACACGAAAAAATGAGTAATATTAACGTGTTGGCTGATTGGCGCAGCAAGCAAATTGTCCCTTTTGGGGACAAACTGTGACAGGGAGGGACAAGAAGGGTTTAACGGTAGAATATCTTGCGGTTTACTTTGAGGAGGGCGGCAGCCTTGGACTTGTTTCCTCCGCAGCGCTGGAGAGCTATCTCCATGATTTTCAAGTTTAAAGCGTCCAGGGACAGTTCTTCGGGAGAAAGGCTGAGGTGAAAATCAACCGTGCCGGTTTGAGCTGTTCCAGCCGGCGAAGGGGCTGTGGGAAGGCGGAGATGTTCAGGCCTGATCAGTTCATCGGAAGTTAGGAGAGCCGCATATTCGAGCACATTGCGCAATTCGCGGATATTTCCCGGCCAGGAGTAGGCAACGATCATATCCATGGCCTTTTTCGAGATCCCGGGGAGCGATTTGCCTTGATGTTTACGGAAGAGGTCGAGGAAAAATGCCACCAGCAGGGGGATATCCTCTTTTCGTTCCCGGAGCGGCGGAATGGCAATGGGAACCACATTGATCCGGTGAAAAAGATCCTCCCGGAACGCGCCTTGCCTGACCATCTCGGCAAGATTCCGATGGGTTGCGACGATGACCCGGAAATCGGCCTGTATTGAGGTATTGGAACCTACTTTTTCGTAGGTTCGGTCCTCCAGTACCCGCAAAAGCTTAGCCTGGAGCGGTAAGGGCATGTCACCGATCTCGTCAAGAAGGATTGTCCCGCCACGGGCCAGGCTGAATTTCCCCTCCCGTTCCCGCTCGGCGCCAGTAAAGGCGCCGCGGACATGGCCGAACAACTCGCTCTCAAGGAGGGCCTCGGGAATCGAGGCGCAGTTGACCGGCACGAAACCGGCGGGCAGGCCGTTGGAGGTAAAATGAATGGCCCGGGCCAGGACCTCCTTGCCGACGCCGCTTTCACCGGTGAGGCTGATCGTGGTCTTGGGGGATGCGGCGACCTGGGCCGCCAGCTCCAAGGTTTGGTGCATGACCGGTGATCGGGTGACGATGTTGTGAAAACTGAACCGTTCACGGAAATGTTCCCGCAGCTGCTCGTTTTCACTGGAAAGACGCCCGAACTCCAGGGTCCGCTGCAATACCACGTCAAGTGTCTGGGGATGGAAGGGCTTTTCCAGATAGTCAATGGCGCCCTGCTTGATTGCGGCCACCGCGCTTTCGATGCTTCCTTGCGCCGAGTAGATGATAAAAGGGAGTGCGGGATAAAGGGCTTTGGCGGCGTGCATCAGCTGGAGACCATCCATTCCTGGCATGATGAGATCGGTTATCACCAGGTCCACCCGCTGTTTTCCCAGAAGGGCAAGGGCTTCCTGGCCGTTATCGGCGCAGAAGACGTCATAGCCCTGACGCAACAAATGATTCTTGAGCATTAAAAGGGAAACTTTATCATCATCGACAATCAAGATGCGATTATTATGGTGAGGCATATTTCCCATTAGTGGTATTGACGGGTAGTATACGCTTGTCTGACTAGAGTTTCGCACACCATCCGATTGCCGTCCGATAGCGCTAACCCTTTGTAATTTTGACACTTTAAACGGAAAGGCAGCTCCCAATTTAGTAGCAATTGCTATTGCTAAGTAACGATAACTACATACAAAAAAAGAACTGCCGTGAAGAAGAATAGCTCATTTCCACTGTCCATCCAACGGGAAATAGAGAGGCATGGCCTCAATGTTGAATCCGAGGTCAACAAGTCCTTCAATGAGCTGGGCATCAGAACGCTCCTCCACCAATCCGGAATTCGGGAAGAGAAGGGGTTCCCTCCCGTCACGCTGCTCTTTGTCCTGATCGTCTTTCCGCTCATCAAACATAGCCTGTGCTCGTTGTGGTCATGTCAATTCTTTGCCAACATCATTTCCGCCCAGAAAGACACCTGCTATTGGTTCTTGAATCATCCGTGCTTTTAACTGGCGCAAATTCGTTCTTTTACTCGCGTGCCGCGAGATTGCCTTCAACGACAAGACAATCATTGTCGACGACACCATCCTGGGCAAAACGGGGGAAAATATGGATCTGGTGAGCTATCACCATGATCACACCACCAACCGCTCCACGCTGCGATATCAGATGCTCGAGGGGGGTGCCACAACGGCGGCCGCTTCAATCTCGTGGATTTTGGCTTTCATACCTCCGCCAACCAGCCAAACGACCGCCTCCTTGAGCTCGACAAGCGTTGCTGCGGGCAGAAAAGGCGCATGGGGTCCTTCGAGAAGAAGACAGCACTCATGGTGGCGATGCTCAAGAGGTGCTGGCCAAACAACATCAGCGCCCGATTTGTTCTTTTCGACTCCTGGTTTGCCAGTGACGCGGTGATCGCCCAAGTCTTGAGCATCGGTTATGGCGTCATCTGCCGTCTCAAACGCAACAAAACCCACTCCACCTAAACAATGGAGCCGCCTTGTGCAAATACAAAAGCTTCAATTGGAGCTCCTGGCGGAACTTGGCGCAAAAAAGTAACACCAGGGAAACTCCCGCTCTTCCGCACAAAATCCGCCGCTCAATCGGCAACGAGTTGCCAAAGTCGCCCGCCCATTGTACAAACCGCTCTGGCGCCAACGCCTGGTTGACGGTTCTCCCAACTTCACAAACTCTTTATACAAACGACGCTCCACCATGAAACGCATCCTCTGCTACGGCGATTCGAACACCTGGGGGTACGACCCTGTGCAACGCGACCGTTTCGACGAAACCGCCCGCTGGCCTCGGGTGCTGGGGCAGATCCTGGCCAGCGGTTACGAAGTGATCGAAGAAGGGTTGGGCGGCCGCACAACCGTGTGGGACGACCCCATCGAAGGCTACCGAAACGGCCGCGAATACCTGATCCCCTGCCTCGAATCGCATCGGCCGCTGGATATGGTGGTCCTCCTGCTGGGAACCAACGATCTCAAAAAAAGGTTCAGCCTTTCCGCCTTTGACGTTGCCCAAGGCGCAGGCGTGCTGGTGCGCGTGGCTCAGACCAGCCAAGCCGGCAGGGACGGCGCTGGGCCGCAGGTTCTGCTGCTGGCGCCGCCGCCCATCGCCGCCCTCGGCGAATATGCGGAGATGTTCGAAGACGCCGCCGGCAAATCGCAGAAGTTGTCCGGCCACTACGAACAGGTGGCCAAGGCCTTGGGCTGCGCCTTTCTGGACACGTCAAAGGTGATCGTCTCCAGCCCCCTGGACGGCATCCATTTTGAAAAAGACGAGCACCGCAAACTGGCCAAGGCGGTGGCGGCGAAGGTCAAGGAATTGATTGGCTGACCGATAACGCGGTTCATCGGCGGCCATACCTAATAGACTAAAAAACGAGGAGTTACCGTGAGCACCGAAGCCCCATTGGACTACCAGCTTGTTCCTGCCGACGAAATCAGCCAACGCGTTGCCCGGCTGCAGCGCCATATGCAGCAAGGGCCGATGGATGGCGCGCTCATTCTCGATCCCGTGAACATGTATTACTACACCGGAACCATGCAACAGGGAGCGGTTTTTGTCCCAACCGAGGGCGAGCCGGTTTTCCTGGTGCGGCGCAGTTATGAGCGGGCGCAGATGGAATCGCCGCTGCAACGGATTCTGCCCTTAAAAGGTTTGAGCCAGCTCCGGACAGCCCTTGCAGATCTGGGCCTGCGCGCCAACGTCCTGGGAGTGGCGGAAACCACCCTGTCTGTGGCTGTATTCAAAAGCTTGACCAAGGCGTTTCCAGGGACAACCTTCACCGACGTCAGTGGCCTGCTGTCTATGATTCGGGCGGTGAAATCCGAATACGAAGTGCAACGCCTCCGAAAAGCCGGCGCTCTGCACAAATTGGTCTACGACGCCATTCCCGCCATGATTCGCGAAGGCATGACGGAATGGGAGCTTGGCAGCGCAATCCAACAGAAAATGATGGCCCTGGGCTACACCGGCATCACCCGGTTTACCGGCTTTGGCATGGAGCTGATCATCGGGATTGTCAGTTGCGGCGAATCGGGCAATTATCCCACCGCTTCGGTTGGGCCGGGGGGCTTGACCGGGCTGTCGCCGGCCTTTCCGCTGGTTGGGGGCAACAGGAAATTGGGCCGGGGCGAGCCCATATTCATTGACACCGGGTTCGGCTACGAGGGGTATTTTACCGACAAAACGAGAATTTTCTCGCTTGGTGCCCTGCCCGCCGCTGCGCTGGACGCCCACAAGGCGTGCCTGGACATTCAGGAAGCCGTGCGATGTCGCCTCAAACCCGGAGCCGTGCCGTCGCAGATCTATACCGAGGTCTGCAACCAATTCGTGCATTCCCGTAATTTTGAGAAGCACTTCATGGGGTTCGGCAGCAATCAGGTCCCGTTCCTTGGCCACGGCATCGGCCTGGCCATTGACGAATTGCCGGTTATTGCAGGAAAAATGCACACGCCGCTTGAGGCCAACATGGTTATTGCCCTGGAGCCCAAAAAGGGACTGGAAGGCATTGGCCTGGTTGGGGTTGAGAACACCTTTCTGGTCACCGATGCAGGAGGCGAGAAGCTGACCGCCGGATCGGACGAGGCGACCATCGTCTAACAACGCCCCCTCAACGCTCCCTTGATGCGCCAACATGCACGACCAACAGGGCGCGAACCCGTTGAAAATGCGGCACATTGCGCCAGCAAAACTCCGCCCGGATCTTCAGAAAGCTGATTGACGAATCCGCCCCTGCGCACTTTCGCAAGGAACCGGTCAAGAAATCGCTTGCGCTGTCTTGCCACTTACCGATATATTCCCATCTCTTCTTGAGGGCGATTAACTCAGCGGGAGAGTGCCACCTTCACACGGTGGAAGTCACAGGTTCAAATCCTGTATCGCCCACCAAATGATCGTACCAGGGTTCTTGATTATTCAAGAACCCTTTTTTTATGTCGAAAAATTGAGGCGTTGCACGCCTGCCGCACCGGTTGCAAACCTTCTGTTTTTTTGGCGCCCACTCATCACAACTGCTTTCCAGGAAAATCATGCCAACCATTCCATTACAATTTTCCGACGAAATCCTTGTTCCCCAGTCGCCGGCAACGGTTTGGTCCGTCCTGGCCGACATGGCCGAATATCCGGCATGGTGGCCGCAATATTTATTTGTCCGTCTCCTGCATGCCGAAGCCAATCTCATCGGAACCGAATTTACGATCCGCCCCTACGGCTGGCGTTCGTTTCTTTGTCGAGTTACATCCTGCGAAAAACCGGCCTGCCTCTGCCTGCAATACGACAGCAGTTACATGAGGGGAACCGCACAATGGCGTTTGGAGCCTGCACAACACGGCACAAGGGTCATCTATGCCATGGATGCAACCACGCAAGACGTCATGGTGTATCTCACCAGCTTTGTCATCAGTTTGCAAAGCATCCATTCTTCTTCCATGCGCGCAATATTTCGCAATCTCGCCAAGCAACTGCGCCGGATTGATCCGGCGGCTTAACGGGCGATCGCCTGAAAAACAGGCCGGCGCAACAGCAAACAATTGGAGATGCGTTCTATGCAAGAATCTCCAGCAACAATTCCGGCAGACTCATCATGGTGATCTTTCCCTGACCAGCGAGCCCAATCGAAGAAGCGCAACTGTTGCAGGGACAGACAACCGTTGCCGCATCCATCTCCAAAGCCCGCCCCACAATTTCATCAGCGGAATTCTTACAGCACCGGTCCTTTTGCAAATCGATGATCGTTAGCCCGTCAACAGCCTGCAGTTGTTTGCGATATCGGCTCCAATCAAACGATCCCGCCGGATACGCGCTCCGCGCAAACGAATGGCACCCTTCAAAATAGCCGATGCGCATGGGCTTGACGGCAAGTTGCCGCTGCCCGAGCTGATCGAAGATCAGGTCGGGCAGGTACACATGGCGGTCCTGGGCGACTGGAGCAGCGTTTCGCGCCGCGTAGGCGCAGCCCATACAGCAATAGGCGAGTTTTTTGGCGCCTTTCCGGGTTGCTTGCTCGTCGTTCTGCTTGTTGAAGGCAACGCTTTCAGCGAGTGCTGCGTCGCGGTCGGCGGAGCGCGGCATCATGGCAAAAGGCATTCCGCAACATTGTTCCTGGTCCAGGTAGGTGTAATCGACCTTGAGCCGCTCCAGCACCCGGATGTAGTCGCGAACCAGAAACGGGTCGGCAAATGGTCGATAACACCCAAAGACAACACAATATTCCGCCTGCTCCTTGGGCCTGGGCACGCCAAGCCCGGCAAGCAGGCGGGTGCGCAGAACAGGCGTGACGGCGTGATTGCCGCATTTCCTGACCGCATCGAGTTGTTCCTCCGTGCTGCGGCCGCAGGCCAAAGCGGCCGCGCCGGCCTGCCAGATTGAAAGCGAACTTGGTTTTTTCATACGTTAATCCGTGTGGTTAGTAATCATCGGCGCGGACGACCATTACGAATCGTCACGTTCAACCTTGCAAACGCGGATTCGGGAATCTGCATACCAGTCGTCATAGGCTTGCTGCGCTTCCCTGTGCACTGGGTTTTCCTTCCAGGCCTGAATGGCCGCCAAAGACTCCCAATAGGAAACCGTAACGCCGATATCCTGCCGAGCGCCCTCGTACCCCAGAAACCCCGGCTGGCCCTGGAGTTCCTTCAAAACCCGTCTGGACATATCCGCGTAGCCATGGTCGCCCTCCTTTCTCAACGAGGTGAAAATGACCGCGTAGTACGGCGGCCGCGGCGTCTGGACAATCTTGCTCATGCGCTGTTCCTCTGCTGGCTCTCTGTTGATGGGCCTGAAACAACAGACCGATTTTTTAATTATTTACCCCGAAGCCGCCCGGCGCGCGAGAAAAGCGGACCTTTAGCGGCTTCCGGCTGCGCTTGCATCCCTGGGGCTGATTCCAATGCAAATGGCGGCGCGGGTTTGGGCGCCATCTCCATGAGCATACCGAGGAGAACGCTCGCCAAAGCCCAAGATTGCACGCTTCGCCGGAAACGGCGCCCGGCCCCGACCACGCCCATGCTGCGCCCAGCATGACTCGTTTGCCTGAAAAATGGAATTATTTTTCGGAGTGCTCACATTGACGGCCTGCGCAAAGAACGCGGCTGTGCATTCCATTGCAATGCGCCGGCCAAAGAATGGCGCATCAAAGGCGTTTGTTGTGGAGCGACAAGGTCTCCAGGGTTGCAAGTTGCCCCCGAGCGCGGCGACTGAAAATGAAAATTGCACAGGATACCAAGATGATAGAAAAAAGTATTCCCTTTGGCGTTGATTGGGTGTTAACGATAGGGGCGCAGGTTAGACGAGGGGTGACATGGAACACAGCGGTCCGAAGTGCCGAGGCGGTTAGGTCGAGGTTTTTTGGAAGAATGTTGATTTTCGGGACATTCATTCTTTCCCGATGCTTTATACCAAGCTAGTCAGCAGCTAGACTTAAAGGAGATATCCAGTTAGCAAAAACCTAAAAACGCTGGTTCGTGGACGGCTTGGCTGGATACGAAGAATGGTTGCCAGAAACCGGATAATAACTTGTTGAAGTGTAAAACAATGACGGAGATCAGCATGAATAATGACGAACTGCCGAACAACCAAGGTGCTCTTCAAGCATCCGAAATTACCGAGGCAGAGGTGGAAGACTGGTTTGATTCCGAAGAAGCACCGCCCGACTTAGCTCGTGAGCAGGTTGATATAGTTCAGCGCTATTCCGATGCCCAGCTACGAATAGTTCGAAGCACATTGGATCTCTCGCTACACAACCTCCGACAATCACTCCGTGACTCTTCCTATATCAATATGAGCCCGTCTTACCAGCGTCGACACAGATGGGACACGAAAAAGCGTTCTCAGCTTATTGAGTCATTACTGTTAAACATCCCGATACCACCGTTATTTCTATTTGAGAATGACTACAACCAGTACGAAATTATGGACGGCCGGCAACGGCTTGATGCAATAAAAGAGTTTTTGGAGAACATGTATCCCCTTAGAGGCCTTGAGTATTGGCCTGAGCTGGATGGTTCACAATTCGGTGATCTTCCTCCCACGATTCAGAGGGGCTTGCTGCGTCGAACTGTTTCAGCCATTGTTTTGCTCGCGGAAACCTCACGCCCTGATGACTCAGAGATTGACGTCCGAATGGCGCTTTTCAAGCGCCTCAATACTGGTGGTGTGAAACTCAACCCGCAAGAGCTTCGGAATGCGCTGTACCCATCGAAGTTCAATGAAATGCTGATCAATATTGCCCAGTGGGACCTATTCAGGGACACGTGGAGGATTCCAAGGTATTCAGATGAAGAAGCAGAAACCGTCCCAAAGCGAGTGCAGAACAATGCACTATACAAGACGATGGCCGATTGCGAGCTTGTCCTTCGTTTTTTCGCAATCCGCGAAACCGTAGTGGATAATCGTCGCGGTTCACTAAGGCGTCTTATGGATAAGTCTATGCAAAAACACGCAAACGACAATGATTCTACCGTCGCAGCTCTGGATGCTGAATACCGGTCAACATTGCAGCACTTATTTTACACATTTGAAGGCTCCCCATTTGTACTGCCCGAAACCACACGTCCAAGCCGTCCTGCTTACGATGCATTGATGGTAGCGTGTTCAATCATAGGCATAAATAATCTTACGGGCCGTGATGAGGAAATAAGGAGAAATTTCCTTCAAGTTGCAAATGTTCCGACATCGTACGAGGTTCTAATCGGGCGCGGCAATACTGTTGAATCCATCAAGGAAAGAGTTGCTCTTGCAACCAAAATATTAACGAATTAGGAGGTCAATATGAACCCTGTACTTCAGGAGTTCTGCCTTGACCTCGATAGGTTGAGGCGGATCTGTTCTGTGTCCGAAGCGCTAACAATTTTCCGCTCATGTGCACATGAACCGGGAATGATCACCGACGAAGAACTTAAGGCGGTTAGTTCCCGGCTTCACGAAACAACCTTGGCAGCACACGCTGAGATGCCAATTCTGAATGGCGTACTTTTACTCTACTTAGCGGGTCGCTTTGAAAACTTCGTGCGGGAGCTATTTGAAGACTTGTCCGACACGATAGCGGGCCAGTGTGGCCAATTCACCCACCTTCCACGACAGATGCGGGATAACCTCACCAAGTACACTGCAGAAGTTGTTGCTAATCCGAGGAAATATGGACATGGAGAGAACGGAGTAATCGCGTTTGTTAGCACGATGGCTGACAACTTAAATGGACGACCACTGGTGGGAGTGAATAGTAAGTGCCTTTCCATCACCTCAGAGAACATGTGGCCAGATACCCTTGCTGAAATATTCTCGCGAATTGGTGCGAGTAACTTATGGGAACGCCTTGGTCAACAAGCCTCAGTACAAACATTCTTCCAAATGGATCAACCTGAAAAAGCCACTAAAGAGGCCCGAAGGTTCCTGACTGAATTTATGGGTTTGCGCAACCAAATTGCGCATCCATCCGGAGCGCTGGCGTGGCCGAGTATGGAGGGTACTATCTATCATATCAATTTTTGCGAAATAATGGGTCGCGCCCTTGCGGATGTATGTGCAGTTTGGGCATTAACGCTGGGTACAAGGCAAGTTAGGGTTCAACAAGCCGCTGCAAGCGACGCTATACAGCACGCCTGAGCGGTATGTTGGGCCTTATGAATGGCTCCCTAATGACCTTTCTTGAATCGTTTGTAATTCCTGATATTGTTGGTGGAAGAACAGCGCTCGCTGTACTCAAAATTCTTAGTCAACGATTTCTCGACCACAGGCTTGGAAAGGACTTTGAGCGCGACAAGACCGAACTCGGGGAAAGGAAAAGGGGACGGATTTAATTTTATCCAGCGAGTTACGATATCTCTGAAATATGCTGACCACCAGTTCAGGTAATTGTCCCTATTATGGACCCTATTGTAATGAACTCAACCGACAGAGCATTTGAAAGATGGCTGAGTGCGCCATAAAAAGAGGCATACATGTTTGATTTCAAGATGGTCTTCACAAGAAACGTTTTGCTCGGCGCCATTGCCATGGCGCCCTGGCTATCCAGCACACCTTCATCGGCGCAGGAGGCGATTTTAACGCCCATCCTGTCAACAGCTCCCAATTTCAGGGACCTTGCGGGAATATCGGCAAGCAATGGGGGCACCGGCTTCGTCAACTCGACCAGCAACGGCGGGGTGATGCGGACGGGGGTTTTTTATCGCACCAATGCACTGAATAATCTCAACAACGCGGATTGGGCCACTCTTTCGGCGCTTCATATCTACCGCGACATCGACCTGCGAACGCCTGACGAAATCTATGGCCCTCCAGCGGCGCAGGATGTGACGCCGGAAGGGGCTATATGGACCAATATCAATATTTATGGCACGCAAGGGCCGATACCCTCACCGCTTGGGGGCACTCCCGCGAATGCGGTTTCCTTCATGCAGTCAGGATACCAGGCGTTCGTCACCGATTCGGTTCAGCGAAACGGGTTTCGCACGGTATTACTGACCCTGGCCGATGACACCGGGCCTGACCTATGGCACTGTGCAGGGGGCAAAGACCGCACCGGTTGGACGGCGGCCCTCCTGCAGAGCATCGCCGGTGTGCCGGATGCGATAATCATGCAGGACTATCTGGCCACCAACAGTTACTTATCGGCCTTAATACACACCACTAAAGAGTATATTTCGGTGGTGCATCCTACATGGGACCCCGCGACCATTGACGCCCTCCTGGGCGTTCAGTCCAGCTATCTTCAGACTGGCCTTGACCAGGTGGTCGCCTCATACGGGTCGATGTCTGCTTATTTGACGCAAGGATTGGGCCTCACACAGGCAGATATCTACGTCTTGCGCGCCAAAATGGTCTTCTACTCGGAGTTGCCCGGTCAGAGTGGGCTGGTCGGCAATGCCGCCTCCGGCGCCGAGCTTTTGAACGCGTTGCAGAACTCACCCCTCTCGGGCCACTATACCGACTACAATTACTATCTCCAGTCAGCGGTCGGCCAAGGAACGCTCGGGGGCGTCGAGACGCGGGTTGGCGGCCAAGTGCATGCCGATGCCGCCTCGTTTCTCCTGCGCCAGGCGCAGCGGCTCGACGAGGTGATCACGCCCTATACAAGCGGTTGCGAGCTGCCCCAAGGTCAGACTCGGATCTGGATGGCCGGCAATGGGGATACTTTTTCCACCTCTGGCCACGACGGCATTGACGGCAGCACGGAAAACAGTGGCGGCTCAACCATAGGCGCCACCTACCGGATAAACAGTCAGGCTTCGGCCAATATGAGCCTCGGCTACGACTGGGGTTCGGTAGAAAGCGCCGATGCCACCGCCACGGTCAACACCGCTCTGGCCACCCTTGGCGGACGGTACGGGTTTTCGGATTTCGATGCTGGGCCATTTATCGAAGGCCGTGCGAATGCCGGCTGGGTGGACTATGAAAGCGAGCGCGGCTTGGGCGGAGGCCTGGGAACCGCAACCGGTTCCACCACCGGTGTGGTGTATAGCGGTCAGGTTCGGGTTGGCAACGCTATTCGCCTGATACCGTTGACGATTACTCCCCAGGTGGGGGTTCGGGTGACCGGGGTGTCCCTCGACGACTTCAATGAAGGCGGCAGTGACCTTGCGCTGAATGTCCATGGTGTTGACGAAACGTTTTTCAGCCTTCTGGCCGATTTGGATTTCAGCTTCACTCCAAAACCATTAGGGGAATGGACCCTAGCGCCTGTCCTTACCCTCGGTTACGAGCGGATACTAGACGACCCCCAGGTTGAAGGCGTTGCGACGCTGTACGGTTTCACCGTGCGTCAACAATCAGCCTATGAGAGCCATGATCTGATGAAGGCCAGTGTGGGGCTCTCGGCCAAGCAGGGCGCTTTTACCGTAAAAGGCAGGGTGAGCGGGGTGATTTCCGAGGAGACGAACAGCACCGGCGTGAGCGGACTTCTGTCGCTTGCCTACAGTTTCTAGAGGCTCTTCCTCGCAACGGAGAAGAAACTGCCAATGTTTTCTTCCATTTCCAAATCAAACGAAGCATGATGCACAGCGCAAAACATCGCCGGCAAAGGTCTGTCATTTCCAACGAGTGAGAAATCTCGCGCCTTCATGAGGTTTTCCTGCGCGAGGTTTTCCTGCGCGAGATTTCTCCTCGCTGTGCTCGTCGATGACGAAGCGGCGTGCTTCACTGGTGAAATAGCAAGGGCATTACCTCTCGGCGCCGCCACGGCTGCGGGCAGGCGTAAAAGCCAGATGGGAGGCATTTGAGGTTGCCGACGGCTGGTCACCGGTCTGGAACATGGTGGTTGGCGTTGCCGAGGGCGGCGCTGGGTTCAACAAAGAGGAACACCTCGAAACCCTGAAGTACAGCCTTGATCAACGGCTGCGCGGCAACCGCGCGCCGCTGTTGATTAGCGCCCATTCGCAATTTTACGCCGCTCAACCCGTGGGCAGGGACTTCAATCCGCCCAATATCACCTGCCAGGAAATGCGCTAGGTATTGCGCAGTTTCTCGCCTACGCGCTGTCGCAACCCGACGTTCGCATCGTCCCCTACCGGAATATCCTGGCCTGACGTCAACATCCCTCGCCTCTCAACAATCCTGTGAGCGTAACGCATTCAGGCCCTCCGCAGCGGAGAAATAATTCCATTTCCAAAGCAAATGAGGCATGCTGCACGTAGCCGTTTTCGTCGACGAAGGTGGGGCAGATTGAACGAAGTGAGCAATCTCGCGCGATGACGAAATTTCCCCTCGCGGCGCCCGTCGGGGCATTCCAAAAAACGCGCCGATTGTGCAGAAGCAATGGAGCAACGACAACAATTTTGCCGCAAATGAACCTGAGCAAATGAATCAGCAGCGCAACCCATGCCAAATAATTGATATTGAAGACATCTTAAAAGAGGCGCTCTCTTTTCACCGAAAAGGTTTTATAACCCGAGCCAAGTCAACCTATGAAGAAATCATAAAAATCAACCCCAATCATGCCAACGCGCTCTTTCTGCTGGGAGTTGTCCATGCGCAAAAAAATAACCACCAGCAATCGGTCGGTTTGATCAGCAAAGCCATTGCTCGTCAGCCGGACAACGCCTATTTCCATTTTGTTCTGGGCAATTCTCTCAAAGAACTGGGACGATTCGATGAATCGATCTCCAGTTACGACCAAGCCCTTGCCCTGAACCCTGACTATGCGGAGGCCTATCTTCACCGAGGGGCGGCTCTTCATGAAGTGAATCAGTTTGAACGTGAGATATGGAATTACGACCAGGCCATTGCACTGAACCTGCCTAATCTGTCTGATACCGACAGACGCACAGAAGCGTATTTCAAGCGCGGCAGCGCAATGAAAGAGCTGAAGCGTTGGCGGGAAGCTCTGGTCAGCTACGATCAGGCCATCAATCTCAACCCACATCATGCAGAAGCGTTATGCAATCGCGGCAACATTCTGAACGAGTTGAAACAACTTGAAGAAGCGGTGGCGAGCTACAACAAAACCATTGAGCTTGAGCCGAGCTACGCCGAACCCTATTACAATCGGGGAGTTGCCTTAGCTGGACTCAATCAAATGGACGAAGCCATAGCGAGTTACGATCAGGCGATTGCACTCAAACCCGATTACATGGGGGCGCATTACAACAAATCGTTGGCGCTGCTGGTGAAAGGAGAGTTGGCTGCTGGCTGGGAACTCTATGAATGGCGATGGAGGAACGAAAACGACGGCCCCAAACAGCGCGACTTTGGCCAACCTTTGTGGCTTGGCAAAGAACCGCTCCAGGGAAAAACGATCCTGCTCCATAACGACCAGGGCCTGGGAGACGCCATCCATTTTTGCCGATATGCCCGCCATGTTGCCGCGCTCGGGGGTACTGTGGTTTTAGAGGTCCAGCAGCCGTTGACGTCTCTTCTCAAGCATCTGCAAGGCGTCGACAAAGTTATTGCCAGGGGCCATGCCTTGCCCGATTTTGATTGCCACTGTCCTTTGCTCAGCCTGCCGCTTGCCTTTGGCACGACGCTTGACAACATACCCAAGGAGCGGCGATATCTCTCCAGCGACCCGGAAAAGATCCGGTTGTGGGAAAAGAGACTTGGCAGGAAGGCGGCCAAACGGATTGGACTGGTGTGGAGCGGCAACGAACAACATTCCAACGATCACAATCGCAGCGTAACCCTGGCGCAATTGCTGCCGCATCTCCCCTCTTCTTTTCATTACGTCAGCCTGCAAAAAGAACTCCGTGCCGTCGACCGGGAAACCCTGAACCAGCAAAGCATGGTTGAACATTACGGCGAGGAGCTGCACGATTTTGCCGATACTGCAGCGTTATGCGAGTTGATGGACTTGGTTGTCAGCGTTGACACCAGCGTTGCCCATTTGTCTGCGGCTTTAGGCAAGCCCACCTGGATACTTCTCCCGTTCAAGCCGGATTGGCGATGGCTGCTCGACAGGCCGGAGAGTGTTTGGTATCCGACCGCACGCCTCTACAGACAAAACAAACGCGGCGAATGGGGAAATGTGTTTGAATCCATCCGCGATGATCTCTTACAATGGCACGGGCAAGCGAGGTGAGTTCAAGCCAGAGCCATTTCAACCTTATTCAGCGAAATCTGGCGGTTAAGCAATGTTTTTGCCAACTCGCCTTTCTGCCGCATTCACACGGAAACAGCGTATGATTTTTCCTCTCAAGACAATGCCGACGGCCTTCCGTGTCGCCGCCTTTTGCATCCTACTGGGCATCCTGATGGTCTTCGGCCATCTCGGCCATTTCAGCCACTTGGGCCATAGCGGCCGCGTCTCGGAGTTTCAGGCGCACGCCGCCGAACCTGACGGCAAGCCGCCCCGCACCCTGCGGGTGGTCATGGACAACAACTACCCGCCCTATGTGTTTGTTAACAGCGAAGGACAGGTCCAGGGCATTCTGGTCGACCAGTGGCGGCTGTGGCAGGAAAAGACCGGCATTCGGGTGGAAATAACCGCCACCGACTGGACAGAGGCCCTCCGGGATATGAAGGCCGGCAAGTATGACGTGGTGGACACCGCCTTCGAAACCGAGGAGCGCAAAACCTGGCTCGATTTTGGCGAACCCCATGCCCGCATTGAGGTGGCCGCCTATTTCGACAAGGCCATCAGCGCCGTCACCAACGCCGATTCCTTGCGGGGATTCGTCGTCGCGGTCAAGGAAGGCGACGCCGCCATCGACCTGCTGCGAAGCCGTGGGGTCGACAATCTCGTTTTTTTCAAAGGCTACGAGGCGATTGTCCAGGCCGCCAGGGAACACAAGGTCAACGTCTTTGTCGTCGACACCCCGCCGGCACTCTATTTTCTCCATAAATACGGCTTGCAACAGGATTTCAAGGCGTCGCCGCCGCTCAACGTCGGCGAATTCCACCGCGCAGTGAGCAAGGGCAACACCGCGCTGCTGGGAGAAATTGAAGCGGGCTTTGCCCAGATCACTCCCGGCGAACTGGCGAACATCGAAAAGAAATGGTACGGCGCGCCGCTTCTCAGCGGGGTTTCAGGCGCGCATCTGTTGGCGGGCGGCGGCGGCCTGAGCCTGGTTGTGCTGCTGCTCTTTCTCTGGAACTATTCGCTGCGCTCGGCGGTGCGAAGACGAACCGCCGAGCTGGAAAGAAGCCGTGAGGCCCTGCGGGAAAGCGAGGCGCGATACCGTGAACTGGTCGAACAGGCCAGCGCCATCATTTTGCGCATGGATCGCGAAGGGCGGATCTGTTTTCTCAACGACTACGCCCTGCGTTTTTTCGGCTACCAGCTCGACGAGGTCATCGGCCAAAGCCTTATCGGCGTCATTGTCCCTGAAACCGATTCCGCCGGAAAAAACCTGCGCGAGATGATCGCCGACATCGGCCGCCATCCCGAACGGTATGCAGCCAACGAAAACGAGAACATTTGCCGCGATGGTCGGCACGTCTGGATCGCCTGGGCGAACAATCCGTTGTTCGACGCCGAGGGGCAGTTCAGCGAGATTCTGTGCGTGGGCAATGAGATCACTGATCGCAGGATGGCTGAAGACGCCCTGCGACGCGAACGGCAGCGCCTGGAATTCGTGATTGACGGTTCGCGTCTCGGGGTATGGGAATGGAACATCCAGACCAATGAGCTGGTGCTCAATGAGACCTGGGCGGAGTTGATCGGCTATACCCTTGATGAATTGCTGCCCTACAACTATGTCACCTGGGAAAGGTTGCTCCACCCCGACGACCTGGAACGGGCCAGAGATACGCTGTCCTCCTGTGTGGAGGGAAAAACTTCCCATTATGCCTGCGAAATCCGGATGCGGCACAAGGACGGCCATTGGGTCTGGATTCTCGACCGCGGCAGGGTTTTCACCCGCGACGCCGCAGGCAACCCGCTATCGATGTTCGGCACCCATACCGACATCACCACCATCAAGCGGGCCGAGGAAGAGGTGCAGGCCACCAGCGAATTGCTCTCGCAGTTCATTAAGAATTCGCCGATTTACGCCTATATCAAAGAGGTAACTCCCACCGAAAGCCGGACGCTCAAGGCCAGCGACAATTTTCAGGACGTGATCGGCATACCGGCTGCCGAAATGCTCGGCAAAACCATGGCCGAGCTGTTTCCACCGGAATTTGCAGCCCAGATCACTGCCGACGATTGGCAGGTGGTTTCCCAGGGAAAGATCCTGCAACGTGAAGAAGTTCTGGAGGGACGGGCCTACACCACCATAAAATTCCCCATTCAGCTGGGCGAAAGGAGCCTTCTTGCCGGCTACACCATTGACCTCACTGATCGCGTCCGAGCCGAGGAGGAGCGAGAAAAGCTGCGGGGACAGCTGATCCAGGCACAAAAGATGGAATCCGTGGGCCGGCTGGCCGGAGGAGTCGCTCATGATTTCAACAACATGCTGGGCGTCATTATTGGCCATTGCGAACTGGCGCTCCGGGGGGTGGACGACAAACATCCACTGTATGCCGGCCTGCGGAATATTCTTAAAGCGGCCGAGCATTCCGCCGATCTGACCCGGCAGCTCCTGGCTTTCGCCCGCAAACAGATCGTGACCCCTCAAATGCTCGATATCAACACGACCGTAACAGAGATGCTGGAGATGTTGCGGCGTCTCATTGGCGAGGATATCGATCTGGTCTGGCAGCCGGGAAGCAACCTGGGCCAAATATATATTGATCCTTCGCAACTCGACCAGATCCTGGTGAATCTGTTTGTCAACGCCCGCGACGCCATCGGCGAGACCGGCAAGGTCACCATCGAGACCGATCTGGTCACCATTGATGCACGCTATTGTGCCGATCATGTCGAGGTTGAGCCAGGCGCCTATGTGTTGTTGGCGGTGAGCGATGACGGATGCGGCATTGATGCGGCCCTCGTGCCCCTCTTGTTCGAACCTTTTTTTACCACCAAGGAGATGGGCAAGGGCACCGGCCTGGGGTTGGCGACGGTCTATGGCATTGTCAAACAGAACAAAGGGTTCATCAATGTCTACAGTGAACCAAACCAGGGGACGACCTTCAAGATTTACCTGCCTCACCATGGGACCGGTCCCGAGCCTGCGATTGAATCGGCATCGAATCAGGCGGCTACAGGCAACGAAATCGTCCTGGTGGTGGAAGATGAACCGATGATCCTTGAAGTCGTCACGACCATGCTGGAGAGTCTGGAGTACACAGTCCTGGGCGCTTCCGACCCGACCGAGGCCATGCGCCTTGCCCGAGAGCACGGCAGCACGATTCACCTACTGGTAACCGACGTGGTCATGCCCGAAATGAACGGCCGCCTCCTCGCCAACCAACTCCGCGCCCTGCTTCCCGGACTGCGCTGTCTGTTCATGTCCGGCTACACCGCCAATGTCATTGCCCACCATGGCGTGCTTGACGAGGGGGTGCACTTTATCGAAAAGCCGTTCACCTTGCACGCCCTTGCCGCCAAGATCAGAGAAGTTTTGGCGACGGATTGAGATTAATCTGCTCCGCAAGAGGCAAAGATCGCTTATCATGAGGGATTCGGGGATGTGTATACCGAATGCAGAGTTCTCATGCTCATCTTGATGAACCCTGTTCATGTCCGGCTACACGGCCAATGTCACTTTGGCGTTCGATGGGCCTGCCAAGTTTTATAAATTATTCAAACGGCATCCACCTTGACCTGACAATTATGGAGGTTATTTTAATTATAAATAATAGCTGTAAACTTGGCGGCATGTACTCAAAACATCACATCAAGGTGAACCAATGAAAAAGTCAAAAATGTTAGCTACTGTTATTGCGTTGTTTCTGTTTATTTGCGGTTCCAGCATCGCCCTGGGGCAAGATGACTCGCCCAAATCTGCAGAACCCCAGGCCATGGCAACTGAGCATGCAGATCATTCAAGCCATGGGGGCGCCCAACCAACCGATCAGCCTGCCGTTCATGCTGGTCACGACATGAGTCAAATGGGCGGCATGGACGACATGAAACCGCAGGAGGAAGCAATGGCTGCGAACATGAAAAACATGCAAACTCTGATGGATAAAATTAAGGCCACTGAAAATACCGCCGAGCGTAAACAATTGATGGCTGAACATATGGCGGCGATGGCCAGCGGCATGAAAATGATGCGCGATATGGATGGAAAAATGATGATGGGGATGATGAAATCCGGGCAATGCCCCATGATGGAAATGATGTCGTCTCCCCAGGGGGGACATGCCGAGATGAAAGGAATGATGAGCGACATGTCCAAGTGTCACACGATGATGCAGAAAAAAAAGGAAATGAATCACGCGATGATGGAACAACTTGTTGAATCACAACAACAGCTTCTTAAGTTAGCTCCGTGACTTTTCCGTGAAAGAGAGGTGAGGTCGGACCAATCCACCTCACCTCTCTTTTCACATAACCCATTGCTGAAAAATTTTTGCAGAAGGGAGAAAACGACAAAATAATTTTTCACCACAGGAGATTTTCATGAAAGACGCCCTGCCGCGAAGTTGCTTGAAGGTTGTTGTTTTATATTTTCTGCTCCTGTGTGCCCTACCCCCATTGCTCAACACACCTGCTTGGCCGCAAGCCGTTGCAGAGACACAAAACGCTAAATCGTCAGTCAAATTTGCACCTCCTGTGCTTTCGTACGTCTCTGTGTTCAAAAACTACCACAGCTACCGGGAAGAAGAGGTCGCTTCCTGGCGGGAAGCCAACGACACCGTTGGCCGCATTGGTGGTTGGCGTTATTATCTTGAGGAGGCTGCCCAACCTGAGTCGTCGGCTCCGCCAGCACCACTCCCCATCTCCCATTCCGATGAGTCCGGCAACCATTCCGGGCATGGAGGCAAGCCGTGAAGCTTGATTGCTTGCCCAAGCAACCTTTCGTTGTTTTTTTGTTGATGTTGCTATGCCTCTCCGGTTGCGCCCGAGTGAATTTCGAAGAGTCGCTGGCTACGACCAATCAGACAGCGGTTGATTTTACTGACGGCAAATTGTCTCTGGCGCAAACAGCGGAACAACGCGCTCTCATGGCACAGACAGCGGCCACGCTGCTCGCCCAACCCCTCAGCCAAAATGATGCTGTCCATCTTGCCCTGATCAACAGCCCTGCCATGCAGGCCATGCTTGCCCAACATTGGTCGGATGCGGCCCGCGCGGCGCAATCGGGGCGCATCGCCAATCCACTCTTTGTTTTTGAACGCAAGACGTTGGCCGCCGAGGTCGAGTACGAGCGTTTGCTTGCATTCGGCTTGCTTGACGTGTTGACCTTGCCGCTCCGATATGCCGCTGCCCAACGTCGTCTTGAGCAGTCTCTGGTACGCCTCGCCATGGACGTGGTGGAAAATGTCACCAAGGTTCGGCAGGCCTGGGTGAAAGCAGTCGCTGCGCAACAAAATCTCACCTACGCAAAACAGGTAAATGAGGTTGGGGTGATCAGTGCCGAACTTGCGCGCCGGATGCAGAAGGTTGGGAATTTTAGCCGTCTGCAAAGAGCACGGCAGCAAGCGTTCTATGCCGATGCCGCAACCCAATGGGCTATGGCGCAACAGGCCGCCACTGCAACCCGTGAAGAGTTGATTCGCGCGCTCGGACTCTCGGATGCTCAGGAACAGAAGCTCAAACTTCCAGAACGGCTGCCGGATTTGCCAGAGGCTCCGCGCAGCCCGGAAGAGGTTAGTAAAGCGGCTCAGTCGGGACGACTGGATATCCAATTGACCAAGGCCGCATATGATGCAGCGGCAAAGGAGCAAGGGCTAACCCTGATCACCAGCCTGACGGATATTGAACTCGGTGTTCGCTACGACACCGTCTTTGATGATGCCGCCGGCGCCCATGATAATCGTGAGGGGTATGAGATTACCGTGCGGCTGCCTGTATTTGACTGGGGGGATATGCAACGAGACGCCATGAACGCCCAGACCTTGGCTGCCGCCAATCGGCTGGAAGCGACGGTCCGGGCGGCGGGCTCCAGTCTACGGGAAACCTACGCCGCTTACCGCACAGCTTACGATGTTTCCAAACATTATCGCGACGAGGTTCTGCCATTGCGCAAGGTGATTTCCGAAGAAAACGTGCTGCGGTACAACGGCATGTTGATTGGCGTGTTTGAGTTGCTGGCCGAAACTCGGGATCAAGTCAACACGGTGATTGCGGCAATCAATGCGCAACAGGATTTCTGGTTGGCCAATGCTGCCTTGCAGGCAGCCGTCATAGGCAACCCCATTATGGTGGGAAATGGTCAGCAATCGGCAAAGACCAGCCAGCGTGTTGAGATGCCGCATTGACTCAGGAGTGTTGAAGGAGAGCGGATGACAACAAGAAGGGCGTTTTTAAAAGCGGCAGGTCTCGCTGGCGGTGCGGTGGCTGCAGCGATGGTGAATCGTGTCGCCTTGGCGGCTCTGCCCGAGCCAGTGATGCAAACGGAAACCGCAACCATGCCGCCGCTGATCCCTGATACGGGGAGGCCCTATAATCCTGTGGTGACGCTTAATGGCTGGACTTTGCCGTGGCGGATGAACAACGGCGTCAAGGAGTTTCATCTGGTGGCCGAGCCGGTGGTGCGGGAGATGGCCCCAGGATTCAAGGCCCATCTCTGGGGGTATAACGGCCAAAGTCCAGGCCCGACCATCGAGGTCGTGGAGGGAGACCACGTCCGCGTCTTTGTCACCAATCGGCTTCCGGAACACACCTCCATTCATTGGCACGGCCAGCGCCTTCCCAACGGCATGGACGGCGTCTCCGGCCTGACGCAACCAGCCATTAAGCCAGGCCAAACCTATGTCTATGAATTTGCAGCACGCCGGCCCGGCACCTTCATGTATCATCCCCACGCCGATGAAATGACGCAGATGGCCATGGGCATGATGGGGTCCTGGGTGACCCACCCAAAGGAGAAGCATCCACTCATCGAAGAGGTTGATCGGGATTTTATATTCCTCCTCAATGCCTACGACATTGAACCGGGCAGCTACACGCCAAAAATCATGACCATGCTCGATTTCAACCTCTGGAGCTGGAACAGTCGTATTTTTCCGGGGATTGATTCGCTCAATGTCCGGCTCAACGACAAGGTGCGGGTGCGTATTGGCAACTTGACCATGACCAATCATCCGATCCATCTTCATGGCCACGAGTTTCAGGTGACGGGCACCGACGGTGGGCCGGTGCCGTTGTCGGCCCGCTGGCCTGAAGTGACCACAGACATCGCCGTTGGCCAGATGCGGCAGATCGAATTTGTTGCCGATGAAGAGGGGGATTGGGCGTTTCACTGCCACAAAAGCCATCATACGATGAACGCTATGGGGCATGATGTGCCGACCATGATCGGCGTCGACCATCAAGGGCTGAGTAAAAAAATCTCCCAGCTCATCCCAGACTACATGGTGATGGGGGAAAGAGGCATGGCCGATATGACCGAGATGGAGATGCCGCTTCCAGACAACACTGTTCCCATGATGACGGGAGAGGGGCCGTTTGGTTCTGTCGAGATGGGCGGGATGTTCAGTGTCGTGAAAGTTCGGTCCAGTCAGCAACCTAACGATTATTCGAATCCCGGATGGTTCAGGCATCCCAAGGGAACAAGAGCCTCTCAGTATAAGCAGAAAGTGAAAGAACCAACCCGTTCCCGGTCTGCAGGTCGGCAATCCATGCCCCGTAAACAGAAACCTGTTGAGAATGTCGAGGTGCAAATCCGCAAGCCGATTCGACGCGTGGATCATTGAGGTGTTGCAGGTGAGTTCCAGATTATCGAAACAATGTATTTTCCTATGGTTATAACGTTTTAAAAATCGTTGTTTGAAAAGGAGACCGCCTATGAAGAAAAATGCATTTATCCTGATCGTTGCTCTTTTTGCTGGCGTATGTGGTGGGGTTATCGATAGTGCAGCGCAAACAGCCAAGGAAAATCAAGAGCAGAGCGAGACAGTGGACAAAACCGCAGATATGACCCAAGGGGACGTGCGCAAAATCGACAAAGAGGCAGGGAAATTGACTCTAAAGCACGAGAGGATCGCCAACCTGAACATGCCGCCGATGACCATGGTGTTCAGGCTGAAGAATAAAAGCATGTTAAACAACATTCAGGTGGGCGACAAAATCCTGTTCAAAGCTACAGAAAATAATGGCTATCTCACGATAACAGAAATCAAATCACGAGTGTCCGATTACGAAAAAAAATAAGCAAACATGCCTGTGATCGACTTTCGCCACTTTCGAAAACGGAACGAAGCCACCCTTGGGTGGCTTTTTTGTTTCGATAAGCACCTCGCTTGAGGGACAATGCCGGCAGAAAAATTTCTCCAAAAATTAAAGAGACTCGGCATGTTGCTTATTGACTTTTCCTTACATCAATGTATAAATTTTATTTTTAAACATGACGGATTCGCAAAAAAAATACGTTTTTTGGCCTTTGTTGAACTTGTAACTATCTGAATTTACAACGGTCGAATTTACAAATTTTGACTTTTTGCGAGACCGTCAAGCATCAATTTTTATCGTCGTTTAAAGGAGAAAAAATGCATAAGATCGACCCTGATGAATGTCAATTTTGTGGCGCATGTGTAAGCGCCTGTTCTGCTGATGCAATCATCCATCCTCCTGGAAAAAATTACTATGAGATAACCGAGGACTGTCTTGATTGCGGCTCGTGCGAAGCCGAATGTGGTTTTAATGCAATTATTACGGGCGCTACCGAGTAAATCGAATTTACTTATCCGGCTATTTTGAAACGGCCAGCCAAATTTACAACGCACCTGAATCTTCTCAGGTGCGTTGTAAATTCAACTTTAGGTTTATTATAGACTCCTCGTCATTTGGTGTGGATGCCGTACAGATCTGCTTCCTATTTGAGTTCATACCCCTTGGCGTACATGCATTTTTTCACGATATTCTCTTGCATGAAAGATCGTTCAAGCCCGGTGTCGCCATCGAGATGCAGTGTTTGGGTAGACAACGAAGCTTCTCGCTGACATTTTGCGAAATCCTGATCGAACCGTTCTTGATTCATTCCAGATTTTGTCCAAACATTCGGCTTGGCACATCCAGCGAAGGCGACTGCAACAACCACCGCCCATGCAAACAAAGGCAATCCCATATACCTATTCAATACATTAGTCATTTAAGCCACCATCACCCATCAGTGTTTTTTGCACGTTTCCTTTCCGTCCATCCCCAAGAAGATCCGCAACCAATTAGGCGGCACGAACATTGACAGCACGTCATGACATTCCTACATTGATCCTAGACTAGAACACGTTGCGCCTGCCACGCCTAGCGGGAAAGGAGCAATTTTTAATGGACCGACTGAAGCACCCTCGAGCAAAAGGTGAATATCATGAAATATACATGCATGAACTGTGGATCGAGTTCACACAAACCTCACGAACTGTGCAACCCTACCAGCGATAACTTTGACATGAAATTTTGCGCCGCCTCCACCGATCAACCGTGCGAGGATAAAATGCCGTCAATGCATTTTAGATGCGATTCCTGCGGCGGCTTGTCGCCGGATGTCGAACACTTGTGCAGCCCAAGAGCGATTTGATTCAATTCATTTTTCCATAATCTCCTCAACCCAGGACAAGGCCGCCATAACCTGGGGAAATCCTATGGTGGACACCAAAAGCAGCAGGGTGTGACGGATTTCCTCAGGGCTTGCTCCGGCCTGCAAGGCTCTACGCGTATGGGAACTGACAGCTCCTTCCGATTTTGAGGCGGCAGCCGCCGCCAACTGGATCAAATGGGCCGTCTTTTCATCGATGGGGCCGGCCTTGCGCAATGTTGTCCCAAGTTGTTCCACCGCATTGAAAATCTCTGGATATTTTTTGTTCGCCTTCTTGTAGAAACTTGGCTTGCCGTTGTCAGGTTCAAACACTTGAGTGCTCATCAATTCTCATCTCCTTGTTTTATTCTAAATTCATGTAAACCCATTCCCTGTCATTTGCTCTGTCGCATTCAGTCGTCTGTGTGCCAAACAATTTCATAGCGAAACACAGGAAAGACTCAACCCAGCCATCCAGAGCATCTGCGGTCAAACTGTCCGTTCGGACTTCTTTTTTTCCCAACACACTCTTCTCAAGTCGGCCAACCGTTTGATTTTATCGTTCGCCCTTGGCGATCAACAACGAAGCACTCATACCCTGGCCGAGCATTGACGTACCGTATTCCAGCCTCCGGCTCCATGACAAAGACAGCGGTCGAGAGAATATCGGCATCCATGGCGGTGGGCGCCATAACCGTGACGCTGGTCGACAGGTGCGGCGATTGCCCTGTCCTGCCGTTGACGATATGGTGGAACACCTTCTCCCTGTCATAATACACTTCGTAATTGCCGGATGTTGAGACCGCGCCCTCGCGCAGACTGAGGACATCGGGATATTCCTTTTTTTTCGCCGGATCCTGAATGGCAACGGTCCACGGCGCGCCCTTTGCGGCTGATCCACTGACTCGAATCTCCCCCCCGCCGTCAACCAGGTGATTGACAATCCCGTTTGCAGCAAGCATCTGCCCGGCTCGGTCGGCAATAAACCCCGGCGCCACGCCGTCCAGGGTAATCCCCATCCCTTTTTGGGGCAGGAGAATGGAACCATTGGCCCAACGCAACTGTTCCGACCCTATCAAATCGAGAACCGCATCGGCATCGGCTTCTGTTGGTCGACTACCGGCAGCGAATCGCTCCTGGAACAGATTGACAAGCGGCGCGACGGTAATATCGAACGCCCCATTGGTGTCGCGATGGAAGTAGAGGGACCGGTCGACAACCTCGCGAATTTCAGGCGCCGGCCGCTCCAGACAATTCTCGGCGTTTAACTCGCAAATCTCCGATTGGTTGCCATACCGGGTCATGAGCGCGCACAACCGGTCAACCTCGGCAAAGGCCAGTCCCATGGCGTTTTCCGCCTCGTCCCTGGAGGGATGAATGACCGTCATGTTGACCAGGGTCCCCATTGCCGTGCGCGTCTGGGACACCTTGTACATGCTTTTGTGAAACAATACGCTTTCCACCTTCTCGAACGGCAACAGGGTCGCAGTGGCGACGCCCAACCCCAGGAGTCCGGAAAGCTTGAGAAACGTTCTTCGCTTATGATCATGCAGCGCAGGAAAAATTTTCATGACAGTTTCACTCGTTTGATTTTCTTAACCGGCCATTTTCAGGCCATCAGCGACATTTCGGGCTATAGCCGGCCGTCCTTTGTACTGGCGAAAAATCTCGCGGGGACATTTGGCGACACACACGCTCTCGCAAGAAGGCCCATAAGCGATGCAACGCTTATGATCGATAACAATTTTGTTGTCGCTATAAGCAACAGCCTTTGCCGGACAGACCTTGACGCACAGCTTGCAGCCGATGCACCCGACTTCGCAGACGGCCTTGACATCCTTGCCGAGATCTTGCGAGGAGCAAGCCACCTGCACACGGGCCTTCAAGGTTTGCAGCTCGACAATCTTCTTCGGACAGGTGCGCACACAGACGCCGCAACTCACACACTTGTCGGGATTGACAACAGGGAAACTCTCCACCATTTCTATGGCGTTGAAAGGACAGGCTTCGGCGCATTCACCCAGGCCGATGCAGGCGTACAGGCAGCTTGACGGTCCGCCGAACCCGAGGTTGGCGGCCGTACAGGAATGGAAGCCGATATAATGGTGTTTATGACTGACCCGTCCCTCAACCCTTGAGCAGCAAACAACCGCAATCTGGTCCTCCACTGCAACCATCTTCTTGCCGGTAAGTTCCGCGACCACTCTGGCGACAGCCTCTTTTCCGGGAAAGCATAGGTTCGGCGGAACATCGGGGTTGTTGACCACTGCGATTGCATACCCTTCGCAGCCAGGATATCCGCAACCGCCGCATTGAGCCAAAGGCAAGGCATGCAGGACCTTGTCGATCAACGGGTTAGTCTCGACCGCAAACTTATGGGCGGCAAGAGCCAGGCCGATGCCAAAGAACAGGCCGATGCAGCCGAGAAGAATCAGCCCGCTGAGGGCTATTTTCAGTAATTGCGGGTCCATTGCACTCTGCCCTTATCCATCCTTGTTGTCGATTTCGATTTGCCGAATCAAAACAGCTGCAAACCGGAAAAACCGAGAAAGGCCAAGGCGAATTGCCCGGCAACGATGAAGGCAATGGGCAGGCCTTTAAATGTCGGGGGAATTTTTGCCAGTTCCAACCGCTCCCGCACCGAACTCATGAGATAGAGGGCAAGCAAAAAGCCGCCGCCGGCGCCGAGGGCAAGCATGAAGGTCTCAAGGAAATTATAATTGAGGCTCGACATGATCAGCGGCACGGCAATAATGACGCAGTTGGCAATGACGAGCACCAGGTACACGCCGAACGAGTTAAACAGGACCGGATTGACCTTGCGCAGAATCGTGTCGACCGCCTGCACGGTGAGGGAAACCAGACCGATGAAGACAACGATCTGGAGGAAATCGAGGTGGAACGGTATCAGGGTGAATTGGTAAAACAGCCAACTCATGCTGGCAGACGCCACCATGACAATGGTGAACACCACACCCATGCCCTTCGCCGTTTTCTTCCTTTTTGATGTTCCAAAAAATACGCACAGACCTAAGTATTTAGTAAAAACGAAGTTGTTGATCAGCAATGCGGCGATAAGAATCGAGAACAGATGCCCGAAGTAAGATTTTGCGACCTTGAAATTGAGATCAACACCACCCCCCAGCCCTTGTACCCGTACCACATGGGTTTTCGCGCTGTTGAGCGGTTCGGCAAACAACAGTTGCAGACTGCGTCCGTCGCTGCCTGTCACTGCGGAGGTCACGCTGAGTTTGATGTCGGGATCGTTCTCTTCAAAGACCGTATACCGGGACACGTCGCCGGCCACCGCTTTGTCGACCGGCACGGCAAAGGCGACCGCAATGCCGTTCTTGCCGGAAAACGCGGCGGATTCTATAAAATCAGCGGCCTGCAGCCACGCGGGAAGGAGCAACAGGGCCAGAAAAACGGCTGACAAAGGAATTTTTAGGATTTTCATGACTGTATCCTTTTTCTGCGCTTATAGACCAGTTCGACCCAGTTGAAGAAGGCCATCATCAAACCAACGACAAAGAATCCGGCGCTCGGAAGGATGAAGAAGAGCAAGGGTTTGAACCCCAGCACGTCATAGCCCAAGATCGCTCCGGAACCCAAAAGTTCACGGACAAAACCGATCACCACCATGCCCACCATGAAGCCAAGTCCCATGCCTACCCCGTCCCAGAAAGAGTCAGATACCTTTTCTTTGCAGGCGAACATCTCCAGTCGCATGGTAATGATCGCAAAGGCAACGATCAGTTTGATGAAAATGCCCATTTTAGCATAGGCTCCCGGCAGGTAGGCCGCCATGACCAGATCGATGACCGTCACCCAGGTGGCGATGGTCAGGGTGTAGGTTGGTATGCGAATGCGGGGATGGATCTGATTTTTAAAAAGCGAGATGGTCACGCTGGAGAAGACCTGAACCAAAAGCACGGCGACGCCCAGCATCAGACCGTTCATGACCGTAGTGGAGATGCCCACAGCCGGGCACATCGACAGCGCCAGCCGGAAAATCGGATTTTCGCTCAGGATGCCGCGACTGAGGAGTTCCCAGGGGGTTTTGGTGTTTGATGATGTGGTCACCTCACTGCCTCCGACAAGGGTTAAAACGAAACCGCGATTTTTTGCTCTTTGAGGACACGGTCAAGGATGTCCAGGCGGTAGACAAATTTTCCCACCATTCCTTTCAGGCCGTCGGTGAGCATCCGTGACGAAATGGTTGCTCCGGTCAGGGCATAGATGTTTTTGTCCTTGAATTGTTCCATGATCCGAGAGACGTCGGCGTCTGCCAGACGCCCTTCAAGGGCTTGCCGGTATTGGTCCGGCAAAGGTTCCTTCACGACCTGCAGCCCCTTGAGCACATCAACAGTCCGCCCCTTGAATTGATTCTTGAAATAATCTTTTTCGATCTCAGCGCCAAGGCCCGGATCCTCTTCGTTTTCCAGAACTTCCAGGCCAAGCGTCGTGTACTGCTGATCGAGCGCCAGCATCACGTTGATAAAGGTCTTGAATCCCGGAAACTTGCCTCCCAACAGATACGCAACCCGCTTGCCGTTGTCGGTAACGACTATCGTATGGTCAGCAAAACGGATTTCCTTTCCCGGTCCGATTACCGCCAGAATCGCCTTGTCGCGCGCTTCTTTTTCCCGGCTCTGCTCGACGTCCAGGGCCACTGTTTTCCGGTCGGCCATTTTGCCTTCAAGGTCCAGCGAAACCAGGGTGTAGCCCGTTTTGCCCGCATTTGTCGTCGGCACGAGGTAGCCGATCAGTTGCTTGCCGGGTTCGGTGATCACGTAGCGATAAATCTGGTGCAATGCCAGGGTCGAGGGGACCGGTTTGCCTTCCCCGTACCCGAGCAGGCGGTACATGGTCCGCTCTTCCCGGGCGTGTTCATTGTGTTTTTTGGCTTTGTCGGTGAAGATAAAGGTCGCGCCCATCACCACTGCCGCCATCAGGCAGGACACGGTGAGACGAAAGACGATGTTCAGGATGTCTTTCATTGGTCACCTTCCATCGGCAAGGCGAACCGCTTGGGCTTGAACCAACCGTCCAACACCGAACTGAGCGGGTTCATCAGCAGGATGGCGTAACAGATGCCTTCAGGGTAACCGCCCTTCAACCGGATCAGCACGGTCAGCGCGCCGATCCCAACCCCATAGAGCAATTGCGAGATTTTATTGGTTGGCGAAGTGACATAATCGTTGGCCATATAAAAAGCGCCCAGGATCGCGCCACCGGACAGCACAGCCAGCAGCGGATCGCCGGCACACAATGCCTTGCCGCCGAAAATCCAGGACAACGCCGCAATCGTGCCGAGAATCGAAACCGGGATATGCCAGCTGATGTACCCCCTGTACATCAAATAGAGACCGCCGAGCAGCAAGAGGAGACCGGAGGTTTCGCCAATGCAGCCGGGACGCCAGCCGATGAAGAAAGTGGCGTACAGGCGGCTGCCGGAACCGAAGGTCTCGAGGAATCCGGCCATGCCCTGCGCCTTCAATACCGCCAGCGGAGTGGCTGCGGTAATGGCGTCCGCAGCAGGGCCGAGGCGACTAAAAATCGCCAGGTTTTCCAGCGGGGGCAACCAGGCCGACGTCATCGCCACCGGAAAGGTGGCCAGTAGAAAGGCCCGCCCCAGCAAGGCAGGGTTGAAAATGTTGTAGCCCAGTCCTCCCAGCAGGTGTTTGCCGATGTATATCGCCATGACCGCGCCGAGGACCGGCAGCAGACAGGAAACACCCGGCGGAATAACGAAGGCGAGCAACACGCCGGTCAGGGCGGCGCTGCCGTCCTTGATGGTGATCGGTTTGCCGAGCAATTTCTGGCTGGCTGCTTCTACCGCCACGCAACTGACGACCGACACGGCGGTGATGATCAAGGTTTGAACACCGAAAATAAAGACCGACAAGATCAGCGGCGGCATCAGGCAGGCCACCACGGTCCACATGATTTTTTCAACCGATTCAGCACTCTTCACATGCGGCGAAATGGAAACGATCCAGTTCGAAGATGGGGGCAAGGCTTGGCGGTCAGGTGCTTGCGTTTCGATGGCGTTACTCCTTCTAAACGATGGTCTACGATCAATGCGAGGGCTATCGTCCCCACTCACCCCAAAACCCGAGGGCCGGGCTCGTTTCCTTGAGAGGTCGCGGCCGCCGGCATGCGACGCCGTCTTCCAGGAAGCTCATAACGCGGGGGGTTATCTTTTTGCCTTCATCTTGGCCAGCCGGACAAACTGCACCAGAGGCCGCTTGGCCGGGCAGACATAGGCGCAACTGCCGCATTCAAAACAATCGAACACCCCGAATTGAGCCGTGTCCCCTGCCCGGTTGGCCTCCACATACAGCCCGATTTCCTTGGGCTCCAGCCCCATCGGACAGGCGTCAAGGCACCAGCCGCAACGGATGCATTGCGAATGAGGGCGGCTATCGATTTCTTCGGCGGTTAAAAACAGCACGGAGGAGGTGGTTTTCGTCACTGGAACATCCAGGCTCGAAACGGCAAAACCCATCATCGGGCCGCCGATGACAATTTTCGCCAGTTCCGGTTTGACCCCGCCCAGGTGCTGGACGATGTCGCCGATTCGGGTTCCGACCTTCACCAGGAGATTGGCGGGCCTGGCAACGCCTCCGCCGCTGATGGTGATCACTTTTTCGCAGAGCGGCTTATTGAGTGCCACCGCGTCATAAATCGCCAGCGCGGTTGAGACGTTCTGCACCACAACCCCCACCGCCGAAGGGAGAGCCCTCGAGGGCACTTTCCGGCCGACCAGAGCCTGAATCAACTGTTTTTCCGAACCTTGCGGATACTTGACCTGCAATCCCCGCACAGACAACGAATCGTCTGCCGTGCTCCCCGCCTGGGCGGCGTCGGTCATGGCCAGGATGGCGTCCGGCTTGTTGTTTTCAATGCCGATCCGGCACGTATGAATGCCCAGAATCTTGAGAATAATCTTGGCCCCTTCGATTATTTCCCTTGGGTGCTCAAGCATTTGCCTGTGATCAGCCGTGATGTACGGTTCGCACTCGGCCCCATTGAGCAACAAGGTGTCGATTTTGGCGTCGACCGGCGGCTTGAGTTTCACATGCGTGGGGAAACCGGCCCCGCCGATGCCGATGACGCCGGCGTCACGCACCTTGGCCAGGAGATCTGCGGCACTCAATCCCTGCCACGGATGCGGCTGATAGAAGGCAGGCGCTGCGGCGTGATCGACCGTTATGGTGATCGACGGCGCCTTGCCCCGCAACGGATGGGCGGACATCCCAATATCCTTGACAGTTCCGGCGACAGGCGAATGCAGCGGCGCCCCCAACCCTTTTGCCACGTCGCCGATCACCGCGCCTTCCGTAACGACGTCGCGCTTTTTCACCATTGGCGAACAGGGGGAGCCAATGTGTTGCCCCAGGATGATCTCCAGTTCGTCCGGCGCCGGCATCCGCTCGATGGCAAGGGAAGCGGTATGGGCTTTTGACTCCGGCGGATGGACGCCGCCTTTGGGGAAGGTCAGTAAAGAATGCATAAATTCGAGCACACGTTGCACTGAAATAATTGAGACGAACTTGCCGTGAGCCTCGACGCCTGCAGTTGAAGACGAAGATTATCCCGACCTTTTGAATCCGCCACTCTTACGCGATCCCGCCAAATTGTTTCATAAACTGAATCCGTTCAAGAAAACACCTGGTACCGGTTTAGCGATGGCTGATTGCGCCGCCAGACGGTGGAACTGGTTCTTTGGGTAGATCAGAGCGTCATGAGCCGCAGGCTGTAACTGGCAACTTATGGGGAGATTGATGAGCAAAGAAAAATGACGGTTAAGACGCTTTGAATCGCCAGCCGATCATTTTTGAAAGCAAAACACGGTCCAGGGCAATTCTCGGAATACAAACGAGATAACAAATGACAGTTTTCATGCAGAGAAACTCGTTTGAGGCCCGAGACTGCAAAATCACGTCAAAAAAATTTGGTTCCTCAGCAGAATCTGTGGGTAGCCCTCGGGGTCGGCAGGTCACCAAGCCCATGATATAAAGCTATTTTTAGCCCGTCGTATGTGCGAAATCCATAGGATCGCTTCGTGATCACCTTTGCC
>JAQUEZ010000233.1 GCA_028684915.1 Desulfobulbus sp.
ACTCTTGCCGAAATTGATAGCTTTTTCAAGCCGTTGTCCGGTTTTTCCCTTACCGAGGAACTGGCAGGGAAAAACGGTGAAGATCGTTATCAGTTTACTGAAATAGCGCAGCCAGCCTTATTTGCCCTGCAAGTGGGCGTTACCCGTATGCTCCGCCGTGACGGCATAGTACCGGTGGCTGTTGCCGGACATAGTGTCGGCGAGGTGGCTGCCGCTTGGGCGGCCGGCATTCTCGATCTTAAGTCGGCAGTGTCGGTGATTTATCATCGCAGCCGCTTACAGGGAACGACCAAGGGACAGGGGCAGATGACTGCTGTCGGTCTGGGAGCCGAGGAGACGGTCGAGCTCCTGCAAGCACTGGGGCTTGAAAGGACACTTGCCCTTGCTGGAAGTAACAGTTATCGCGGCGCGACCCTGGCTGGCGATCCAGAGCTGCTTGGTACAGTAGAGGCCGAATTAACTCGGCGCGAGGTCTTCTATCGACGGCTTGATCTGGATTACGCCTTTCATAGTCCTGTCATGGATCCCACCGAAACGGGCGTGTATGAGGCGCTGGCTGCTTTGCGTCCCGGAGCCGGTGATATTGCCATGTACTCCACTGTAACCGGAAAGCCGATTCAGGGCACTGAGTTGGGAGCGAAATACTGGTGGTTGAACATCCGTCAGCCAGTGCTGTTCCAGCAGGCGATAGAGGCCATGCAGGCCGATGGGATGAATGTTTTTGTGGAAGTCGGTCCCCATGCGGTGCTGCGGAGTTATCTCAATGATTGCCTCAAGGAAAGCGATGTGGAGGGGCGGGTCATCCCCACAATAAAACGGGGTGATGATGATCCTTTGCGTGTTCGGGAGGCAGCTGCCCAGGTAATGCTTGCGGGTTCTCCGGTTGATTGGTCACGGTTTTTTTCTTGCCCGTATCCTTTCCTGCAACTCCCCAACTATCCGTGGCAACGGGAGCGATATTGGCATCTACAAACCTCTGAGGCCTATGGTACGCTCGATCGTCACAAGGTCCATCCCCTGTTGGGATATCAGCTGCGACAGCAGGAGTTGACCTGGGAAAACCAGATGGACACCCAGCTCCTACCGACCCTTGCCGACCATGTGGTCGGTGAGGCAACCGTGTTCCCGGGAACCGGCTATGCGGAACTGGCCCTGGCTGCTGCCCATGCCTGGCTAACCGGAGAGCTGATCGAGATTGAAGATCTGGAGATTCGCTCACCGCTGATTTTAGAAAACGATCGGTCACAAATTGTGCGTGTTCGCGTCCAAGGGAATGACGGAAGCACCACCATTATGGGACGCAGCCTGGCGAGCGAAGAACCGTGGACAATCCATGGCGTTTGCCGCATCCTCCAGGAGCCGGGGCATTTGCCGCTTCAGGTGGAATATCCGCAGCTGCCCCTGCGTCAACCGGATTTCACCGGTGCCAGTCATCTACGGCTGACCAAAATCGTTGGTTTGGACTACGGTCCAGCCTTTCAGTGTATTGACCATGGCTGGGTCACCGCGCAGCGGTCGGTCCTCGCTGTGCTGCAGCTCCCTGAGGTACTGGAGGAGGAAAATCAGCGGATGCATCTCCATCCCGCTGTTTTGGATTGTGCCTTCCAGTTGATCATTCAGTTGATGCGGGAACGGGTTGCCCTGCACGAGGGCATCACCTTCATTCCGGTGCGCATGGGGCGTATTGTCTATCGCAAAAGTGCGGGCATTCCCACCTTGGCTCAGGTGACTCTGCTGCGCTGGACAGAGCAGTCCTTAAGTGCGGATTTTACCCTTTTTGACAGTGAGCAACAGGTTGTTGCCGTGGTCACGGAGGCACGTTTTCGCAGGATTCGTCTACAAAAGGGTGCTGCGGACCGTTTACAGCTTCTCAAGGAACACTGGGAGCCAATGCCGCTGGAAGACGTGGTTCAAGAGCAACCGCTGCTCCCCTATGCCCGGGTACAGGAGGTCCTTGCCGATGTTGCGGGTCGAGTAGCACTTTCCGGACCCTATCGCCGTTATACCCAGGAGGTGGATCCGCTGCTGGATGTGTTGTGCGGTCAATGGTGTGCCGAGGCTTTTGGCCAGCTGGCTGATGAAAAGGGGTTGATCAATAACGGCCGTGTTCAGGAGTGGGCCGCGCTCCAACCTGATCTCCAACCTTTTCTCGAATATCTCTTGAACCAGGGACTTGAGGATCAGAGCCTCAGCGAGGCTATTGGGGGGTATGAGGTGGTGCCCGTTCCTCAAGACCAGGTCTTTGCAAAAGATATCTGGAACAGCATGGTAGCCGATTATCCGGATTCTTTTTCCCTGATCCACGGCGTGGGGCAGATCGGGATGCATCTTGGCGAGGTGATTGAAGGGCGCCTGAATCCGAATGAAATTTTTCCTCGAAAAAATTCAATGGCGGCACTGATCTGCCAGGTTTTGGGAGGGGAGGGAAAACAAAAATTCGGACAAGCCCTACGGCAACTGATGGAGCAAGCTCTGCGGCAGCTCCCTGCAGGAGCCCGATTGGGAGTGGTCGAAATCGGCCGAGAAGTGCCGTCCTATGCTGGCGATATCCAGGCGGTGATGGATCCGCGTTGCTGTGATCTACGCTTTGTGGGCACAGCGCCGGATTTTGAAGCAGAGGCGCCCCAGTTTCACGAGCGCTATCCTCGTGTACAGGTGGTCGCCCTTGATTTGACGGGTGATGCCAAAGAGCCGCCCCCCGTGGGACAACTGGTCTTGGTGACGCTTGATTTTGCAACCTTGGCCGAGGCAACGACGGCATTGAACTATGCCCGCTCCTGCCTTGCTCCCGGTGGTTCTCTGGTCGTTATCGGCCTGCATCCGGCCAGATGGGTTGATTTCCTCTATGGTGGTCAGCGCAGGCACTGGAATTTTGCCGAAAACGAATCCCACCGATCACAGCAAAAGAGTGCCCAATTCTGGATGCAGCATCTGCAAAAGCTCCAGTTTGCCAACATTTCACAACTGACCTTCTCGTCGGATACCCTTGCAGGGCCGTACCTGCTCTTGGCCCAACCGGCCGAAGGTATCCTGCCACCGGCCCAGGCTTCGGTCCAAAATGGTCCGCGTAGCTGGATTCTGTTGATGGACCGCAAAGGGCCTTCGGCGCAGTTGGCCGACAAGCTTGCCGCCAGTCTGCAGACCAAAGGTGATATGGTGGTTGTTGCCGAGGCCGAAGATACTCAAGCCCTGGTTGCACTGCTCAAGGAAACCACCGCTCTGTACGGGCAGCTCGACGGAATTATCCATTTGGCGGGCCTTGCGACTGCGGATGCGCAATTATCCCCTGAAATTGAGGTGGAGCGGCAAGCATTCCGCTGTACCCTGGCGGCCAATATTCTTCAGGCCTGTGAAAGTAATACCGTTCAAACTGCCTGCTGGTTGGTGACCTCTGGCGTCGGTGAGCAAGCACCCAGAGAGGCCAATTCGGCTCTGCGCAGGTCTGACAGCGCTCTGTGGGGATTTGGTCAAACGTTGATGAATGAGGCGCTTGACCTGCGTATTCGTCTGATTGATCTGGAACGTATCAATACATCGGCGGTTGTGGCTGCTTTGGTCCGGGAGCTTGATCTTCCGGATGCCGAACAGGAAGTGCGGCTCACCGCGCAGGGGAAACGGTTCGTTCCTCGCCTTTCGATCGAGCCCCGTCAACTGGAGAACGAGGTCGATGAACAAGGTGATCGGGGTATTGTCCGGCTTGGTTTCACCTTTGCCGGTAAATTAGGCAACCTGCGCTGGCAGGAGCAACCCCTGGTTGCCCTTGCAGACGATGAAGTCGAGGTCGAGGTGCGGGCAACCGGACTGAATTTCCGTGATTTGATGTTTACTTTGGGTCTGCTTTCCGAGGAGGCAATTGAAAACGGATTTGCCGGGCCTACCCTTGGCTTGGAATTTGCCGGTGTCGTTCTCCGTAGTGGTGGTGGTGGCGAGAATTCCTTTTCTCCCGGCGACAAGGTGGTCGGCTTTGGTCCATCCTGTTTTGCCGATCGGGTGATCACCAAGGCGAGCGCCATTACCCACTTGCCGTCTGGTATCTCTTTTGAGGCGGCGGCAACCATTCCCTGCACTTTCTTCACCGTCTACTATGCCCTTCATTATCTGGCCCAGCTCGAACCAGGAGAGCGGCTGCTGATCCACTGTGCGGCCGGTGGCGTCGGCATTGCTGCAGTGCAGATTGCCAAATGGATGGGCGCGGAAATTTTTGTCACTGCCGGGTCTCGGGAGAAGCGGGATTTTCTTCGTTTACTCGGGGTGGATCACATCTTTGATTCGCGAACGCTGGCCTATGCCGATGATATCATGGAGGCCACCAACGGCCAAGGCGTGGATGTGGTACTCAATTCGCTTGCGGGCGAGGCGATCAGCCGCAATTTTCGCATTCTCAAACCATTTGGCCGTTTCCTTGAGCTCGGTAAACGAGATTTTTACGAGAACACCAAAATTGGCTTGCGTCCTTTCAGAAACAATATCAGCTATTTCGGTATTGACACCGATCAGTTGATGCAGGCCCGTCCCGAGCTGACCAAACGTCTTTTTACTGAGGTTATGGATCTGTTCAGTGAGGGCATTTTGCATCCCTTGCCCTATAAGACCTTTGAGGCGGAAGAGGTAGTGGATGCCTTCCGTTATATGCAACAGGCTAGGCATATAGGCAAGATCGTGCTCACCTACCGAAACGGCATCACTCAGGTGAAAAAACCTAAGCCGGTGGAGCGTCAACACCTGGCCGTTTCCGAGAACGGGACGTTCCTCGTCACCGGTGGCCTGGGGGGATTTGGTCTGCGTACAGCCCGCTGGCTGGTGGAGCGGGGTGCTCGCCACCTGGTGTTGATCAGCCGTAGCGGTCCTGTCTCCGATGAGGCCAAAGAGGCTTTGGCCGAGTTTGCCCAAAAAGGAATTGTCGTCTGCGCTAAAGCCTGCGATGTGACCGATTTCATGGTTATGCAAGCACTCATGGCAGAGATCGATACCTCACCGTGGCCGCTTAAAGGGATTGTTCATGCTGCCACGGTGATTGAAGATGGGCTGATCCGAACCATGAACGGTCAGCAAATACGTAAGGTGCTTCTACCCAAGGTGCTTGGAGCCTATTACCTCCATCAACTGACCCAAGAGATGGCCTTGGATTTCTTTATTCTTTTTTCCTCGGCCACCACTCTGTTCGGCAATCCGGGGCAGGGCAATTATGTGGCGGCCAATGCCGCACTCGAAGCTCTGGCCCAAAATCGCCGGTCGGCCGGACTGCCTGCGACCTGTGTTCGTTGGGGCGCTATTGAAGACGTCGGTTTTCTTGCCCGCAATGCCAATATTCGTGAGGCGTTGCAGGGGAGAATGGGGGGGGCGACCATCCAGTCGGCAGCTGCTCTTGCCATCCTTGAAGAATTACTGCTCGCCGATCGCTCCGGCCTTGGTGTGATGGAAATCGATTGGCGGGCTTTGTCCCGTTTCCTGCCCAGTGCATCCAGTCCCAAATTTTCCGAACTGGCACGGACCAGTGGTAGGAAAGGCGATGTCGATGAAGGCGATGCCGAATCCCTGCAGCGAATGCTGGAAGAACTCTCCGATGAAGAGTTGCAACAGGTGTGCATCGACATGCTCAAGAGCGAGGTGGCGGAAATCCTGCGTATGGCACCGGATAAGCTCGACCCCAACCGCTCCATGTATGATATGGGACTTGATTCCCTCATGGGGGTTGAATTGGTCGGGGCGTTGGAATCCCGCTTCGGCATTCGTTTGCCGGTCTTGATTCTCAGCCAGAATCCGACCATTGCCAAACTTGCCGAATATATCATTGAACAGCTCAGGGGTGGGGAGGAGAAAGAGGAAGCTCCTGGAGAGCAGGAAATCCTGGCTCAGGTGCAGCATGTAACTGATCAGCATGGCAGCGAGGCAGCAGCGCTCAATATTGAAGAACTGGCCCAAGACCTCCAGGACAGCAATGGAGGGACAACTTCACGGATAATCCAAACCGATGCCGACTAGGAAAAAGCCCGGCCTGACGGCCCAGATCAAAGACAAGCTCATTCAGCAGGCCCTGGAGCGGAAGCTACGGCGGGCCGAGCAGAGTGACGAGGCCGCCGCGCCTGTTCGTGGGATTGTGGCCGCCGAAAAGATCCCGGAACAGTACTACAAGTTCGCTCTTCATCCGGGGTATCAGCAGATTCGCATCATCAACGGCGGTGCGGCGAGGATGGGTATCGCTAACCCCTTTTTCAGGACGCACGGGGGCGTGGCCGGGGCAACAACCAAAATTAAAGGTGAGCAGTACCTCAATTACGCCAGCTATAATTATTTGGATCTTTCCGGAGACCCCGAAGTCAGCTCCGCGGCCAAGAAAGCCATTGAACGTTTGGGCACCTCGGTGTCGGCCAGTCGTCTGGTTTCCGGTGAACGACCGGTCCATAGGCATCTGGAACAGGCATTGGCCGAATTTTATGGGGTAGATGAGGCTATTATCCTGGTGAGTGGTCATGCCACCAATGTGACCACCATCGGCTATCTGTTTGGGCCCCGGGATCTGATCCTCCATGATGAGCTGATTCACAACAGTATTCTTCAGGGGGTTGCTCTGTCCGGTGCCCGTCGTCTCCCTTTTACCCACAACGACTGGCAAGCCTTGGAAGCACTGCTTGGCGAACAGCGGCATCATTTTGAACGGGTGCTGATCGTGGTCGAAGGGATCTATAGCATGGATGGCGATTTTCCTGATTTGCCCCGCTACATTGAATTAAAAAAGAAATACAAAGCCTTCCTCATGGTGGATGAGGCCCATTCCCTAGGGGTGATGGGGGAACACGGTGGCGGGATTAGGGAACATTTCGGGGTGGAAGGCCCCGACGTCGATATCTGGATGGGTACTTTGAGCAAAACCCTGGCCGGGTGTGGGGGGTACATTGCCGGGGAGACCGCCCTGATCGAACATCTCAAGTTCCTTGTACCGGGTTTCCTTTATTCCGTGGGGATGTCGCCGCCGCTTGCGGCCGCTTCCCTGGCAGCGCTGCAGATCATGCAACGTGAACCGGAGCGGGTTCACGCATTACAGAAAAACGGGCGCCTCTTCCTGGAGTTGGCCCGGAAGGCGGGCGTTGATATAGGAACCAGCGAGGGCTTGGCCGTCATTCCGGTGATTACCGGGAGTTCAATCAGAGCCGCACGCCTTTCAGCGGCCCTCTTTGCCCGGGGGATTAATGTGCTGCCGATTCTTTACCCGGCAGTACCGGAAAAATCGGCCCGACTCAGGTTCTTCGTCTCTTGCCGGCACACCGAGGCCCAGATTAGGGAGACTATACAGATCTTGGTCGAGGAATTGGACCGTCTGTAAGGTGGATTAATGGCAGAACGAACCTCATTGCGGGAGCAATTTATCCAGCTGTGGAAACAGCCACCAGCATCGGGTGTTGTCCGGGAATACCCCCGGCTTCGCAATGCCATCCTTGATATCATGGCCGAAGGCCGCCGCAAAAATATTATCAATCTTCTGCTGAAGGTCGATATAACCATTCTCTGGCAGGAATTGGAGCGGCGGCGCCAACAAGCGGCCCCTACCAACCCTTCCCTCACCGCTTGCATTGCCCGCGTCTTTGCCACCTCCATTGATGAGGATCGATCCCTCCAGGCCTATCGTCTTGGCCGCAAAAAAATGGTCATCTTTGATGAGGTCGACTTGGCGATGATGGTTGAGCGGGAGATTGATGGCCGACTTCTTCCCGTTGTCCACATTATTCGGAGGGCAAATCAAAAGGATGTGAGTGAGATAAACCAATCGCTGCGCCATGCGAAAACCGCACCGCTGGGCGGAAATGGCCCTTTATCCCGGCTTGAGTACCGGTTTTTCACTCTGCCACGATTCCTGCGACGTCTGGTGTGGTGGTACCTGCGCCGTGACCCGTATGCCTTTAAACAGCTGGCCGGGACGGTGGGGATCACCTCCATGGGTATGCATGTTGCGGGTTCGGCGGTGGTGTTGCCGATCACACCGATGAGCCTGACCCTTTCTATCGGTTCCATGGAGCAGGGGTGGCAGGTGGTCGATGGTCGACCGGTTCGGCGTCAATTCCTCCAGCTCAATATTGGGGCGGATCATGATGTCATCGATGGTGCCCCGCTCATGCGGTTTGCCGAGCGATTCCGCTTTGCCCTGGAGCAGGGGGCGCCCCTGATCAATCCATAAACCCCATTTCCCTCAAAACCAGCAAGGCCAACTGTTCGACCTGCTGATCTGCATATCGTCCTGCATTTTTTTCCTGCCTGTTTGACCAGAGAAAATAGTCGGTAGCTCCCGTGGGGTTGCCAAATGTTTTGTACACCTCGGGCAAAATGGGCACATGATCGCCGTACCAGCAGAGCCATGCCTCTTGATCAAGGGATTGCAGGGACTGGGCCAGCATTCCCGCCATACGATCAGCGTTGCGTAGATGACGCAGGTAAATAATGAGATCATCACAACCTTGAGGCAGGGGCGTGGTGCAATACTGCGTACTTTCTCCCGGAAATGGCTTTTCCAAGTGCAACGGCCCGTGATTTTCCATGGTAATGACAAAAAGAAACACAGGCTGGCCAGGAGGTTGGGTCAGTTCGGCGCCGATCATTTCCGCCAACGTAATGTCGCCGATATAGGGACCGCTTTTTCCTCGGGGGGCAAAGCTCTTAATATCAATGAATTGGTCAAAGCCGAATTGAGGGAAAATTTTGTTGCGGCCATAAAATTCGGCAGGATAGGGATGGAGGCAAACCGTTCGGTATCCCCAGGTCCGGAGCAAGGCGGCCAAAGTAACGGGAGACCATTGGCCCAGCTTGCGATAGGGATTGAATCGATGTACCCCAATCTGATCTGGTCTCATCCCGGCAAGAAAAGCATATTCGGTGCGCACCGTATTGGCTCCCCAGGCAGGCACCTGAAGGTGGCCATGTGCAGAGGCGGAGTGTATTAAGGCATCTATTTGGGGGAACAGGTCAGGACGAATTGCGGAGCACCAAGACCTAGGATCGAAGAACGATTCACTTTGCACTACCACCAGATGCGGCAAGGGGCGGGTGCGATTTTGAGGCGGTCGGATTCCCTGTAAAGCCGAGGATAGATTGGGTTTGGTTCGTTCCGCCTGGAGGTAGGGGAGCATGCTTCCCAGGAATCCGAGAGTATGAATATCTTTGATTGGGTTCCAGGTGAGCGGATGTCGTTTCTTGATACCCCAAAGCAACAAGCCACCGGTGAGGACAAGTATTACGCCGAGACCACTGAGAAAGTCGGTCAGGGGCAGGGAGGCCGTGAGAGGTGGTTCAATATACAAGCCCAGGGCAATGGCAAAAAGTACGGCAATGGTTGCGAGGATGGTCTTACCAATACCGA
>JAQUEZ010000234.1 GCA_028684915.1 Desulfobulbus sp.
GCGGCCGACCTTGCCTTGGTCCAGCCGCTTTCTACCTATTACCGTATGTCTGAGATCACAACATGTTCATTATGAGCAATCAGGGGCGCTCGGGGCTTGTCTGCCGCGCAGCGGCTTCGTCCAACAATTCATTTAACACGGATTCGCTGAAGCTCGCCGGTTAATTCCACGTTCCTGGCGGCTGCGCCGCCAGGAAATATATGAATATCGAACTTATTCAGGCAACTACATATGATGCATCTGAAATTCTAGCACTTCAGAAAATCGCATATGAAAAGGAGGCAACATTATATGATGACTGGAATATTCCTCCTCTGACTCAAAGTCTTTCCGAGATTCAAAATGAATTTAACACGAGTATTGTCCTTAAAGCGATAGTGGGCGTCAAGATTATCGGTTCGGTGAGAGCATCGCTCGATTCTGACATATGTAAAATAGGTAGGCTAATCGTTCATCCAGATTACCAAAGTAAGGGCATTGGATCATTGCTCGTGCAGGATATAGAAAGGCATTTTCCAAATGCAAAACGATTTGAATTGTTCACTGGCACAAAAAGCGTTGACAATATTCGGCTCTACCGAAAACTCGGATATGTGGAATGCCGTCAACAGGATTTATCACCAAAAGTACGCATCGTATTCATGGAAAAAATTAAATAGAGCCGCCAACCAGGCGCTTGAGTGGATGCGGATAACGTCTGCGGCGCTGACGCGGCAAGCTTTGTGGCCGCATCACTCAGCTTAACGATAGCTGCTTACTAAACAACCACCGACTGTAAGTCGGCCTATGAGTTCCGGGGCCACCACCTATGAGTTCCGGGGCCACCATACTTAATTCCAACAATAATATACTACGGTCAAGCCGCAGGTATCCTGCGTTAGCAGCACAAATATAATGATTCAACTATTCAGAATAATTCTAGTCAGTGTGATTAATGGATGGTTGGCATGGTTTCTCAGCAAGAACGTATATGAGGGAATTAAAGCAGGGGCAATACGACATACCGATACTAACAAAATTTGCCTGAGGCAGAAAAACCCTTTTGGATTTTGGGCGCTAACACTTTTGTTTGCAGGAATAGTCCTTATGCTTTTTGTTGTTTGGGGTTATGTAGTTTTCGATGCGATCAATGAAATGAAACAATGGCAGTAGAGGACATACCACGTTTTATTTTAACGGTATCCCGCATGTATCCCGATATACCCGGAAGGCCTTGAGCTGAAAGGGTGGCGGCGGGTTCACCTCCCGGTTTCAATGTATTGGAAATATATTGATTGCCGCCAAGCCTTGTAAAGGGTATTGAAAAATATCGGGAAATCAGAAAGTTAACTGCCAAAAAGGCGAAAAACGATTTTGCAGTTAACATACTAATTCTCCGTTAAAAAATAATGATCGCCTCAACACCTTTTTGTAGAGTCTTGCTCCCCTAAAAAATCCTCTGTCTGGTTCGTTAAAATTTTACTCCCTTTAATAAATTCGCCATGCCCTTATCTTCACTCGGCCTTTCCGAACCACTTCTTCGTGCTCTTGAAGAGTTGGGATATATCACTCCTACGCCTGTGCAGCTCCAGACGATACCTTCAGTTCTCTCCGGGAAGGATGTCATGGCCGCGGCCCAGACGGGAACAGGAAAAACTGCCGCTTTTGGCTTGCCGATTCTCAATCGACTTGCCAGAGGATCCAAGGTAAAGCCCAATCATATCCGCGCCCTTGTACTGGCACCGACCCGCGAGCTTGCTATGCAGGTTGCCGAATCCATTGCTGCTTACGGCAAATATCTGCCGTTGAAAATAGATTTTGTGTGCGGTGGGGTGAAGATCAATCCACAGATGATGAAGTTGCGCAGTGGGATCGATATCTTGGTTGCTACACCGGGGCGCTTGCTTGATCTTTTTCAGCAAAACGCAGTGAAGTTTTCGCAGGTTGAAACACTAGTGCTCGATGAAGCGGACCGGATGCTCGACCTAGGGTTTATGGACGATATCGGCAAGATCCTTGGCCTCTTGCCCAAAAAACGACAAAGCTTGCTCTTTTCTGCGACTTTTCCGGATGCCATCCGCTCACTCGCTAAAAAATTGTTGCAAAGACCCGTACTGATAGAAGTCGACCCGCCAAACTCCGCCTCAAAAAGCGTGAAGCAGTGGGTCTATGAGGTAGACAAAAGCAAAAAGCCGGATTTGCTCTGTCATTTACTCCAAAATAACGACTGGCAACAAGTGCTGGTCTTCACCCGCACCCGAATTGGCGCCGACCGGTTGGTGCAGAAACTTGCCCAAAAAGGTATCTCGTCCATGGCGATTCATGGCGATAAGACGCAGCGCGCCCGTACCAGTGCGCTGGCTGCCTTGAAAGCAAACACAATCCGTGTCTTGGTTGCCACGGATATCGCTTCTCGAGGTCTCGATATCGACGAACTTTCCCACGTGATTAATTTAGATCTGCCGAAAGTCCCTGAGGACTATATTCATCGAATCGGCCGCACCGGTCGGGCGGGTATGGTGGGAGTGGCAATTTCTCTGGTCAGTGCCGATGAGGTCAACCTGCTCTCGGCAATCGAAACGCGTATCTGTCAGCTTCTGGCACGGGAGGTTGCGTATGGGTTTGTTCCAAAACATAGCGTGCCGTTAACCCGCCTGGTGAAGGCGCGCCCAAAAAAAACTAAAAAGCCGAAGCAGCGACATCCACCAACTCGGGACAAGTCTTAGAAACCTTCAGATAAGGGAAAAAGTGTCCATGGGAAAGGTGCGGGACAGGAGTCAATAATTCATGGTGAAGCAGAGGACATCAAAGAAGTTTAAAACAATAGCTGGTGTTAACACTCCTCAACTATGAGGATATCCAGTACTCGCATATTCACTTTTTACCTAGCCATCTTTTAGAGTGTGATTGACTAGTTACGAGTCCATCTTTGGTAGTAATCACATTTTTTGAACACGGCTATTTTCAAACACCCTCTGCCGCTTTCCCAACCAACGATTCGTTCCATACTCTGGGAACTTTGATCGGAATCCCTCTTCGGGAACGTCTTGAATTACGTCTTAGCAAAACAGCAAGGACCGTTATAAAATGCCATTTATACAAAACAATCGACCACATATCCGGAGGTAGAAAGCCATGATGCACCTAACGCCAGTTGCCCTCTTGCTGCTGCTGCTCCTCACCACAAACCTCTGCATCGCCACCAAGACCACCGCCGCAACCACCCTCTCTCCAGAAGAACAGAGGCGCTCCATAGTGTGCCTGGGGATGTGCAGTAGTATCCAAAAACTCTGCGCCTCGGATATTGCCAACGGCGAAGTAGCCGGACGGGACCTCAAAGAGGGTATTCTGGAGGAAGCCGCCTGTCAGTTGATGTGTGAGGCAGATTGGGATGACAAAACCTTCAACTGCGTCAGTGCCGCAGACGATTGCTCGCAATTTTTTGATGAAGCCCCGTACTGCGTGGAGACCGAAGACGAAACTCCGCCGACAAAACCGACCACATCTATTGATACCTCCTGCAGCGCTGCCTGTAAAAATTACGCCAAATGTGCGGGCTACGGTGAAGATGCCACCGCGCAAGATCAAGCCTATGCCTTTGAAAGCTGCATGGAAATATGCAATACCTGGACCCCTGCAACCCGCCAATGCGTTGCCAGCACCCCTATCCGCTCTGCCTCCGATTGCGCGGCGCAGACCATGTGCGTGATGGGCTCTTTAAAGAATATGATCCCGAAAAATATGCCGAGGAGATAGCGCCGCCCTTGCTCAAGACATTCAGGGCAGCCCACCCAGGGCTGATAATTGTACTCCATTGAAAACGTTGACATTGTCCATCGGGTTGCGTACAGTTTCCCTGTTTTACTTAGAATCAGCTCAAAGGACGAATCCAAACAGTGATCGGTGTTTTCACCTTCCGCAGCTCTGTACATATGCTACAATACAGCCTGCAATGATCGTCCCATGCGATCGTTGCCCCCTGTTTTCGTTGAAGCAATAAGCAATACCCCGGATCCTCAACAAGGAGAGTGCGATGATACATCTGGTCGAAACCGATATCACCACCATGAAAGTCGATGCCATCGTCAACGCGGCCAACGAAAGCCTGCTCGGTGGGGGCGGAGTGGACGGTGCCATCCACCGTGTTGCCGGGCCGGAACTGCTGGAAGAATGCCGCACCATCGGCGGCTGCAAGACCGGTAATGCGGTGATCACCAAGGGCTACAACCTGCCCGCCAAGCACGTCATTCACACTGTAGGTCCGATCTGGCAAGGGGGCAACAACAACGAACACGCCCTGCTCTCCAGTTGCTACCGCAAATGCCTGGAGCTGGCCGTGCAGCACAACCTCAACTCCATCGCCTTCCCTGCGATCAGCTGCGGCGCCTACGGCTTTCCTCTGGATGAGGCGGCCGATGTCGCCATCGACACCATCCAATCCTTTATCAACCGCAACGGCAAACCCCAAGAGGTCTACATCGTCTGTTTTCAAACCCAGGCCAAGTTTGCCTTTGGCCAGGCCATTCGAGGCCTGGAAGAATAAGTTGGTTTTGCCCCGATTATGTCTACAGAACCTTTGCCCGATTTGTTTACCTACGGCTCGCTGATGTGCGAGGATATCATGACCGACGTGGCCGCTTCCCGGTTGCGTTGCACCCCAGCCACCTTGAGCGGATATCGCCGTTTTCTGGTCAAGGACGAGAAATATCCGGGGGTGATACCGATGGCCGGTGGAGTCGTCCCGGGCATCGTGTACCACGGGATTACTCCTGGCAGTCGGCAGCGGCTTGATCGTTTTGAAGGCGAGATGTATGAACGCAAGCCGGTCACGGTTCAATACGCAGATGGCCGCCAAACAGTGGTCGACTGTTATCTGTTTCGTCCCGCATTTGCCCACCGACTGACCGCGACCGAGTGGGACTTCACCATCTTTCTCCAGGGCGGAAAAACCGTTTTCCAACACCAGTACTGCGGATTCAAGGCGATCGATTAGCCCTCATGTCGTCCCCCAAGGGCTGGCCCGACTCGGCCTTCTCCCTTCCCCTCCAGGCAAGGAGTTGCCATGCGCATAGGAATTGATATTGGCGGCACCCATACCGACGGTGTCCTCATCGACGGCAACCGGTTACTCGCCGCCGCCAAAGCCCCAACCAACCACGACAACCTGCTCGAATCGATCAGCCAGGTGCTGCATGCCGTACTCTCCGGCCAGGATTCGGTCCGGGTGCAGACCCTGAATCTGAGCACCACCCTCACCACCAATGCCATCATCACCGGCAAGACCGATCCGGTGGGCATGCTGGTGGTCGGCGGACCGGGAATCGCTGCCAAGCACTATCGCATCGGCGACCATTATCACCAAATTTACGGCAGCCTCGACCACCTGGGCACCGAAACCTCCGCCCTCGACGAACCCGACCTGGAAGAGGCGATCAACGCCTGCTCCGATCAGGAAGTGAAATGCTTTGGCGTGGTCTGCAAATTCTCGCCGCGCAACCCGGCCTACGAAAATCGGATCCTTGAGGAGCTGGGTAACAAGGCCGAATTTGTCACCCTTGGCCATTTGGTGTCAGGCCAGCTCAACTTTGGCCGCCGAATCCACACCGCCTATTACAACTCGGCTGTTTGGCGCACCTTTCAGCGCTTTGCCAAGGCGTTGACCGCGAGCCTCAAGGGGTTCAACCTCGAGGCTGAGGTCAACATCCTCAAGGCCGATGGCGGCACCATGCCGCTCGCACGGGCCCTGGAGTTGCCGGTGCAGTCGATCTTTTCCGGCCCTGCAGCCTCGGTTATGGGGATCCTCGCCACCAGCCCGGCCAGGGAGGATATGCTGATGCTTGATATCGGTGGCACCACCTCGGATATTGCCCTCTTTGCCGGTGGCGAACCGCTTTTGGAGCGCGAAGGTATTGCCATCGAAGACCGCCCCACCCTGGTGCGGGCTATCCATGTTGAGTCGATTGGTATCGGCGGTGATTCTCTGATCAAAGTCGAGGACGGGGTGGTCAAAACCGGGCCTGATCGGCTTGGTCCCTGCATGGCGGCTGGAGGTTCAGTCCCGAGCCTGATGGATGCGCTCAATGTCCTAGGGTTGGCAGCCTTTGGTGAGGTGGCTGCCTCGCAGAGCGGCATGGAGCAGTTGGCGGCCTCCCACGGGATGGCGATTGAAGATTTGGCCAACAAGGCAATTGCTGCGGCGTTGAATGCCATCGTGACCAAGATCGAAGCCTTAGTCAAGATGGTCAACACCAAGCCGGTCTACACCATTCACGAGATTCTTGAGGATCGCGAAATCAAGCCGCAAAAACTGATCGTCATCGGTGGTCCGGCAGCGGTGTTTCAAGATCTGCTCGCTAAGCGGCTTGGCCTTGCCGTCGAGGTACCGCCCCTGCACGGAGTAGCAAACGCGGTCGGCGCGGCGCTAACCCGCACCACCAGTCATCTGGCCCTGACCGCCAATACTGCCCGCGGCCAACTCTCGGTGCCGATGCTGGGTATTTTCCGCTCCATTGGCCGGGGTTTCAGTCTTCAGGACGCCACAGATGAGGCGCGGAAACTGCTGGTAGAAGATCTAGCGTCAGCCGGGGTCACCATGGCTGATAACGAAATCCAGATCACCCAGGCCGATGCCTTTAACATGGTGGAAGGATCCTATACCAGCGGTAAAAATATTCGGGTGGTTGCCCAGGTCCGCCCCGCAGTAGTAACCCGTCTGACGAGCGATACTGTTGGCGTACAGACCGTTTGAGCACCATGCACGCATCATTCCTTGCCAAAATACAGCCACAGGTTCTGCCATGCTAAAAGCTGCCTCATCCCTCGGCGTCATCTTTTTCCCGGCCTTTGACTGGGCCATCTCCCCCACCCACCCCGAACGTGAGGAACGCCTCCTCTACACTCAAGACCAGTTCCGCGAAGAGGGTCTATTTGATATCGACGGCATCGACGAATACCGCCCCCTCTATGCCACCAACCAAGACATCATGCGGGCCCATTTCTGCTTTCCCTCGGTAGAGGCGATCTGCACCGAATCACACCGGATCTCTGCCGGTGGCGCCATCCAGGCTGCCCGCCTAGTGCTCGAGCATGAGACCAAAAGCGCCTTTGCCCTGGTCCGTCCTCCCGGCCACCATGCGATGAAAGTGGTCCATGGCAACCGTGGTTTCTGCAACATCAACATCGAGGCGGTGATGGTGGAGTGGATTCGCGAACAGTATGGCCGCAAACGAATCGCCATCGTCGACACCGACTGCCATCACGGCGACGGCACCCAGGATGTCTACTGGCATGACCCGGACGTTCTCTTCATCTCGCTCCACCAGGACGGCCGTACCCTCTATCCGGGTTCCGGTTTCCCCCATGAAAACGGTGGCCCACGTGCCTTAGGCAAGACGATCAACATCCCCCTGCCACCGCAGACCTCGGACGAAGGCTACCTCTATGCCCTGGAAAACGTGGTTCTGCCCATTCTTGCCGATTTCAAGCCCGATCTGATCATTAACTCCGCCGGACAGGACAACCATTATTCGGACCCGATCACCAACATGCAGTTCTCGGCCCAGGGCTATGCCCGGCTCAACGAACTGCTCAAGCCGGATATCGCGGTGCTTGAGGGCGGCTACTCGATCAAGGGCGCCCTGCCCTACGTCAACCTCGGCATTTGTCTGGCCATGGCCGGCTGCGACTATTCGGCGGTACGCGAACCCGATTATAACGCCGCTGCCCTGCGTGAGACCCCGGAAACCATGGCCTCTATCAAAAACAGCTGTCCCCATCTTCTGGAGGGATATTTTCACCCCGCCATGGGCCAGTTTGAAAAGGAGGGCGAGTACTTCATCCGCGAGCGCAAAATCTACTACGACACCGACGGGATCCTGGAAAAACAGCGCGAAGAACTCAAAGATTGCGACCATTGCCGGGGATTGCGGCTAATCAAGACCAGCTCCAGTCACCTGCTCCCCTGCCTGGGTGTGGAGTTGCCCATCGACTGCTGTCCATCCTGTGAGCGCGAGGGCTACGAGGCCTTCCACAAAAGCAGCAAAAAGGATTACCTGGTGACGCAGCTTTTGGATCAGAAAAACAAGCAGTTCACCTACAAGAACGAAGAGTAACGGCACCCGCATCGGCCGGATATGATCACCCGATGATAAAGAGGCTGATACAGGGATTTTTCCTCCCGAAGCTGAACCGTTTTTTCCTTCTCCGGATCCTGGGACTCATCCTGGTCACGGTGGTGGTGTTCACCCAGGTGCTCATCCCCTTACGCATAGAGGGGCAGAGCATGGAGCCGACCTACAAAAACGGTTTTAACCTTTGCTGGCGCGGTCGGTATCTTTTTTCCTCACCCCAACGGGGCGAGGTGGTGGTGATCCGCTTTGCCGGTAACCGGGTGCTATTACTCAAACGAATTGTGGCCCTGGCCGGAGATACAGTGGCCTTTAAAAACGGGATACTCCTGGTTAATGGACAACCAGTGCAAGAACCTTACGTTCGTTATCGCAGGGACGATTGGAACCTTGAACCGCGCACCGTGGATCCGGGTAAGGTTTATGTGGTGGGGGATAACCGAGGGGTAGACATGGGCAGGCACCATTTCGGCCAGGTGGATCAAATGCGGATTGTGGGAGGACTGCTGTGGTGAATCTGAAAAAAATGATTTTACTCACCCTGATTGCGGCGGTGGCCTCGCTGGTTGCAATACGCTACTGGCCAAGTGATGAGCGCGCCATCCGTAAACAGGTCGCGCAAATCGAAAACCTCGGTTCCAAGGCCAGGGATGAAAAGCCGATCGAATCCTTGCTCCGCGCCAGGCAGTTGGCAGCCTTGTTCAGCGACCCATGCACCCTGCAGGTGGAAACAGCCGACTTTACCGGCGAGTACCCTCGCAAACAGATCCAAGACCGGATCGTCATGGCCCGGGGTTTGTATACCACGACCACGGTTTCGGTCCATGATCTAAGCATCAATATCCCGAATAAGGAGACTGCCAGGGTCCGTTGCACCTTGCGGGTGAAAGGCCAGGGGGAAAGCCGACCAGTGGCCGATGTCCACGAACTGGAGGCCGAATTGCACAAAGTGAAGGGCGACTGGCTCTTTACCCAGCTCACCTTGGTCGAGGTGTTGGAACGATAAATATCCTAAGCAATCACGGGGCACCGAATCTGCAGTGTTATCGGCCTATTGACGTACAGGTGCTGCACAGGCCGATGCCTTGCACCTCCGGCACCCCTGCAATCGCTTACAGGTCCGTTGATAAACGGTGCCTTTGGGGTTTCCCCGTGATCGGTTACTAAATATCAGCCTTCGCTGGCCGTCTCTTCCTTTTCCTCCCTCCGCATCAGGTGCACCGCAAGCG
>JAQUEZ010000235.1 GCA_028684915.1 Desulfobulbus sp.
AGTTCGCCGTGAGCTGCAATCGGTGCGGCGCGATGCCAAGGCCAAGGCCAAGAAAATCGCCTTTAAGATTCCCCAGCTCAAGGACTGTAAATACCATCCTTCCCGGGGGCAGTCCTCCAAGGAAGGTCGCGAGAATATGTTGTTTATCACCGAGGGGCAATCGGCCGCCGGATCGATCGTCAGCGCCCGCGATCCAATGATCCAGGCCGTGTTCAGCCTCAAGGGCAAGCCGATGAACGTCTTTGGCCAACGGCTTGATGCGCTCTATAAAAACGAAGAGATGTACTCGCTGATGCAGGCGCTCAACATCGAGGAGTCGATCAGCGATCTCCGCTTCGACAAGGTTATCATCGCCACCGATGCCGATGTCGACGGTCTGCATATCCGCAACCTGCTCCTGACCTTTTTCCTCCACTATTTCGAGCAACTGTTAAAACATGAGCGGGTCTACATCCTGGAAACGCCCATTTTCCGTGTCCGTAACAAACAGCAGACCATCTACTGCTATTCCGATAGCGACATGGATAAGGCCATCAAGACCCTGAAAGCCAAAAGCAAGGCCGATCGATCCATTGAAACCACTCGCTTCAAGGGGTTGGGAGAAATTTCACCCAAGGAATTCAAGCAGTTCATCAACGCGGATATGCGTATCAAGCAGGTTCGGCTGGATTCCTTAAGCGAGGTCAGCCGGGTGCTGAAATTCTACATGGGCAAGAACACTCCGGAACGAAAACAGTACATCATGGACCATCTGATCGTGAGGCCGGAATGAGCGAGACCACTGAACGGGAACGCGGCAAACTGCATCAACTCTTTGACGCCAACTTCCTCGATTACACCTCCTATGTTATCCGTGAGCGTGCCATCCCGGATGTGGATGACGGCCTCAAACCGGTGCAACGGCGTATCCTTCAGACCCTCCACAACATGGACGACGGCCGTTTCCACAAGGTAGCCAACGTGGTCGGCGAGACTATGAAGCTCCATCCCCACGGTGATCAGTCGATCTTCGATGCCCTGGTCAACCTGGCCAACAAGGGCTATCTCATTGATCGCCAGGGTAACTTTGGTAACATCTTTACTGGCGATTCGGCGTCGGCGCCCCGTTATATTGAATGCCGTTTGTCGCCCTTGGCACGAGAGACCCTATTCAACAAGGATCTGACCGAATTTGTCGAATCCTATGACGGCCGCATGCTGGAACCGGTACGTCTTCCGGCCAAGATACCTCTTCTCCTCCTGATGGGCGCCGAAGGTATTGCCGTGGGCATGGCAACCAAGATCATGCCCCATAACTTGAACGAACTGCTCCAGGCCCAGATCGACCACCTCCGTGGCGAGGAGATTCTCCTCTACCCGGATTTTCCCCGCGGTGGCATTATCGATGTCTCCGACTACAACCACGGCAACGGGCGGATCAACTGCCGGGTCAAGTTGGAACAGCCGGACGCGAAAACCATTGTCATCACCGAGCTGCCTTACAACATCACCACCCAGACGCTAATCGAATCGGTGGAACGAGCGGCCAAGGCTGGCAAACTCAAAATTTCATCGATCAATGATTATACCGCGGAAAAGGTGGAGGTGGAGATCAAGCTCGCCCGCGGAATCATGGTCGAAGAGACCATTGATGCCCTCTACGCCTTTACCGACTGCGAGCTGAGCGTTTCCCCTAACCTGATCTCCATTGCCGACAACATGCCCAGGCAGATGGAGGTGGAGGAAATTCTCAAGCGCAATACCGATCGGCTGGTGACCAATCTTGAAAAAGAACTGCAAATTGAACTGGGTCGCCAGGAGGATAAATGGCATGCGCGCAAGTTAGAGCAGATTTTCATTGAAGAACGGCTCTACAAACAGATCGAGGAGAAAACCAACTACAAGGAAGTCCAGGCCACGGTTCGCCAGTCGCTTGAACCCTTTGCCGGTGAGTTGAAACGCGCTATCCTCCTTGAGGATGTCGAACGCCTCCTGGAGATCAAGATCCGGCGCATCTCCCGCTACGACATCAACCGACAGCAAAAAGAGCTACACGATATTGAAAAGGCTATTGCCCAGATCAAAAAACACCTTAAGGACATGGTGGGCTACACCATCAACTACATCGAAGGGATAAAGGAGAAGTACGGACCTGAGTTTCCCCGCAAAAGTGAGCTGCGCGCCTTTGATGAGGTCGATGCCCGGTCAGCGGCTGCGGCCGACCTCTGCGTCGGCTTTCACCGGGAAACCGGCTTTGTTGGCCACAAGATCAAGGCCGAAGATGCGGCCAAGGATATGGAACTCAACTGCTCCGAATACGACCGCTTACTCCTTATCTTCAAGGATGGGCTGTATAAGGTCGTGCCGGTCCCGGACAAACTCTTTGTCGGGCCAGAGTTGCATTATATGGGGGTGGTCAAAAACGATCAGGTCTTTAATCTCATCTATCGCCACGGCCCGGAAAACCTGGCCTACGTCAAGCGCTTTGCGACCCCGAAGTTTATCCTCAACCGGGAATACCGGCTCTTTGATGAGCATAAACGCTCCATCATCCTTCTGCTTATCCTCGGCAAAGAGGGGATTCGTGCCCGCGTCAGCCTCGCACCCTCGGCCCGGGCTAAATACAACGCAGTGGAAGTCGAGTTTGACGACTGCCTGATTAAAGGCGTTTCGGCTAAGGGAAAACGGGTGGCCAACCGCTCCGTGCGTCGGGTCACCGATATTACCGGCACCGCAAAAAAAGAGCCGGTCAGCCCACTTGGGCTGCCCGGCTTTATAAACGGCGACAAGGAAGAATGATGGACTCATAGAAGGTCCATCATTCTCTAGATGGCTAGGTAAAAGCCTGTAAAATTCTCTTCCGGGGCCTTTTCTTTCCGATCACATACCAGTCAGGGCGGAAATCGTCCAGTTCACCAGGGTTCCGGGGAACAATCCCAAACCGAGAACTCCCAGCAAACACAACCCCAAGGCGACTTTCATTCCTGGCACCAGGGTCACGGTCGTCTCTTCTTGGGGATCGTTCATATACATATAACGTACTACCCGCAGATAAAAGTAGGCAGAGATGGCCGAGAACAGCACCGCTGCAACCACAGTGAGGGTATAGCCAGCGGTGAAAGCCGACTTGAGCAGGTAAAACTTACCGATAAAACCACCAGTCGGCGGAATACCGGTGAGGCTAAAGAGAAAAACCAACATCAGGGCCGCAGCCAAAGGATTCCGCGAGGCTAAGCCCTTGCAGTCATCGAGCGATTCACAGATTTTTCCCGGTTGAGCCAGGGCCATGAGAATGCCAAACGCGCCCAGGTTCATGAACAGGTAGACCATAAGGTAGGTCATGGTGGCAGCCATGCCCTCGGTGGTACCAGCCAAAAGCCCCAGCAGGGCATAACCGGCATGGGCGATGGAAGAGTAGGCGAGCATCCGTTTAAGGCTTGTCTGACTAAGGGCAGTGATATTGCCCACAGCCATGGTCAACAGGGCAAGCACCGCCAGGACCGGGCGCCAGTGCGCCTGCAATCCGGACAACCCCAAAAACAGTACCCTCCCGAAGATGGCAAAACCGGCGGCCTTGGGCCCTACCGACATAAATGCAGTGACAATAGTCGGCGCTCCCTCATAAACATCCGGGGTCCAGAGATGAAACGGAGCTGCCGCTACCTTGAAGGAAAATCCGGCAATGATCAGCCCCAGGGCCGCGAGTAAAATCGGGGTTGCAACCAAGGAACCGTTGGAAATGAATTCAGCGATCTGGGCAATTTCGGTGGTTCCAGTGAGTCCGTAGAGAAGGGAAAGACCAAAGAGCAGCAGGGCTGAGGCAAAACCACCCATAAGAAAGTATTTGATTGCAGCCTCGCTGGTACGATTATCCTTTTTATGCATTCCCACCAAGGCATAAATCGGCAGAGCCATCAGCTCTAGGCCAAGGTAAAGCACCATCAGATCACCGGCCGAGGCCATTATCAGCATCCCGACCAGGGAAAACATCATGAGCGAGTAGTATTCCCCCTGGCGCAGGCCAATGAGGCGGCAAAAATGCTCACTCATCAAGGTCGTGAGGATGACGGCCCCCAAAGAGATCGTTTTAAACACGGTGGCATAGCCATCGACCAAAAACATGCCGCCAAACGCCATGGTCGGCCGCGAACCAAGCACCATTGCCAAGGCAGCGACGCAGCCAACCACGGTCAGCCAGGGTAAAAGTTGCCGCTGTTTGGGGAGGAAGAGATCGCATCCGATCAGCATGACCGCCATGCCGACCAGCAACAGTTCGGGAAGGATGGGCTCCATGGCGGTCCATTGTATAGCCACAGTTGTCATCGTATCAGCTCCTTATAAACAATGATGCAGGAATCAGGCATGGCTTGAAACCGCTTAGGGATGCAGAGGTAAGCTGGAGGAAAAAACCGGACCTGCCAGGGCAACACCACCCTGCACCTGCTCAATCAGGTGCGTCACCGAGGTGTGCATAAAACTGAGCAAGGCGTTGGGATAGAGTCCGATCCAGAAAATGAGCAGAACCATGGGCACCAAGGTGAGAATTTCACGCAGGTTCAGCTGCATAAGCCCCTGCATGGAGGCCTTGACCTCGTTGAAAAAAATGCGCTGATAGAGCCAGAGCATGTACCAGGCACCGAGAATGAGACCGGAGGCAGAAACCACCGTCACCCAGGGTTGACGTTCAAAGCCGCCCAATAAAATCAGGAATTCACCGACAAAACCGTTGGTTCCGGGAAGGCCGACCGCCGCCAGGGTAAAGAGGAGAAAGAATCCGGCAAAGACCGGCATGGTCGAGGCGAGACCACCGTAAGCGGCGATTTCCCGGGTGTGGGTCCGCTCGTAGATCATACCGATGGCAAGGAACAGCGCCCCGGTGACGATACCGTGGTTGATCATCTGCAGGATTGCGCCCTCAAGGCCGCGTTGGTTGAGGGCAAAAAGGCCTAGGGTAATAAAGCCCATGTGACTCACCGAGCTGTAGGCGATCAGCCGCTTAAGATCGGTCTGAGCCAAACAGATGATGGCACCGTAAACAATGGCAATCACGGAGAGGACCAGCATCGGCATCAGCATCTGCTGGGTGGCATCGGGCAAAATGGGCAGGGAGAACCGGAGAAAGCCGTAGGCCCCCATCTTAATCAGAATACCGGCGAGAATGACCGAACCAGCGGCCGGAGCCTCGGTATGGGCATCGGGAAGCCAGGTGTGCAGCGGCCACATCGGTACCTTGACCGCGAAAGCGGCAAAAAAGGCCCAAAACAAGATGAGCTGTAGTTTAGGTGAATAGTGTTGTCCGGCCAATTTGATCACATCAAAGGTGTGCCCGCCGTTCTGGTACAAAAGGATAATGCCGACCAGCATCAGAAGACTGCCGACCAGGGTATAGAGGAAGAACTTAACCGTGGCGTAAATCCGGTTGGGTCCGCCCCAGATACCGATAAGAAGAAACATCGGGATGAGCATTGCCTCCCAAAAAATATAGAACAAGAAAAAATCAGTGGCACAGAACACCCCCATCATGGCCCCTTCAAGAAGCAACAGGGCGATAAAAAACTCCTGCACCTTGGTCTTGATCGACTCCCAGGAAACGAGAATGGAAAGAACAATGATCAGTCCCGTCAGGAGGAGAAACAAGATACTGATCCCGTCGATTCCCAGGGAATAGTTGATGTTCAATGCCCCAATCCACGGATGATGCTCGACAAACTGCATCGCGTGGGTGGTCTTGTCGAACATCAACGCCACCGGGAGAGTTAGGAGCAATTCGATCAGACTGATAAACAGTGCCATGAGCCTGATGGTAGCCGTCTGCTGCCTTGGAATAGCCAGCAACGACAGGCCACCAAGGACCGGGAAGAAGATCAGAGTGCTGAGCAAAGGTATGGACATCGATGATACTTCCACTGGTAAGGGTTCAATGCATTTTGTACAGGCCTTCTGGGAAGAGAGTCCTCGTTCTCGAAAAGCCGTTATTCACACGAAGTTTAGGTTCAAGATGGTGTCAAAAGGGTTAATTACCTATTAACAAAACCACGATCACCACCAGGGCCCCGCCTCCCATCCAGGCGAGGTAATGGGAAACCTGGCCATCCTGGATCTTTCGCAGCTGCTGTGATGCATTGCCGATGGCCCGAGGCAGCCCGTTGACCACCCCTTCGATACAGCCGATATCGACAATCTTCAGAACAACTTTTTGGCTAAAGGCCAAGGTCGGTTTGACGATGGTGTTGATGTAAAACTCATCCACGTAATATTTGTTCAACAGTAAGCGGTAGATAAAGGCAAAGCGCACGGCAATGATTCCGGGAATCTGCGGTTGCAAGCGGTACATAAAAAAGGCTAGCCCAATCCCCAGTAGACCGGCAAGGATGGAGGTCCCCATGAGCAGGGCCTCGGTCGTTCCGGAGACAGTGACATGCGGATGGCCGAGTACTGGTTCAAGAAAATGGGCCCAGTGGTTGTCGCCGCCCAGTATTCCAGGGATGCCAAACCAACCGGCCGCCACGGCGCCGATGGCCAGCAGTATTAACGGTAGAGTCACCACTGCCGGTGATTCATGGAGATGCTCCTTCTGGTGCTCGGTCCCCCGGAACTGACCGTGGAAGATGAGAAAGAAGAGACGGAAGGAGTAAAAGGCGGTCATAAAGGCGACCAAGGTACCGATGACCCAGGCAAACTTGCCAGAGGCCAGGTGGCTGTTGAAGGCCATGAGCAGAATTTCATCCTTGCTGAAAAAACCGGACAACCCGGGAACACCGGAGATGGAAAGCGAAGCAAGGAGAAAGGTCCAGTAAGTGATCGGCATTTTACTCTTGAGCCCACCCATAAAGCGGACATCCTGCTCATGGTGCATGCCAAGTATTACAGAGCCACAACCCAAAAAGAGCAGCGCCTTGAAGAAGGCATGGGTGAACAGGTGAAAGACACCGGCCGAATAGGCGCCGACACCGCAGGCGATGAACATGTAGGCCAACTGGCTGACGGTGGAGTAGGCAACAACCCGTTTGATGTCGGTCTGCACCAGTGCAATGGTGGCGGCAAACAGGGTGGTAATGGCCGCCAGAATGGTGATCAGGTTGAGGGTAAATTCCGAGAGCTCAAAGATCGGATGACAGCGGGCGATGAGGAACACACCGGCGGTGACCATGGTCGCGGCATGGATCAGGGCACTGACCGGCGTCGGGCCTTCCATGGCGTCGGGTAGCCAGACATGCAGCGGAATCTGGGCGGATTTGCCGATCGCGCCACAGAAGAGCAACAGGGCAATAACGGTGGCCATCCCAACGGGTGAGCCGAGCAGCGACAGGCTTTGGCCTTCGAGGATGCCGACTTTGCTGAATACGTCCTGATAGTGGAGGCTGCCGAACTGGGTAAAAATGAGAAAGAGGCCGAGGATGAAGCCGAAATCACCGAAACGGTTGACGATAAAGGCTTTCTTCCCCGCATCCGCAGCAGATGGCTTGTTGTAGTAAAAACCAATCAGCAGGTAGGATGAAAGACCAACCGCCTCCCAACCAAAGAAGAGCTGCAGGAAGTTGTTACCCAGCACCAGCATGAGCATGGAGAAGGTAAACAGGCTCAGATAGGCAAAAAAACGGTAGTAACCGTCTTCGCCCTTCATGTAGCCCACGGAGTAGATATGGACCAAAGCACTGATGCTGGTAACCACGATGAGCATGACCGAGGTCAGTTGGTCAACGAGGAACCCCACCGAAACATTGAGGTCACCGGATTGAATCCAAGTGTAAATATCCGCATTAATGATCACACCGGAGTGCACGCGAAAAAAGGCAACCAAGGCACAGCAAAATGAAAGCAGTACAGTGATGATCGGCAGCCAGTGAGCCTTGGTTCCCCAACGTTTACCCAGTAACAGGGTTACAACGAAGGAGGCCAGCGGCAGAAGCGGAATGGCAAGCAGAGAGGCCGGCATATGCTTATCCTTTGAGTTGATTCAGTGTATCGACATGGACCGAACGGCGACTACGATACAGGGAAATGGCGATACCTAATCCGATGGCAGCCTCGGCGGCGGCAACGGTGATGATAAAGAAGGTGAAGGCCTGCCCCCGGACACTGTCCATAAAATGGCTCAAAGCCACCAGGTTCAGGTTCACCCCGTTGAGCATCAGCTCCAAGGAAAGAAACATGATGATCACGTTGCGTCGGGTGAGAAAGCCGCAGACCCCGATGGCAAACAAAACAACGGCCAGGGCCATATACCAGGAGAGAGGAATCATTGCGCCACCTCCTTGCAGGCTACGCCATCGCCGTCTGTCATGGATTCTTGGGTCTCAATCGGGTAGCCCTGGTCTCGACGAGCAAGCACCAAGCCGCCGATGAGGGCAACGAGTAAAATCAGGCCGGCAATCTCAAAGGGCAGCAGATAGGTCGAATACATTTCTTGCCCCATGACCGCGGTATGGGTCAGCTTGCGGACCGACTCCACGTCCCAGGTGCCCTTGGCTCCCGGGGCGAAGGACGGCAAGGCGTAAAGCAGCCCCAGGGCAAGGCCGGTGGCGATTGCCCGCCCCAACCATGGGCTGGCAATAAAGGCATCCATGTGCAGTTCTTCCCGGAGACTGACGAGAAAAAGGACAAAGAGATAGAGTACCAGAACCGCACCGGCATAGACAATGATCTGCACCGCTGCGAGAAACTCGGCATTCAAGGTGAGATAGAGCCCGGCCATGTGAAAAAAGAGGACCAGGACCATAAGCACGCAGTGGACCGGGTTGCGCAGACTGATGGCGAGAATGCCGCTAAAAACGATCATCAGCGCGCAATAGATGAAAAACAACTGAAGAAACATCGATATCCTCTCCGCTCAGTCTTTTTGTGCAGCATGTTGCTGCCGCCATTTGCTTCCCACGACCTGTTCCTCACCCCGCCACTCGGCTGACACCGGAAGACGTTTGGGTGCGGGCAGATCCGCCTCAGCCACGCCACGCGGCCGCCAGAAGAGATTGACGTAGTTGTCGATATCCGCCCCTTTCTCCGTAACGAACCGATCCCAGTTGGCCAACAACTGCTCGCGGGTGAAGTAGAGGGAGGGCCGATCATACGAACCATATTCATAGACCTCGGTGAGGACAATGGCATTGACCGGGCAGACCTCTTCGCAGTAGCCGCAATAGACACAGCGCAGGGATTCGATCCGGTAGCAGTCGATCACCCGACGACTGCCCGGTTCCTTATCCTTGTGCGAGCGGATACGGATACAACGTGAGGGACAGACCATGGCACAACGCATGCAACCTATGCACTTGCAATCTCCGGTCTCGGGATCACGCACCAGGGCATGCTGACCACGAAATCCGGGGCGGATCA
>JAQUEZ010000046.1 GCA_028684915.1 Desulfobulbus sp.
AGCACCAGCGGCCTGGCTGCCCGGGAGTTGTTTCTGCTCGGCCATGAAATCCGGGCCATGCACACCATCGGCGATGCCCCGGAGCTGATCGGCGAGGCGCTCAAGGCAGCCATTGCCCGTTCGGATTTTGTTCTGGTCACCGGCGGTCTTGGGGCCACGACCGACGATCTCACCAACGAGGCCGTGGTCAAGGCACTGCACCTGAAAACGGTCACCAACCCCTGCGTCCAGGCCAATATCGAGGCGCGGGTGGCCACGGGTGCCTGCAAATCCACCATCTCCCTGGCCAAACTGGCCCAACTCCCCGAAGGAGCGGAGGTGCTTGATTTTAACTGCCGCATGGCCGGTTACCAGCTGCGCTATGAGGGCAAACCGATCTATTTTCTCCCCGGAGTCCCACCGCAGATGGAAATCCTCCTCCGAGAGAAGGTCCTCCCCGGCTTGCAAGCCCTGGATGCCACCCGGGCCAGGCCTGTGGCCCAGCGGGTCTACCGCACCTGCGGCCTTTATGAAATCGAGATCAACAACCGGCTGCACACCTTGGAACAGCAAGGGGTCCAGATCGGCTATTACCCGATGGGGGCCGAGGTCCATGTCAGTCTCACCGGCCACAACATGGCCCATGGGGTCGAGGATCCCCTGTTCAGACGGGCAGATGCGTTTATTCGCGAGGCGCTGGGTAACGATATCTACGGCACCGACCAAGACACTTTGGCCTCGGTGGTGGGCCAGCTCTTGCGTGAACGCGGCTGGCTGCTGGCCACTGCCGAGTCCTGCACCGGCGGGCTGATCGGCGCAAGCCTCACGCAAGCCGCCGGTAGCTCCAACTGGTTCAAAGGCGGCGTGATTGTTTACTCCAATGCCCTCAAAGAAGGGTTGTTGGCCGTTCCTTCCGAGATGCTCTCCCAATACGGCGCCGTGAGTATGGAGGTGGCCCGGGCCATGGCCCAGGGAACGGTACAACGATTGGGCTGCAATATCGCGGTTTCCGCCACCGGCATCGCCGGACCGAGCGGAGGCAGTGAAGAGAAGCCGGTGGGTACAGTCTATATTGGGCTCTGCTATGACGACACAGTCAATGCACAGCTCTACCATTTCAACGGCTCACGCCAACAGATTCAGGAAAAAACCGCGCAGACCGCAATGGATATGGTGCGTCGGGCGTTACTTTCGCGATAACTGCAGTTTGCACTCAAGGAGAGTTCATGAAAGCATCCAACGATCAAATCGAAGGACGCCTCAAAAGCGTCGACAATGCCATTACCCAGATCCACCGACAGTTCGGCAAGGGATCTATTATGCGCCTGGGCGCGAACGAACGGGAAAATATCCCGGTCATTCCCACGGGGATTCTTTCCATCGACCTGGCTCTAGGAGTGGGCGGTCTGCCGCGCGGCCGAATGACCGAAATCTATGGCCCGGAGTCCTCGGGTAAGACTACCCTGGCCCTGCATGTCATCGCCGAGGCCCAAAAACAGGGCGGTAACGCGGCCTTCATCGATGCAGAACATGCCTTGGACACCAGCTATGCCGAGCGGTTGGGGGTCGATGTCGACAACCTACTCATCTCCCAGCCCGACTTTGGCGAGCAGGCCCTGGAAATTGCCGAGATCCTTATCCGCAGCGGCGGCATCGACGTGGTGGTAATCGATTCGGTGGCGGCACTGGTGCCCAAGGCCGAGATCGACGGTAATATCGGCGATCAGCACGTCGGCCTCCAAGCCCGCCTGATGTCGCATGCGATGCGTAAATTGACCGGTGTGCTCAGCCGTACCAACACGGTGCTGATTTTTATCAACCAGATCCGTATGAAGATCGGGGTCATGTTCGGTAACCCGGAAACCACCTCCGGCGGCAACGCGCTCAAGTTTTATACCTCCATCCGCATCGATATCCGCAAGTCCACCACTATCAAGGATGGTCAGGATTCCATCGGCAACCTGACCAAGGTCAAAATCGTCAAAAACAAGGTGGCACCGCCCTTCAAACAGGCAGAGGTGGATATCATCTTTGGTGAAGGTATTTCCCGCACCGGTGACGTGCTTGATCTCGGTGTGGCCCAAAACATTGTCGACAAGAGCGGTGCCTGGTATTCCTATCAGGATGAACGCATCGGCCAGGGGCGTGAAAACGCTAAAAAGTTCCTCAAAGAACACCCTGAGACCTTGGCCTCCATCGAATGCAAGCTACGCCTAGGTCTGGGCATGCAGGTTGAGCCGGAAGCACCGGCAGTGAGTGAAGAATCTTGATTAGTCGCCCGTTCCCGTGCGCTTGATGGGCGAATTTAGAAAGAAGGTCAGCGTCCACTAAAAAGGTCTCCCCCCTTGCCGCCTCTGCCAAATTTGGCGCGGCAAGGGCTTTCCCTCTCCCCCACTGCGTGGGCCTGCCACCCCGAACCCCTTGCATTTCCTCTTTCCTTTTTCTTTTTTCTTGACTTCCCTCATTTCATCGGTTCTACCTGTTGCCGTTCAGGTGTTCGTTAAGAACCTAACAGGGAACTCCGTGTAAATCGGAGACGGGCCCGCCGCTGTAACCGGGGACGAAGGCTGCACCATGTCACTGACCTCTTTGGGTCGGGAAGACGCAGCCGGCAGAATGAACCGGGAGTCAGAAGACCTGCCTGAACGTGCGGAAAGAGCTGCGTGGACGGCGGTCTTTCTCTCAAATTTCTGTGGATAAAAAGGGCTATCCCGGATCGATTCTTCGATCCGGGATTTTTTTTGTCCGCTCGAAGGCCAGTTACACCCCATCTTGACGAGGTTAAGTAATCCTCTGGCCAGTAGCCGCGTCCATCGTTTTGAGGTCATGGTGACTTCAAAGAGTACGAATGCGTAAAGGGTGACTTAAATCAGGTGCCCTGAAAAGGAGGATACATGAAAAAACGCTTACTGGCCCTGGCCCCCATGGTGGCCATCTTGCCGACCCTGGCCCTGGCAACTAAGGAAAATACCGCCGCAAACGTGATGGATGAGGTGGTGGTGACCGCCACCAAAACCAAGGAGACTCGCAAGGAAATTATCAACTCGGTCTTGGTAAAGGATAGCTACGATATCGAAGAAGCTCCCGCCTCTTCCTTGGGCGAGGTGTTGGCCAATGAACCGGGAATTGACTGGCGTAGCTACGGCAACTACGGCGGTGCAGCCGAAACGATCAAGATTCGCGGCATGAGCGCGGATGCCACTCTGGTGGCAGTGGATGGGGTGGTGATCAACTCACCTTCCCTGGGGACGGCCGATCTGGGCCAAATTTCGCTCAACGCCATTGAGCGGGTAGAGGTGGTCAAAGGCCCCGGCTCCCTACTGTACGGTTCCGGTGCCATGGGCGGTACGGTCAACATTATTACCAAGTCACCCAAACGGGATCGTTTCGACGCCAAACTCACCGCAGGATACGGCAGCGAAAACACCTACCATCTGGCGGCGGAAAACGGCGGCTTCATCATCGGCGACCTGGGCTACTACCTGACCCTCAACCACAAGGAGACCGATGGTTTCCGCGACAACAGCGACCTGACCCATAACGACGCCACCCTCAAACTGCTACTCGACAAGGGAGAGCAGTTCCAGGCCACCCTGGATGCCGGCTTGGTTGACCGCGAATACGGTCTGCCCGGACCACAGCCACCGGCGGGAACCCTTCCTTACTCGATGAGTGGCGTGACCTTTTATAACAGTGATTCCGCCACGCTGCTTGATCGTGGCGAGGATGACAACAAGCGTGTCGCTCTCACCTTAAAAGGCCAAGCCACAGACTGGATCGACTGGCGGCTTAAAGGCGATTACGCTGATCTGCAAAACTCCAACTATAGCCGATATGCTTATAACGGTAGCGGTACTGATACCGATGTGACCAACACCATTAGCGGTCTAGAAGCTAACCTCAACCTGCATCCGTTTACCGGCATTAACCTGCTCGTGGGCAACGAATACCGCAACTATGATTACGAGAATCATCAGCAGTCGCTCGACAGCAGCGGCAACCTCATCAATGGCGGTGTGGTGGCTGAGGATCACCGGGTGTTCACCAACGGCACCTTTGCCGAATTGAGTTACCAGCCCATCAACCAGGTGAAACTGCTGGGTGGGTACCGCTACGAAACCCACTCCCTCTTCGGCCACGAAGATGTCGTTCGTTACGGGGCGGTGATCACGCCTTGGGAAAATACTGCGCTCAAATTCAACCGTGGCCAGCATTTCAAGGCCCCAACCATGAACGACCTGTTCTGGCCGGATGATCTCTTTACCAAGGGTAATGCCAGCCTCAAGCCGGAGACCGGCTGGCACACCGATATCACCCTGGAACAGGGGGGACTTTTGCAGGGTAAGCTCTTTGCCTCAGTTTCTTGGTTTGATTGGGATATCAACGACAAGATCAACTGGGCCGAAGATCCAAATCAGTCCAGCCCCATCTGGGGCAACTACTGGACCCCATCCAACGTCGATACCTACCAAGCCCAGGGATGGGAGTTCAACATCAAGCTCGGTCCCTTTTATTCGGTCCAGGCCGACTTTGCCCTCACCCTGATCGATGCCGAAGAACAGCTCAATGGCGGCGCTTCCCGCGATGCGCTCTACACCCCGGATACCCAATTCAAGTTCCAACTGACCCATTTCAGCGATTTCGGTTTGAGCTCCGCCGTGACCGCCCGATACACCGGCTCACGACCCGGGTATTACGCTGCCACCGCCGACACCCAGCCACAGATCGAGCTCGACTCGTACTGGACGATAGATTTGAAACTGGAACAGACCCTTTCCGAGCACTGGAAGCTTAGCCTCCAGGCAATGAACTTGCTTGACGAAGACTATGATACCTACCTGCTCGGTTTCACCGACCAGACGACCTACGCCTACACCCACCAACCCTACCCCGGGGCAGGGCGCAGCCTGTTTGCTTCGGTCTCCTACACCTGGTAACGGTCTGTGCAATTGTAAGGAGCTTCAACGAACTTTGCGAATGTGAGAGGAGGGAAACCATGACGACCATGGAAATGGCAATCGCGACCCTGATGGCGCAATCCACGGAGCAGGAAACGGTAGTCCGGCCTAAAAAGATCTGGCCATGGCCGGTGCTTGCCGCCGCAACCCTGCACGGCGCCGCCTTTGCCGTAATCCTGGCGGCCTCCTTTGCTCCCCGCCAGGCGCCGATGCTCGCTGGGGAGGTCATTCCTATCACCCTTTACGCTGCTCCACCGGTGTCCATTGTTGCCAACAAGCCCACGGCGGTAGCAACACCTCAGGCAAAGCCGGTGGCGGAGGTCAAAACCGCAAAACCACAGCCAGCACCGGCGCAGAAAATTGTCAACCACCCGGTCAAACCGCTCAGCATAGCCCCGACTCCACGGCCCGTTGCTCAAAGCGAGAAACAAAGCCACCAATCCAGGAAACAGTCTCCAGCCGTGGCCGAAGCACCGCAAACCACTCAACATGAAGCTTCTGCAGATGCGGCTTCGCCAGTCAGTGCGACCAGCGTGGCCAATGAAGGTGCCGAGGGCGGTGCGGCAAACGCGGTTATTCCCGCACGACCTCGTTATCGGGATAATCCACCTCCGTCCTATCCGGAGTTGGCAAGAAGACGGCAAATGGAGGGAACCGTGGTGGTGGAAGCGTTGGTGAACGGAAGGGGAAGGGTGGATGACCTGAACGTGCATGCATCCAGTGGTTTTAATCTGCTCGATGATGCGGCCTTGCGGGCAGTACGGAACTGGCTCTTTGAGCCGGGGAAAAAAGGCGGCATGCCCATGGCGATGACCGTGCTGGTACCGGTGCGCTTTGCCCTACGCTGAAACGACCGAGCCCCAAAACCAGCGCCCGTAAGAATCCATCCCTCGATCAACGATTCAGGTGAAATCCGAGCGCAGGTCGCGGGTGATCTTACGCCGGGCATCCGCATCCTCATTGCGCACCAACTCGGGCAGATCGCCCCACATTCCCACCTTGCCGTTGTGGACGGCAAAAATCCCCTCAATACCGGCAGTGGCGCCGACATCATTAAGGACTGGTGTCAGGTCGTGCTCTGATTTAATCAGATTACACACCAAGGTGACCGCAGCATCGGCCAGGGCCGCCTCCTTGGCGACTACCGTGGCCAAATCGCAGCGGCCCAAGCTCAGGGAGTGGCCCATTTTTGAGGAGGAAGAGCAGAGTGCCAGAGGCAGACGCTCGGGTGCCACCCGGAAGGCGAGCTTTTCGGCAATGGCATTATCACCGGCATAAAGACCGATTGTCACCGCACTCTCTGCATGAATGTAGATATCACCGCCGTTCTCGACAATGGCCTCGGAACAGCCCGCCGCCATAGCCGCCTCGGCACCAAGTTGCGCCAAGGTTCCGGCCACTGCGGCCATAGGGCCAAGACCGACCAGAACGCTCGCTGCAGCCATACGCCGTGCGGCTTCCGGGGCATCCTCCAGGAGGACAACCGGGACAAGGCTGGTCCGGAACTCGGGGTGACGAGCGATGTAACGCTCCAACTGACGTCGATGGCTGACTACGGCCTGGGTGACCCGATCAAATTCAGCGCAGGCCACCCGCAAGTTAGTCTCTTTCCAAGAAAAAAAGCGGTAAACACGCATTGCAGGCCGGTAACGCCCTTGAGGTCGAATCAGAAGTTTGAGGCGCAGGCGCCGAAGGGACAGGCGGCAACACAGGCCTGACACTCGATGCAGACATCCTCGTTAAAGGCAACGCGACGGGTGGATTGATCGACGATCGACAACGCCCCGGTCGGGCAATGGACCACGCAGGCGCCGCACTGACCGCAACGGCCCTCATCCCAGATCATGCCCTTATTGCCGGCATGGATGTCGACATCAAACCCGCCCAAAAACTCAAAGGCCCGGTCGATATTCTTCTGGGTACCGGTCACCTCCAGGCTGAGGTAGCCCTCCTCCTCGCTGGTCACTTTGGCACGAAAGATATTGACGATCAGATCGAACTGCTTGACCAGTTGATAGACGATCGGCTTCTCGGTTTCGCTCTTGGGAAAGTAGAGATAGATTTTTTTAGTGATCATCGTACCGGTCCTGTGATGTTCAAGGATTGCATCCCCTGGTTAAGCGGAAGCCGTTGGCTGGGTTCGGCAAGCAGGAAGCGGCCTGCCTCAATCTCGGCCTTGAGCAGGTTGCAAATCTTGAGCGCCTTGTTGTAGCTGGAAAGCGAGGTCACCGGAACCTTCTTGCCCAACAGTTCCACCTCGCCGGAGCGCAGCTCCTCATAGTTGTAGCGGGCCAGCACCTTGCCGGTTTTTTGCGGGTAATCCGAGGAGTAATCGGTCACGCAGGCTTGGATATCGCGGTCACGCACGGTGGTCCGCCTCAGTATTTCCGGGTTGAGAATGGGAATGGGGATACCCACGCCCAAGGCCAGCGAAACGCCGTAGCCTTTGAAACTGACTCCACGCACGAATTCGGCCTGCATCTCCTTCATGTTGCCGCTGAGTGCCAGGGTGCCTGCGCCTTCAACCGGCACATCGTTGTCGCCCCGTTCCACCAGCGAGCAGTGCTGGGTTCCTTGCGCGTAGACCAGACCACGGGCGCCGGCCAGCCAGATCGCGGTGCCCACACCGATGGTTTCATAGAGCGGATCGTTCAACAGGGGGGAGAGCTGACCGGCCGAGCTGTAGGTCATGTTGCGCATCTTGGCGCGGAGGATGCCCAGATAGGTATAGATGCGCTTGTCGGAGCAGTTCACCGCCACATTGTAATTCTGATAGCAGTTGCGCGGGTTGACCATGATTGCCTGGTTGAGATCGTTGATGTCAAACAGGGTGCGGATCTCGCGGCGGGGATAGTCGTCGGTGCCGTAGGAAAGCCCAAAGAGCTGTACCTTTTTGCCCGCCACCAAATCCTCGATCACATGGCCGCCGCCGTAGCGGAACTCGCCGGGATGGTACATGTTGGCCGGATCGTTGTGGCGCAGCTGGGTGGCGCCCATGTAGACATCCACCGCGGCAATACCGCAGTAGGCCATGACATCGTTTATCCAGGCCTCGGAGATGCGCATCTTGGGCGTGCTGTGCCCGAAGTTGAGGAAACAACCTGAGGAGCACATCGGGCCGAAGGTGGCGGTGGTTACAACATCCACCTCCTTGGCGGCGGTCTCCAGGCCGCGTTTGTCCACGTAATCGATCACCTCTTCGGCAGTGAGCACCACTGCCTTGCCAGAGGCAATTTTGTCGTTAATTTCCGCATACGTCTTGGTCATGGCGCAATCTCACAGAAAAAAGATCCTTGGTTTCGTCGCAAGGCGCGTACTATAGGACGATTGGATAAAAACAGCAAGGCAGCGGAGCAAGGGGTGGTGAAAAAGACCGCAGAGCCCCGTAGGTTGGAAAAATGGCTTTCTCGGCAGACCTAATCTGGCATAATCGTACAAGAAGACTTATTCTCGTAGGATATGTTACCCCGAGCCAACAAGGAGAATTGCATGAGCGCCCCCAAGGATTTCAGCCAGTTCAATCCCCGGACCACACTCAAGGCAGGCGACAAGAGTTACACCGTCTATTCGGTGAAGGCGCTCGAGTCCCTCGGTTACGGTCCGATTGATCGCTTGCCCTATAGTCTGCGTATCCTTTTAGAGAATTTGCTGCGTCACTACCCGCAAGGATTGGTGAGCAATACCGATATCGACAACCTGGCCACCTGGCAGCCGGACAAAATCAGCCCCGAGGCAGTGCCGCTGATGCCCGCCCGGGTCATTCTTCAAGATTTCACCGGCGTGCCCGCCTTGGTCGACCTGGCGGCGATGCGTTCCGCCCTGGCTCGGGCCGGTGGCGACCCGGCGACCATGAACCCCTTTATCCCTGCCGATCTGGTCATCGATCACAGTGTGCAAGTGGACAAATCGGCTACCTCGGATTCGCTCCAGGTCAACGTTGACATGGAGATGCAGCGCAACCGCGAACGCTACACCATGCTCCACTGGGGCCAGCAGGCTTTCCGCAACTTCCGTGTCGTCCCCCCGGGCACCGGCATCGTCCATCAGGTAAATTTGGAATACCTGGCTTCGGTGGTAGCCAGCGGCGAGCAAGATGGCGAACCGGTCCTCTATCCGGACTCCGTGCTTGGCACCGACTCCCATACCACCATGGTCAACGGGTTGGGTGTCATGGGCTGGGGTGTGGGCGGCATCGAGGCAGAGGCAGTCCTGCTCGGACAACCCTATTCACTGCAGATTCCCGAGGTGGTGGGCGTGCGCCTCAGTGGCGCGCTGCCGCCGGGTACCACGGCCACCGACCTGGTGCTGACCATCACCCGCTTCCTCCGCAGCAAGGGCGTGGTCGGCCGCTTTGTTGAATTTTTCGGTCCGGGACTGCCTGCGTTGAGTCTGCCCGACCGCGCCACCATCGCCAACATGGCCCCGGAATACGGTGCCACCATGGGCTTCTTCCCGGTGGATAACGAGACTCTGCGCTACCTGCGCGCCAGCGGCCGCCCCGAATCGCTCGTTACCCTTGTGGAACAGTACTGCCGCGAGCAGGGATTCTTCTTTGCCCCGGAAAACGTCGAGCCGAGCTACTCGGTGGTCTACGACATTATGCTCGATTCGGTGGTGCCGTGCCTGGCCGGTCCCAAGCGGCCCCAGGATTTGCTGCCGCTCTCGAGCGTGCATGAGGATTTCCTGCGCCAGTTCGACAAGGAACTCACACAATCCACCGCTCCCAAGCCCGAGCAACCGGCTGGCCAGCTCACCAACGGTTCGGTGGTCATTGCCGCCATCACCAGTTGCACCAACACCTCCAATCCGGACGTGATGATCGGTGCCGGACTGCTGGCCCGCAAGGCACGGGAGCGCGGCCTCACCGCTAAGCCCTGGGTTAAAACCAGCCTTGCACCTGGCTCCCGGGTGGTCACCCGCTACCTCGAACAGAGCGGCCTGCTGCCCGATCTCGAAGCCCTGGGTTTCCAGGTTGTGGGCTACGGCTGCACCACCTGCATCGGCAACAGCGGCCCCCTGGACGAGGCCATTGCGGCCCCCATCCGCGACCAGAACCTGGTAGCGGCAGCGGTGCTGAGCGGCAACCGCAACTTCGAGGCCCGCATCCATCCACTGGTGCGGGCCAACTACCTTGGCTCGCCGCCGCTGGTGGTCGCCTATGCCCTCGCCGGAACCGTGCTGATCGACCTGGAAAAAGAACCCTTGGGCACGGACAAACAAGGCCAGCCCGTCTATCTGCGTGACCTCTGGCCAAGCGTAGAAGAAATCCGCGCGGCCGTTCGCCAGAGTCTCAAGCCGGACCTGTTCACGGTCAGCTACGGTTCGGTCTTCAGCGGCGATGCTCAATGGAATGCGCTTTCAGCCGGGAGTTCCGATCTCTACCCCTGGGATGGGGAATCCTCCTATATTCGCGAACCACCCTTCTTCCAGGAGTTGAGCATCAAACCCCAGCCGGTGTCCAACATCGATGGGGCCCGCATCCTCGCCCTGTTCGGCGATTCGATCACCACCGACCACATCAGCCCAGCCGGTGCCATCGGCCCGCAGACACCTGCCGGTCTCTACCTGCAGAATCTGGGGATCAAACCCATCGATTTCAACAGCTACGGCTCACGGCGCGGCAACCATGAGGTGATGATGCGCGGCACTTTTGCCAACATCCGCATCAAAAACCGAATGGTCAAGAGTGAAGGCGGTTACACCAAGTCCTGGCCCGAGGGCGTGGAAATGCCGATCTATGACGCAGCCATGCACTACCAGGAGGCGGGCACACCGCTGGTGGTCTTTGCCGGCAAGGACTACGGCACCGGTTCTTCGCGGGACTGGGCAGCCAAGGGTACCATGCTGCTTGGCGTCAAGGCGGTGATTGCCGCCTCCTTTGAGCGCATTCACCGCTCCAACCTGGTGGGCATGGGTGTGTTGCCGCTCCAGTTCCCCGAGGGCGTGGATGCCCAAAGCCTCGGCCTGGACGGCAGCGAAACCATCACCATCACCGGGATTACCGACAATCTCTCTCCCGGGCAGAAAGTGAGCCTGCGCATCGACCGCGCCGATGGCCGCACCGAGACCACCGAGGTGCTGCTGCGCCTTGATAACGCCATGGAAATCGACTACTACCGCCACGGCGGCATCCTTCACAAAGTATTACGGCAGCGATTGCAGGGATAAGGTGTCTGTTGATACGGGAATAATTTCTCAACATTCAAGAGATCTCTCCCATGCGATCGAGATGACATGGATGAAATGCTCACCGGCACGAAGGCATACGCAAGGCATGTCGAATGTCGGGGAAAATGCTACGACGCCATCAAACAAAAAGGCCGGGCGATGATCACCCGGCCTTTAACTTACTCCGCCTGTTTCAGTGATGGCGGTAGCTCCCGCGCCACACCGGTGGCATAGCCCTGGGCAGTGCTGAGTTCCTCCAACCTTCCAATCCGTTCCACCGCCTCGGGATGGGAAGCGAAATAGTTGCTTATCCCACCTCCTCGATGCTCATCCTTCATCGCCTGAAAAAATTCCGTGGCCCCGGCAGCATGCCCATAGCGGCAAACCAGGGCCTTAAGCGCGAGGCTGTCGGCGCGGCTCTCCCGTGCCTGGGAATAACTGGCCGCGCTCAATCCAACCGCCGGGGTGAAAAGGCGGGTAAGTCCGGAGTCGGATCCGGTGAGAAAGGCCATCATCGCCGTCAAAACAATGCCACGGCCCAAGCCACTGAGGTGATCCCGGTTTTTGAAATGAGCCAGCTCGTGAGCAAGCACAAAGGCCATGCCGTTTTCCGAGCGGACCTTGTTCAAAATCCCGGAGAGGACAATAATCCTGCCGCCGGGCAGGGCCATGGCGTTGGCGGTCTTCGATGCAACCAACTCGACCTTGAGCGGATAACCGACGTCAATACAGCTCCCAAGCTCGTCGACCATCCGTTGCAGGGCCAGCTCTCCGGCATCCACCTGGTCACCGGATCGGGCCTGCCCAGGGGCCACTGGGGCAAAGATCCGGGCCTCCATATCCGGTGAAATCGACTGTACCACCGTATCCACGAGCCAACCCGAAACCGCAAAGGCCACCACACAGATCAGGGCGACACCGGCCAGCAAAACCACAAATTCCCTAAACGGGCTGTTATGGCTGACATTGTCGTTGTGCTGCGGGTAGGCGGGTTTAAATTCCATCCGACTCTTGTTTGAAGTAGACTGCGGTCCCGTAGGCCAGGACCTCCACGCATCCGATCTGTTTCTTCTGCCCCTTGGAAATGGAGGAGGTCTCCAGGCGAAGATTGATCACCTGATCCGCCAGGGGGCAGGACTCGAGCAAACGCAGCACCGCCTCGCGTCGGGCCCGATCGACCAGGGTTTCGTAGGACTGGACATTGCCGCCGAAAATGTTGCGTAGGCCAGCGAGGATACGCTTGAAATAGTCCACCGAAATGACCACGCTGCCCATGACAAGGTGGCAGCGGCCGATGGCGCGATCACCCCCCATAACCCGCTTAGCGGAGGTGGTTGGACGGGAGAGCTGTTGCTGCTCGCGAAGAATGATGGAGGCGTAATGTTTCTTCTCTGCAAGGCGGCCAAAGAAAAAACCCACGGCCACCAGCAAGAGAAGAAACCCGAGTTGTATCAGCTGTTCCATACCCTACTCCACGGTGACTGCGGTGCCGTAAACGTAGAGCTCGGCAGCGCCGGCAGCCACGGAACTGGTGGAAAAACGGACATTGACAATGGCATTGGCGCCCACCTGTGTGGCCTGGGCCTGCATGCGGCTGATCGATTCATCCCGCGATTCCTGAAGCAACTCAGTATACCCTTTGAGTTCTCCACCCACGATATTTTTCAGGCTGGCCATCAGATCCCGACCCACATGCTTGGCCCGGACCGTACTTCCGGAGACAATACCGTGAAAGGCGACAATTTTTTTTCCTGGAATTTCTTCGATGTTCGACAGCAGCATGGGTGTTCTCCTGAATAAGTTGATAATGAGTCACGACGTCCTGTTCTTTTATACGATTGATTGAAGCCCTAACCAAAGAAATTTCTCCGCTACGATATCACAATTGGAGGTAGCACCATCAGGAGGCTTGCAAAACAGCGCGCCCAAGGTAGAATCCGCTATTCTCAATTCCACACACACCCAATGCCCATGCCTGCAATTATTCTGACCACCATCAACGCCCGCTACATCCACGCCAGCCTCGGCCTGCGCTGGCTCTACGCCAATCTCGGCGAGTTGCAACCCCAGGCTTGTATCCAAGAATACACTCTCACCGACCAAATCTCCGACATGGCGGAGAAAATCCTCGCTTCAATGCCCCGGGTGGTTGGTATTGGGGTCTATATCTGGAACGCACTCCAGGTGCGGCAACTGGTGGGGATACTCAAGCGGGTGGCCCCGGAAACGGTGGTGGTGCTTGGTGGGCCGGAGGTCAGCCATATGCCGCTGCGGGTGGATCTGAGCGAGGCCGACTACCTCATTCAAGGGGAGGGCGAACTGGCCTTTGCCGAGTTCTGTCGGGCAATTTTTAAAGACCAGCCGCCTGCAGAACGGATCATCCAGGCCGCACCGGTGAACGTTGCAACCCTGGTTTCACCCTATCCTTTTTATACCGAGGAGGACCTGGCTCACCGTTTGATCTATGTCGAGGCCTCGCGCGGCTGTCCCTTTAACTGCGAGTTCTGCCTTAGCTCCATTGACCGACTGGTGCGCCCCTTTGATATCGATTGGTTCCTCAACGAAATGGAGACACTCTGGCAGCGGGGCGCGCGCACCTTCAAGTTCGTGGACCGGACCTTCAATGCCAATCCGGCTACTGCGTTGCGCATCCTCGACTACTTCCTCGGAAAAACGGCACCGTTCCATGTCCATTTCGAGGTCATCCCGGACCATTTTCCCGAAGCGGTTAAGGAACGATTGGCCCGCTTTCCGGCCGGGACCCTGCAGCTCGAGGTCGGCATCCAGACTCTTGATCCACAGATTGCAGCCAACATCAGCAGGCGGCTTGACTTCGACCGCATCCGTGAAAACCTTGCCTTTCTTGAGCGCGAGACCACGGCTCATCTCCATGTCGATCTCATCGTCGGCCTTCCGGGCGAATCGATCGAGCAGTTCGGCCGCAACCTCAATACCCTGATCATGCTTGCCCAGGGCGAAATCCAGATCGGTATCCTCAAAAAACTCTCCGGTACCGCCATCAACCGCCACGACCAGGTGTACGGCATGGTCTACTCACCGGATCCCCCATACGAGATCCTCAAAAACGACCTGATCAGCTTTGCCCAGATGCAGGAGATGAAGCGGCTGGCCCGGTTCTGGGACCTGATCTACAACAGCGGTAACTTCCGCCGCAGCGCGCCGCTGCTGTGGGAAGACAGCGATGTCTTTACCGGGTTTTCCGCCTTCAGCCGCTGGCTGTATGGCCAAACCCTGGCCACCTGGCAGATCGGCCTGCCGCGCCTAAGCGAGCTGCTCTTTTTTTATCTGGTAGAAGAAAAGGGGATGGCAAAAAGTGCTGTGGCCGACAGCCTCGCTGCCGACATCCTGGTGATCAAGGGCAGGGTGCTGCCGAAGACGGTGCAGGCCCACGTGACTCAGGCACCCGAAGAACGCCGCAGCCTGGGTGAATCACTGACCAAACGGCAAAAACGCCACCGGCAGGACTGAACAGGCGCTTCTCGTCCCTAGGCTCCGCGTGAAAATGAAAAGACGAAACATTCGTTTCCTCATCACCTACCCGACCAACCTCCCATGAACAAGAGGATCCGCTAGACGCAGAGCGTCAACGATGCCGTTCCCACGCAGAGCGTAGGAACGAGGGGAAAGCGGCAGGATCAGGCAGGGGCGGGATTGTTATGGTCTTCTTGTGCCTACGCTCTGCGTGGGCACAAACACGCCACGCTCCGCGTGCAACCTTTTCGCATCACCACTCCTTACATACCTCCAACAAACCCGGCATTCCGGCATAATCCCGCGCACTCGAATACCGCCAGTGTACTGGATCATCGACATACCCGCGTTTCACGGGATTATTGTGGATATACTCCACCTTCTGCCGCATCATTTCTTCATGCTGGATCAATTGCGGGTGCGAACCTTCCTGCCAAACTTGGTATTCCCGGTCCTGTTTAAAACCAGCCTTGCTCCGTGCCAACTGCTGCAGGATATTTTGCATCTTTTGCTCTTTCAAGTGGTCAATGATCCGGCGCGCAGTAAACGACTTGAAATCACCAATCTCTTTACCCAGATTCGGTGAGCTGGCAACCAGGTGCAGATGGTTTTCCATCACAACGTAAGCATAAATGGTCAGCCGCCCCTGTGTTTGCAGGAATTGCCAGGAATCGAAGAGTATACCGGCAAGCGCTGGGCTGCTGAACAAAGGCAGCCAGTTGACCACCGTGCAGGTCAGGAAATGGGGCACTTGCGGTTCGTAGATCGTGTAGCGACTTCTGGACATGGTATGAGACGCAGAGCGTCAGGTGTACGTTCCCACGCAGGGCGTAGGAACGAGATTAAACGAGATTAACTTTCTTACCGTTCGTCCCCCTTGCCAGCCCCGCGCTCCGCCTGCGCGGCTCCGGCAAGGCGGCCGCCCGGTACCGGATACCTGCTTGACTTGGCTCAATGACCTCTGGCAAGACGAAAGCCCAAGTAGTCGTTGCGGTCGGAAGGTCCGCCCCCGTTCCGGAAGGCGGAACGCACGAACCTGCCGTCGTTGAGCCACGAGCCACCGCGGACAACACGGTCATCGCCAGTTTTCGGCCCTTGGGGATCGGTTATCGGACCAGCTGGATAAGCCGCATACCAATCCGAACACCACTCATAAACATTACCGTGCATCTGATACAGGCCCCAAAAATTCGGGGCAAAGGAAAGCACCGCTAGGGTCTTTTGCCGATAAAAACCCTTTTTCCCGTGATTGTAGGGATACTCCCCGTTGTAATTGGCCTGTTCTGGGCTCAATTCCGCCCCCCACGAGAACGGACCGTTGCCCCCGGAACGGCAGGCGTATTCCCACTCCGCCTCGGTGGGCAATCGGAACGCCAATCCAGGGGCCTGGTCATTCAACCGCTCAATAAAGGTTTGCACATCAAACCAGCTGACCCGCTCCACCGGATTCTCGGGATTTTCCTCAAATTGGCTTGGATCCTCGCCCATCACCGCCGTCCACAGGGCCTGGCTCACCGTGGTCTCGGCCATCCAGAACCCCTGGCTGAGCCGGACCTGATGCTGGTATTCATCATCATATCGTTCCGGTTCGTCCTCCGGCGAGCCCATGAGAAAACTGCCCGGCTCGATCCAGCGGAATCCCTGCCGCACGCCTCGGTAGGTGAAGGCCTGGAACAGGCCGTATTCGTCCTCGCCCCAATCCGAAGCCCAATGCTCGGGGAACCGTTCGGGAAAGATATGGTGGGTACGGATAGGCATGGTCGTGACTCTCTTATGATAAAGCTGCATGCCGGAGGATCTGCAAACACCTGCTGGGCGTTTTACCAATCTCTCCGGAAGCCTTGATTTTCATCTTGTGCCTACGCTCTGCGTGGGCACAAACACGGTACGCTCCGCGTATACATAAACCGACGACGAACCGGGGCATCAACATACCCCCATTTCACCAGGTCACTATGCCTATGCGCAACCTTCTGCCGCATCATTGTCTCATTCTGGCACAAAATTGTCAGGAATCGAAGAGCATACCGGCAAGCGCAGGCCAGAACATTGGAAGATTGAAATCGCATAAATTGTTCAGTGGCTTCTGGACAGGAGCTTGTTAGACGCAGAGCGTCAGGCGTACGTTCCCACGCAGAGCGTGGGAACGAGATTAAGAGATTAAGCTCTTACCGTTCGTCCCCCCTTGCCAGCCCCGCGCGCTCCGCCTGCGCGGCTCCGGCAAGCCTGCTGCCCAGTACCGGATACCTGCTTGGCTTGGCTCAATGACCTCTGGCAAGACGAAAGCCCAAGCTGTCGACGCGGAAGGAAGGCTCGAACCAGTAACGGATGGCGGAACGCACGAACCCGCCGAGGTCGTTCCACGAGCCACCGCGGACAACCCGGTCATCGCCAGTTTTCGGCCCTTGGGGATCGGTTAGCGGGCCAGCTGGATAAACCGCATACAAATCCGCACACCACTCACAAACATTGCCGTGCATCTGATACAAGCCCCAAAAATTAGGGGCAAAGGAACGCACCGCTACGGTCTGTTGCCGGTAGCGCACCTGTTTCCCTTGATAATTATAGGGGTACTCCCCGTTGTAATTGGCCTGTTCCGGGCTCAATTCCGCCCCCCACGAGAACGGACCGTTGCTCCCAGAACGGCAGGCGTATTCCCACTCCGCCTCAGTGGGCAATCGGAACGCCAATCCAGGGGCCTGGTCATTCAACCGCTCAATAAAGGTTTGCACGTCCAACCAACTGACCCGCTCCACCGGATTCTCGGGATCTTCCTCAAATCGGCTTGGATTCTTGTCCATCACCGCCGTCCACAGGGCCTGGTTCACCGCAGTTTCCGCGAGCCAGAATCCCTGGCTAAGCCGGACCTGATGCTGGTCTTCACCCTTAAATCGTTGCGGTTCGTCCTCCGGCGAGCCCATCAAAAAACTGCCCGGCTCGATCCAACGGAACCATTGGACCACACCAGAGAGTATGCCCCGTACACGAAGCCCATATTCATCCCTTTGGCAATCTTCAGCCCATTGCGGCACAGGCAAAGAATCGTTTTCCGGCAGCCGTTGCGAGTACCAAAAGCCACGCCAAGTTTGGTCGTGGTGTAATTCCGGCGGGTTCCAATACCAACGAAAGCGCCGATCCTGTCCATCAACAGTCTCCACCCACATGGAATCCTTTTCTATTCCTTTAAAGGGTGCCCAATCAAACTTCTCGCCGGTACCAAGTGCTTCCAGGGTCAGCCAATGCCCGCCCAGATGTAACTGATGACCTGCGCCTGGGGGAAGTTGATGAAAGAGCGTGCCCTTCTCGGGCACCTTAAGGCTGATTTGCTGGTACTGTCCATCCTTCATTCGATGTCGAAAAAGGATGGTCGAGTCGGTGAGCGTGCATGTGAGCAAGGCCGCTCCCTGTGACCAATTGCTTGCTGGAGAGCCCAGCAACATCTCCGGTGACAGTTCCAACAATTGCCCCCATTGACGCAGGCAATAATTTCGAGCCGCCCTCGGTTGGTTGATAAACGGCAGCAATTTTTCCGGGGGGATGCAAGCTGGCCATTGAATTTGCTCATGATTAGTTTGGCGACGCAAGCGTTCCAGGGCCATGCAGGCGATGAGGTGATCGTGATTTCCATACACCGCTTCCTGGTCATTGCGGGCCAGGCACCGCTTCACCCAAAGATCCAGCCCAAGATGATCGGGTTGGGCGTGGTAGGTCTTGACCAGAGTGGCGAAAAACTGCTTGGTGGCACGTTGAACCTCTTCAGGAACCGGTAACCCGAACTGAATCAGGCGATCCATGGCCTCAAAATAGAGCTCATCGGGCAACTGGCCATGATGACGACCGATCAGATCCACCAGTTTGCACTGCTGTTGGCGAGAGAGCGTTTGGCAGAGTTCACGGAAACGATCGAGAGAATGCTCCCGTTGTTCCGGACGCCAGCCCCATTCATCGCCCACACCCTTGACAGCTGCATGATGCCAGATTGCCCCTTCATGGCCAACATCAAGTAAAGTTGCCGGAAAAAGTCGGCGCAGACTTCGGGTCAAGACCATGTTTGCACGAACAACCGGGAAGTGAAGGGCAAGCAGGTCGTCGATAGGGGCTTGCTTGTCCTCTTGCATTGTTTCCGGTTGTGCCGCTCCGGTCACAGGTCGCAAGGTCCCGGTTTGATCCCAGACCACGCAACAAAAAGAGCGGAGCAGTCGCCTGTCCAACTGTCGTGGGGCTACCGGCATGAGCACCACGGGCCGTTGCCCTTCACGTCGCAGTTGATGGCCAAAGGCGAGCCATTGGTTCAGGGAGCGGCGGGTGGAAGGCAAGGATCCCAGATCGCTGAGGATGAGAAGGGGCGTATCCGAATCAGGTGTTCGCCAGGCTGTGGGCGCAGACCTTTCGCCATCGTCCCTTTCAACCAGTCCTCCCGGTTCATCGACGATGTACTGCAGTTGCAGACCATTGGAGCCACGAAGGTTAAGCAACTGGGAACGCAAACGGAAAAAATCTTGGCGGAAGGGGAAAGTGGCACTGTTGATATCAAGCAAAAGCACGGCTTTTTCTGCCCAGGTCCACCGGGTTTTGTAGGGGATGCGGCGGAGTTGCTCGCCACCCGCCAGACGGCGGGTCAGTTGATCGAGATCAGGCTGTTTTCCCTCCAGTTCCCCGCCAAGAACCCTATGCAGAAAGGGCCAGAGTCGTGACCAGGGTAGCAGAGGATGCACTTCGGGCTTTTGCCGGTGCAGGGGAGGGATATGAGTGATGGCTTCTTCAAGAAAAGTCGGCTGGGCATCGAGAAACCATTGCGGAAAGTCTGCACCGGGTTCATCCGGGGTAGTTTCCACACCCTGATGGTCCGTAATCCGGTAGTACGCGGGGCCATTGCCCTGGTTCTCGCTTGCCGGTAGAGATGGTTCGGGTTGAAAAACCGGTTCCTCCATAACCTCCAATGTGGGTGCGTCAACTGAAGGGGGTGGTTGTACAGGTTCGTTTTCTTTCAGCGCAAAGCCAAGCATTCGGGCCATGGCCATAAACTGCTCCGGGGGCACCGTTTGCAGGATACGAAGCAAGTCGGCACGTCCGACCATTCCATGCTCTGCCCTACCGTTCATACATTGCCGGGTATTTGCAGAAGGTGAATTTCGAGAGCATGAACAGCATTGCCTCCTGTTCTTTATCGCTCTTACCCAAATGGGTCAGAGCACGAAGCAGGTCCAGGTATTCCGCCTGGCCGGGAAGGTGGACTAGGCCTTGATCTTTAGCCCTGATGCGGTCTTCCCAGAGCTGCCGGGCAGCCATTGAACGAATTTCTTTCGAAGACTCAGGAAAATGCAATTCACCCCGCACCTTCATCACTTGAAGGAACTGTTCTTCCTCATCCGGCAGCTCCAGGTGCAGGACCAGACAGCGGCGAACAAAGGCAGGGGGGAGTTCCCGCTCTTCATTGGTGGTAATGATCACCAACGGTGGCTTGCCGCTGCGATCGCCGATGGGCTGTTCCTGCCAGGGAAGGGTAATGGAATTGTTGCCGAGTAGCTCCAGCAGGCTGTTGGGGAGTTCGGCATTGGCCTTGTCAATCTCGTCAATCAACAGCACCGCGCCTTGCCCAACCCGCCAATTTTCGGGTTTTTCAGGAGCAGCAAGGCGGTACAGGCTCTTCTCGTAGACCTCGTTTGCTGTTTCCCAGGACAAAGCCCACCAGATTGGTCCGGGACAGAGATATTTTTTGCTGTCTAGGGCCTCTTTTCGATCTGCCACTGAGCAGCCCTGCCCCTGAAGGCATTGGGCCTCGGCCAGTCGGCCAACCGCGTCGAAACGCCAGAGCAGGTCCTGGCTTTCGGTGTGCGCGGTGACCACGTCGTAAATAAAGAGCCGTTTCAGGGCAATGGCTGCCGCCCTCGCCAACTGACTCTTGCCGGTACCCGGTTCCCCGCGCAAAAGTAACGGGCGTCGCGCGGCCAAGGCGGCCTTAAGGGCATTGATGCTGTCCTGATCAAATTGATGCTTTGATTCGGGCCAGGAGCCACAGGCCGGTAAAGAGAGATCGGTCAGCCCGTCCAACAAGGCAACATCAGCGGCAAGTGAATCCCGGAACGTGCTCTTCATAGTAGGTTACTCCTGTTCTATCACTTTTAAGAATTGGCTTAGAGCGGTCATTAATTTATTGTCGGGAATCAGGAACACTTCAATCTGATCACCAACCGTTAAGGACACCCAGTCCAATTCCGGCAATAGCTGACGTAATTGGTTTTGCACTTCAGGATCAACCAATGGAGAATTTGAGCCCTCGAAAGGAATCAACACAAAATAATGTTTCCGCGTTTTCCACGAGTCTCCTTTTTTCCAAAATCCTATGGCATCATTAATATGTCCCGCAAGTTCGCTTGTGGTTGTATGTTCATCAAATTCTCCCATTTGTAGAAGAACTGAGGCCATATTTTTTAATGCGAACTTCAGTACAGATTCTTTCTTTATCCCACCCTCCAAAGAAAAGGCATCATTAACAAAAGCCAACCCTTTTGGGGTTATAGAAACAGTCCGTTGAAAGGCTGGCAAAATACGATTTTGGCGGGCAAGGGCAACCTTGGCCCCAACTTGGCTAATTTTGGGCAGAACCCATTCCTTGCCTCCATTGTTCGCATGACGTTCCCTCGCGTGTCCGATCCATTCCGGCACAACATTGAACAGCACCAGCATAGCGACCAAATCTCGCACATTCCCCTGCAACTTTACAAGAGCCTTCGGTTTACTCTCCTCGATGGAATCTTTACAATCAACGTACGCGGCATACAAATGATGAACTACCTGCTCAAAGCGCCCTTGTTGGCATTCCTTGATCAGCCATAGGGCCAATTCCGATGGATGGTTCTGGATAGTCGCGGGGATATATGCTTTCAAGCACTCGATCAAAGATGGAAGAGTAGCAAGGTTCCGCTCTATCGCTGTTGCAATCTCACTCAAAAAGATTTCATCCTGTTCCCGCCAATTTTCCTCCTCAACCGTCGCCTCTTCTTGATTATCTTTTTGCTGTTGCGGATCTCCCTTTAAGGCAATGGTATCAAGCAATGGCGCGTAGTTTTCGGCTTTTAAATCTTCCAGCCTAGTAATATTCCCATCAGCAACTAAGTGGAGCAAGGAGTCCGTTTCCTGCTGAATCTCCCGGATCATTTTCAATAAGGCGAATTCATCAACTACATCATCTGGTTTTTGAGGTGCAAGTTGTTTCTTTAATGTTGCGTACTCATCTTTCCAGAAATCAACGACATTAAGACGATATTGAACATCCCATGGCTTACATCCATCGATTAAGATGGCATGAGTTCGAGCGCTAAATCCATCCCGCTTCGAAATGGTCAGTAATTCAAACATGCACCATTTGGATCGGAAATACGCATCACTGAAGATAGTGATAATATGTTCGCCACCTGCAAGTTGATCCATGAATTTCCTGATAGAATCACCATGCTTCATGACCTTTCGATCATAAAGCAAATCAATTCCTCGCGGTGGACAGAACGGAGCCAGTTCATCGACGATCTGCGTATCCTTGTCCACATCCCAGGAATAGGACACAAAAACCTTTTTCTTCAGGGACATTATCTGCACCTTGCATTTAGGCCAAATGAGAAATGGTTATTCCTCGTAGTTGAGAGTATTTACGATAAATATCAATCTCTTGTTTGCCTTACTTTTTTAAAACGAGCAACATTTTTCTCCTTTGTTTCAAGGTGGTATTACCTGACACACCTAACGAACTGCTCTTTTTGTTCTTGTACCTACGCTCCGCGTGGGGACAAACACCTCACGCTCCACGTGTAAACCAAAATTATAAGCTGGCATTCATGTGCAGCTGCTGGTCAACCATCCCTGTATATGCAAAAATTTCCCGAGATCGAAAACAATGCGGGCAGCGCAGGTAAAAAAAATGGGGAGGTCAATGGACGCTGAGCGTCAAGTGCATGCTCCCACGCAGAGCGTAGGAACGAGGGGAGGGGAAATAACTCTGAATAGGGGACGGCTGTCATGTTTAGCGCAGAGACGACTGCTCCAGCGCGGCCATTTTTTTGAAGATGGTCTCAAGCACCGGGTCGTAGCGGTAGTTGTAGTGGTGGTCGCCCGGCATGGGCAGGATGGTGACATTGTTACCTTTAAGGGAGGGACAGATGGTCTCGTCCTCCTCGGTGCCGTAGACGCAGAGCAACGGTTTTGTGATCTTACGTGCCTCGGGTAGGACATTCAGGGCACCGGGACGGCGTTCATCCCCCATCCAGTCCATGACATGCACCTCGATATTGGCGAAATCGCCAGGGCCGAGCAGGACGCAGAACTGTACTTGATCCAGCAGGTCTTTGGGGAGTCGGTTGACGAGAAAAGGCATCCAGCACGCACCAAAGGAAAACCCCGCCAAAAGGACTCGCTTTTTGTTCCAGACCTGCAGGTAATAACGAATCACGGTTTCAAGCATCTGCGAGACTTCGGCGGGTTGCCGTTCTTTCCAGAAATACTTCAGGCAGTCAAAGCCCACAGTGGAGATGCCCCGCTCTTGAAAGGCCTCGCCAAAGGATTTATCCAGATCCGCCCAACCACCGTCACCGGAAAAAAAAATGGCCAGCACATCGTTGCTGCTGTCGGCAGCGGGGAGCTCGATGAGCGGTAATGACTCGATGGCGGCCCGGTCAGATGAGGCCGCCGCCTGCAATGCAACGGGGTCCCCGAAGAGACTCTGTAAAACAACCAGCACCAGGCCCAATCGTACCAACGATGGCAACCACGGGCAAAATCCACACCTTGATCCAAAATTGCCTGCCTGTGTTTGCATGATGCGCTGTTTCCCTGTTCCGGTTGCTTTTTGAATTTTTTTCAGGCCTATTTACCCACCAACCCCTTGGCGCCACCGGAGATCAGGGTGGCGAGGTTGGTCATGATCCGTGGGAGCGCCATGCCGCCGGGTGAGGCCAGGTAACGCGGCTCCCAAAGCGGATCGAACTTCGCCTTATACGAACGTAATCCCTTGAAATTATAAAAATGTTCGCCATGCAAGTAAACCAGTGAACCGGCCCGCTGCCAGAGGGGGGCGTGTGGTCGGTTAGCCAACCCGGCCAAAGGGGCCATGCCGAGGTTAAACCACTGATAGCCTTGCTGCTTGCCCCAGAGAATGAGGCTGATAAAGAGATAGTCCATGGTACCGTTGGGGGCCTCGGGGAGAAAACGCATGAGATCGATCGACACCTCCTCCCGCTGCGCACCCGGCCAGAGGTTGGCAAAGGCGATTAGCTGTCCCTCACGGCGGACCAGAGCCACTGGATTGGCCTGGAGGTACGCTGGTTGGAAAGAACCAAGCGAGAAGCCTTTTTCCCGGGCTTTTTTGCTGGAGAGCCAGGTATCGGAGACTTGGCGCAGTTCCGGCATCAGCGCGGCAACCTGAGCAGTATCGACGATTGCAAAGGAACAGCCGTCCTTTTCCGCCTTACGATGCGAGTAGCGCAATCCACTGCGGGCCTTACCCTCAAGGGAAAACTTGTCCAGATCCACCCGGGCCTCTTCCCCGATCTTGAGCAAGGTCAGGCCCAGGTCGAGGTACAGATAGAGGGTGTCATGACCGACCTCGTAGAAAACCGGCCAGCCCTCGGACTGTTCGCAGAGTTCGCGGAATCGCCACAACAATTCCTGATGCTCTTCCAGAGGGCCAATAGGATCACCTAAGGCTATCCAGCTTCTCCCTTCCACCGCATACATGATAAAGGCGGACCTCGCCTGGTTGAAGAGCAGGGTTTTGTCGCCAAGCAGGGCCAAATTGGCCACGGTCTGCGGGCTGGCTCCGATGATCGTCCGTGCCTGGGCAAGATCGGCCTCATCCGGATGTTGTTTGGGCAGGCGCAGCGGTCTGAGCAACCGGGCCAGGGCAAAGAGCAGCAGCAGGGTGGAGGCACCGACCATGGCCCGGAGAAAACGGGGCGCGTTATTGCTTACCGCAAACTGCCACCAAAGGCTGCGCGAATACTCCACATGCTTGTAGGCAAAAAATCCCAGCCACAGGGTACAACTCATCACCAGCACAATAAGGAGCATCCATTTGCGGCTCAGCGGCTCATTGAGCAGGGAAGAACGACGATAAAAGCTGCGCCGACAGGGCAACAGGGCCAGAAGCATCACTCCAAGGAGGATGGCCTCCTCGTAATCCACCCCCTTGAGGAGGGAAAGCACCGATCCACCCGCCAAAAGAATAACCGAGAGCAGGTAGGCACCGTCCAAACGGCGCTGCAGGCCCCAGGCTACCAGCAACAACCCGGCCCCGGTGAGACTGCCGAGAAAATGGCTAATCTCGAGTACCGGCAAGGGGAGAAAATCCTGCAGCCTAAGTAAACGATGGGAAATACCGGGGGTAGCGCCGGAAAAGAGAAGAATCGCACCGCCGGCCAGAGTTGAGGCCGCCAGAAGCTGCGGGGTCAGGGCACGGCCCAAACGCCCCACAGCCTTCACGATCTGACCGGCCAGGGCACGTTGGCGGAAGAATTCAAGCCCGCCCAGGAGTAGGCTGGCGCCAGCCAAAGGCAGGAGATAATAAATCGCCCGATAGAGCATCAGGCTGCCGGCCAGTCCATCCACAGGCACGCCGGGCAGACTGACCAGGATCAAGGACTCGAACACGCCCAAGCCACCGGGAACATGGCTGATCAGGGCCACTACCTGAGCAAGGAGAAAAATCCCGAGAAGATGGAGCAGGGAGATGTGGGCGGAAGCAGGCAGTAACACGTAGAGCACGCTCCCAGCCAGCAGCCAGTCGATCATACCGACAAAAATCTGAGCCCAGGCCATTGTCGGACGAGGCAGGGGGAACTGCCAGCCGCCCAGATTAATGGGTTTGGAACGCAGAGAAACCGTTGCCAGGTAGCCGATCACCAGTGCCAGCAGCCCCCATCCCAGGGGCTGGACTGTGGTAAAGGGCAGATGGAGCCTAGAGGGCAGGGGAAGCGGCTCCACGAGAAAGGTTAGGCCGCCGCTGGCACAGACGCCGAGCCAGAAGGTGGTCACGGTGAAGGAAATCACCCGGGCGATCTCTTCGGTGGACAGACCCCAGGCCGAGTAGAGCCGGAAGCGAATCGAGCCTGCCGCCAACAGGGACAGACCGATATTATTGCTGAAAGCGTAGCTGATAAAGGAGGTCAGGACCACCTTGCTCGCCGCCAAAGGCTGCCGAACATAGCGAATGGCCAGCAGATCGTAGCCGGTCATGATCAGATAGCTGAGCACGGTCAGGCCAAGGGCGGCGCCAATCTGCGTCAGCTTCAGGGCATGTAGTTGGCGGACGATATCGTGGTAGTGGAATTCGCTCAGGGAGTGGTGGAGAATGTACAAGGCCCCGGCAAAGAGGACCAGGGCAATGAGCGGCACCAACATCCGTAGATGTATTGATCGTGACATGAAATTCGGATCGGTTCGCACAAGCGAGCCGCCTCAATGGGTGAAAAGAATAGCGTAGCGAACGTGCCCCAGCCGCCATAAATCCGATCAGGACGCAGGTGTTTACTCGCCATCGAGAACCGATCGAACCTTGGCGGCAAGGGAAATGTGGGAAAAGGGTTTCTGGATGAAATGAATCCCTTCTTCGAGAACACCCTGATGGGCAATGATATCCGCAGTGTATCCGGACATAAACAAACATTTGATCCAGGGATGTTCTTTTTGGATTTGCTCAGCCAAGTCGCGGCCGTTCATCTCCGGCATGATCACATCGGTGATCAGCAAGTCGATTTTGCCGGAATAAAGGTTGCATTTGTCCAAGGCCTCATAAGGAGACGTAGACGCGAACACCGTGTAGCCCAGGTGTTGAAGCATCGCCGTTGCCATCTCGAGGATGGTCGGTTCATCCTCCACCACCAAAATCGTTTCCGAACCGCCAATTGCCTCTACCGTCCGCTCCTCCAGCACCTCGTCGGCACTATCGGCTTCCCGGGGAATATACACAGTAAACACGGTCCCCTGACCGGGTTCACTGTACACATTGACAAAACCGTTATTCTGGCGAACGATGCCATATACGGTGGCCAAGCCCAGCCCCGTGCCCTTGCCCACACCCTTGGTGGTGAAAAAAGGCTCGAAAACCTGGGCCAAGGTCTCCTTATCCATACCACAGCCGTTGTCGCCCACGGTTATCTGCACATAGTCACCGGGGACACAGCCGGTGTGGACGGCGCAGTAGGAGGCGTCAAAGGTGCAGTTTTGGGTTTCAACGATAATGGTACCGACCCCGGCAATGGCATCGCGGGCATTGACGCAGAGGTTGGCCAGGATCTGGTCGATCTGGGAGGGATCGGCCTTAACCGACCAGAGCTCGGAATCCGGCAACCAGGTGAGGGTGATATCCTCGCCGATGAGCCGCCGGAGCATGGAAAGCATATTTTCGATACAGGTGCTGAGATCGAGGAGTTTGGGGGCGATAGGCTGTTTGCGGGCAAAGGCGAGCAGCTGGCGGGTAAGGTCGGCGGAACGATCGACAATCTCGCGAATGGCTCGAAAGCGATGGTAATAGGGGTTGCCCTGTTCCATGTCCAACATGGCCAGTTCGGCATGCCCCTGGACAACCATGAGCATATTATTGAAATCATGGGCAATTCCACCAGCCAACCGAGCCACGGATTCCATCTTCTGTGATTGGAGTAACTGGGCTTCCAGTTTTTCCCGTTCCTGTTCGGTCTGTTTACGCTCGGTGATATCTATGTGCGTGCCGACCATACGAAGCGCATGGCCGTTTTCCCCACGGGCAATCGCCTTGCCCCGCCCCTGGACCCATTTCCAGGTGCCGTCTTTGGTCTGCATCCGATATTCGACCAGAAAGGACTCGCAGCGGTTCTCAATGCAATCGGTATTGACGGCCAACACGGACTCCCGGTCCTCGGGGTGGAGCCTCTCCATCCAAGCGATAGCCTCCTGTGGTTGCTCGCCAGCATCATACCCCAGCATGGCCCAGTAACTGGGGCTGTAATAAACCGTACCCAAACCAATATCCCAGTCCCAGAGCCCATCCTTGGTAGCCTCCATGGCGAGGCGGAACCGTTCTTCACTGACCCGTAATGCAGCCTCGACCTGTTTACGTTCGGTAATGGCTCGTGCCTGCTGCACATTCTGATAAGCCGAAAAAGAGAGTTGGTTTGCCAGGGTGAACAGAGCCTGAGCAACGCTCTCAAACCGCTCACGGGACATGGAGGGGACTTCTTGAAAGGCTTGGATGAAATCCTCTTCATCCGCGCCTATCTCCCGGGCGTACCGCCGCATGGCTTCCTCGTCCTGGACTTCATTGCGAACCTGGCCGATCAACCAGTTGGCCAGATGATGCCCCCCAACGGTGATACTGGCGCCGGCATCCCATAAGCCACCACTGAGACAGGGCTGGATGATCGGGCCTTCGGGATGATGTTGGCCCAGGGCCGCATCCGACTTGAAGCAGTTGGCGCAGCCGATTTCGGTGGTGCGAATTATTGCGCTGCATAATCGGGTGAAGTTGCTGGGTTCGGTGATGGGGGTCCCATCGGGACGGGTGATGAGCGAGGCCAAACCGGTGGCGTTGGCAAACTCATCCTGGATCTGCTGGATGCGGGCAAGGTCAAACAAGTCCTCAAAGGTGACCCCGTTTTCCTTGGTCAAGGGGCAGGTGAGGGCTACCAACCGTTTTTCCAGGGCTTCTTCCAGACGCTTGAACTCGCTGATATCACGAAACTCGGTAACCCGAACCAACCGCCCCTTATAGGGAATATTGGAACCACGCAAACGAGCTGGATACTGGCTGCCGTCCTTGCGACGTCCTATGGATTCGTAAGGTTGGTCAAATTTCCGTTGGATATTGCGTCTGACCTGGTCGCGGCATTGCGGGGCAATCAGCAGGAGACCATCCATGCCGATCAGTTCATCGACCGTGTAACCGGTCTGTTCGGCCAAACCCTGATTGCAGTCGAGGATTATCCCCTGATCATGAATGGTGATTCCACCGAAGGAGGCGTTGTGCAGGGTCCGAAACCGCTCCTCGCTTTCGCACAGAGCTGCTTCGTCGCGCTTTCGCTGGGTGATGTCCTGGAAAAAACAATGGGTACGCTGGAATGTACCGTCCGGATTTGTGCTTATTTTGCCGTCGAAGGAGACCTGGATTAGGGAACCGTCCTTCTTGACCATCGTAAATTCAACCCCGTAGATCTCACCAGCGTCTTTGAATCGCGAAAAGTTGGCGTGGAAATAGTCACGAAAATCGGAGTGGAGAAACTCCGAAAATTTTTTACCGAGAACCTCCTCCCGGGTGTAGCCAAGGGTATCGAGCCAGCGTTGGTTGACTTCCAGGACGGTACCGTCTGTGCCGAGGGATTGGTAGGCCAGCGGAGACTGCACATAGAATTGACGCAGGCTCTCACACTCTGACTTCAGGTCGGCTTCGGCAGCTTCAAGCGCAGCGATACGCTGGTACAGTTGGGTAATATCTCGCGAATTCCGGGTGCCCGAATCGTTCATGGTGATCCTTTTACTTGCTCATAATGGATCGGCCAAGGAGCACTCTTACATGTGCTGGTAAATCTGAGACAAAAATACGCCTACCTCGGAACCAAAGAGAGACACCGCACCGATCGAACGCTACTTATCCTAGCATAAACTCTGCTTTGGAATAACGAGGAAAAACACTGATAGCCAGTTTTATTTTATATATTCCCAACTTTTGTCGTGCTCATAAAATTCCTCGCGAACAACCTTCCGATCTTCGCAACATACCGCATTTACGATACGTAACTTCTCGGATTTTGTTTTGTTATCAAGGACGGGGATTCAATGCTGTATTGGAATCGGTAATCCAGCCTATTTTTGGGTCCATCGGTCTATATGACTTGCCTCGGCGTAATTGCGAACCTCATCAGCCGTGAACAGTCCCTGCTCCAATTTCTCAGACATCTCCTGGCGGACCGATTCGGCTGCCAGATCGTGGCGAGAGGAAGAGTATTTTGGAATTCCATTCGGCCTCCGATAAAAAGTGGTCATTGTTGAGCCAACAAATGAGAAATTTCTGTATAATAACGAAAATTTAACAAGATAAATAATATTCCCAGAAGTTTTCCTGCCATTTTGTATGACCTTTTAGCCAAAGATTGCTATAGAGAGGCAACCTGAAATACCAAGTTGACAGCTGACCACGACTCTCCGTCAGCCCTGCAGAAATACAATCCTTCCACTGATCTGCTCTTCACCTGATGCGTTTTTTCTCCTTCATTCTCTACGAAACCCGCATGCTCCTCCGCCTAACCGGCCCCCTTCTATTGGCTCAGTTGTCGCAGACGGCCATGGGGTTTGTCGATACGGTCATGGCCGGACGCTATTCCGCAATCGATCTGGCTGCGGTGGCGGTAGGTTCTTCGATCTTTTTTCCGGTCTACCTCTTTCTCATCGGTCTGCAGAATGCGGTGACACCGCTGGTCGCCCAGGCGCATGGTCGCGGTGATCGAGATGCTATTCGCGGCTCGATCCGCCTGGGCATGGTGGTTGGCCTGGTCGCCGGTCTCCTGTTAATGCCTGTTCTCTGGTGGATGGAACCGCTAATGGTGTGGTTGGGGGTAAGTGTGGAGGTTATTCCCATTACCAGCCGCTACCTCTTTGCCGTTTCCTGGGGTCTGCCGCTGGGGGGGGTGTTCTACGGACTCAAAGGCGGGGGAGATGGGTTGGGGAGAACGCGGCTGTCGATGTTTGCCGGATTTCTCGGCCTGGGGGTGAATATCCTGGCCAATTATCTCCTCATTTACGGCAAGCTGGGTCTGCCTGTCCTAGGTGGGGTCGGCTGCGGCTGGGCCACCTCAATCTCCATCTTGGCGATGATGACCGCCATGGCATGGCTGCTTTATCGAAGCAAGTTAGGAGGGACTGAGCAGTTATTTGTCCCCACGACTCGAGTAACAACAACGGGGCCCGGAGGCATTGGTTCCTTTTTACGCCTTGGCCTGCCGCTTGGGGTCACCATGTTCATCGAATGCTCGATCTTCACCGTGATCGCCCTGTTCATCGCCAAGCTCGGAGCCCAGGTGGTTGCAGCGCACCAAATCGCGCTCAACTTTACCTCCATGCTCTACATGCTTCCCTATAGCCTGGCTACGGCCCTGACCGTGCGGGTCGGTTTCACCATCGGTCGAGGGCGGGTGCAGCGGCTGCCCCGCCTTGTCGCCACCGGGTTGGGGCTGGCCCTGTCCGGTTCGGTCCTCACCTGTCTGGGTATTCTGATTTTTTCTCGGGAAATCGCCGCCCTTTATACCCCGGACCCGATGATTCAAACCCTGGCGGTGGCCCTGCTGATCTATGCGGCCATCTTCCAGATGCCGGATGCAATGCAGGTCAACGCCAGCGGAATACTCCGGGGCTGCAAGGACACACGGGTACCACTGGTGCTGATGCTGGTTGCCTACTGGGGGATTGGCTTGCCGCTGGGCTACGGCCTGGGGTTGGCGGGCCTTGGGGGCATGGAGCCTGGCCCCCAAGGATTCTGGATCGGATTGATTTGTGCGTTGACCACAGCAGCCCTGTTGATGTGGTCGCGGGTGGTGGTGGTGATCAAACGCTTACAACGACGAGTATAAACCGTTGGGGTCTGTCTGGTTAAAGCAGACCGTCCATAACCTGCAGGCACATGTCCGCCTTGTTGAGGGTGTAGAGATGAACACCGGGAACACCGCCATCGAGTAACTCCTTGACCTGCTGGCGGGCGTAGGCCACACCAATCTCGTAGACCGCCTTGGCGCCACCTTCTTCATGGGCCTTCAACAGAGCGTTGATCAGCCGCCCTGGAATGCGTGCATTGCACATTTCGAGGATAAAGCGCAGTGAACCCAGGTTGCGAATCGGCAAAATACCTGGAACAATGGGCACATTCACCCCTCGGGCGCGGAGCCGCTCCACATAGTCGAAGTAGGTCCGGTTGTCGAAATAGAGCTGACTAATGACGAAATCCGCGCCGCACTCCACCTTACGCCGCATGACCTCGAGATCGGCGGAAAAGGAGGACGCCTCGGCATGGGCCTCTGGAAATCCGGCCACACCAATAGCCAACTGGGGATGATGGGTACGGATATAACGCACCAGGTGCTCAGCATGGGGAAAGTTGGCAAAGAGTTCCGCATCGGTGCCGGTGAAGCTGGCCGGGCGATCACCGCGCAGGGCCAATACATTCTCAATGCCCAGGTTCTTGATCGCGGTTAAAAACCCATCAATCTTTTCCTTGTCCGCCGTCACTCCGGTGAGGTGAGGCATGATCTCGAATCCGCAGGTTTGGATCAGCTTCTCGCAGATCTCCAAAGTGTTGGACTGGGTCGAACCGCCCGCACCATAGGTAACCGAGGCAAAAAGCGGTTTCAGCTGGCCGAGTTCCTTGGCCACCTCGAAAAATCCCGGCCACTCCTCCTTTTTCTTCGGCGGAAAAAATTCCAGGGAAACAAAGGGTGTATGCGTTTTGATCAGTTGAGGAATCTGCATCCCCGTTCTCCTTGTTGTTGATTTACAGAGCACCAACGGTCGTCAACAGGCCGAGCGGCACCTTCACTCCTAAATATTTCGCCAAAAAAGGCCGATAGGAATATCAGGAATATTTCTCATCTACCATGGAGGGTAGACCATGACTCCGCGACAAGCCATCCATATCCTGATGCTCAGCCCCTGTTACTGGCGGCTGAACCTTTCGGCCCGTAAGCAGCTTATTAACGAATTCTGCCACTCCTTTGCCACCGCCTGGCTCCCGGATTCCGTGTTACGAAAAAAGAGCAGGGCAGAGTAAAAGCGACGGGGAACGATTACCGCCTGTTCTTTTTGCCGCTCCAGAGCGGATCCTGACCGAAGCGGGCCTGCCACCAGTCTTCAGGATCGTATACATCAAGTTCGTCATCCCCGGCATTTTCCCGTTTAAGGGGATAGCGGTAGGCATCGCAATAGCGGGTGAGGGTTTCATAGGCCGCAGTAATGCGATACATCTGTTCGCCGCTCCTGTTGCCGCCTGCGTCCGGATGGTGGAGCTTGCTGAGGTGATGATAGGCACGTTTGATTTCAGCCAGCGTCGCCCGATCCCCTAGCCCCAACACTTTGGCCGCCTGTTCGATGGCCTGCCACTCCTTGGCGTTCACGTCTTAGCCTCTGCCGTCTTTTTCCACGACTTCTCGGTCCCGCGCAACAGACGACCGATATTCTGGTAATGCTTGCCCCAAATCATGGCAACAATAAAGGCTGCCAACCACAGCTTCCAGGCCGGGCTTTGGAGCAGAGGCAGCCAGAGCAAAATCGACAAAGACCCCAACAATGAGCCAAGAGAGACAAAACCGGAAAAATAGACTGAGGCGATAAAGACTGCCAGACAACCAAGCACCGCCAACGGTGCCAGATAGAGAAAGGCGCCCAGAGCGGTGGCCACACCTTTGCCCCCTTTGAAGCCAAGATAGATGGGGAACATGTGCCCAAGCACCGAGGCCGCACCGCAAAGCGCAATGACCAGTTCTACCCCGGTGGTTCCTTGGAGCAGGCGGGCGGCAATAAACATCGGCAAATAGCCCTTGAAGAGATCACAAAGTAGCGTCAGAGCCCCTATCTTCTTCCCCAGCAGACGGGTCACATTGGTGGCGCCGATATTTTTACTCCCCTCGCTGCGGATGTCTATGCCGCTGCCCATGGACAGAACCAGGCCAAAGGGGATGGCCCCAAGGAAGTAGGAGAGGGCGATGCAAAGAATACCGATACTGTTCATAAGCTTTAATATTTCTTTAATGGCAAAAAGTTAGGCCTTGTTTTGACGAAAGATCATTTCCAGTTCACTGGCTGCGGCGTAGGCACTGATCTCTTCCTGGAGCAGTTGGACATAGGGACAATCCACCACCGCCAGCAGGGACTGCCGCAGACGGAAGGTTGCCTGTCCTTTATCCTTGAGCGGTTCGAGCATGTAGGGAAAAATCTGCGGCCGACGGCAGACATGGGGCCGATGCGGATAGATTCGACAACGACCAGATTGCTCCAGGTGTGGGCAACGGCTTGCCGTGGGCAGAATCAGGCTCCAGCCGGGCTGCCAATGGATCAGCACCGGATCCGGGCGCTGGTAGAAATCACGATTCTCCACCTGTAGCGCCGGCTCGTCTTCAATCAGGGATGCACGCGAGGCCGGGGTATCGACTCGCTCCAAGGGGAAATGGACGACTTCGCCCGGTTGCAGGGGAATCTCGAAGTAACTCTGCTGCATCTCCGCCTCCGGGCCGACACAGCACAGGCTGCAGCCGCAGGGGGCACAGAGCAGGCTGTTGATCGGCTCCAACTCACGGGTAAGGATATTCTGGGCAACCAGGGCCGCAGTGGCAGTCATGGCGTCGAGCGGATGGTTGTCCACATCCACCACCAACTGTTCTGGGGCCTTACCGGCTTTCAGCTCGACCAACGGCTGGAGAAGATCGGCATAGGACTGTAGGAGACTGACCGGATCTCCATAGGTGGCAAAACCGGTTTCAATATCCGGCGGCATCTGGCCGATCACCTCGTCCACACTGGAAAAATCGCCGGTCAAATAGAGGAATTGAACCATGGACACCAGCGGTAAAACCGGCTGAGTCAGCAGGGCTATCCCTTTGTGTAATGCATCCTTGTCAACCATGTTGCTCCCTGAAAAGTTCGGCCCGCACCCTACACAAAAAAACGCCGAAAAACAAGCGGGCACAGCAGGACAAAGCAGGACGGATCTGTCGCTGACATCTTTACTTTACTGGCCAAACTGATTACATAGCCAAAAATAAATTCCCCTAAAATACGGTGCCCAACACCAGGATACGATAGAATCATGGCCATACGAGATATTATTACCTTCCCGCACCCAGTGCTTCGCCAGAAAGCGGAAACTATCACCGAGTTTAACGAGGAACTGAAAGCTCTGGTCGAAGACATGGCGGACACCATGTACAAGGCGCCCGGCGTAGGCCTGGCTGCCAACCAAATTGGCGTTGCCCGCCGGGTGGTACTGGTGGACCAATCCATTGAGGATGACGAGCGCAACTTCATTACCCTGGTCAATCCCGAAATCACCCAAGGTGAAGGTTCAGTAGTGCAGGAAGAAGGGTGCCTGAGTGTGATTGAGTGCTATTCCAATGTAAAGCGCTACCAGAAAATCCATGTCACCGCTCAAGATGTAGAAGGCAGGCCGCTGGAGTTCGACGCCGAGGATCGTTTTGCCCGCATTATCCAGCACGAGGTGGACCACCTCCTTGGCACCCTGTTCATTGACCACCTGAGCACGCTCAAACGAGCAATGTACAAGAAAAAATTGAAAAAGATCCTCAAGGATCAAGAATAATGAGTATCTCCTTGAAAATCGTGTTCATGGGCACCCCGGATTTTGCGGTCCCCTCGCTCCAGGCCCTGATCGACTCCCCCCATGAGGTGGTGGGCGTGGTCTGCCAGCCCGACCGCGGGCGCGGCCGAGGTAAGGTGCTCAGCCCACCGCCGGTCAAGGTTTTGGCAAGCGAACACAATATACCTGTCTTCCAACCCGACTCCGCCCGGAGCGACGAGTTTTTTGAAGAGCTCCAGAGCCTTGCCCCGGACCTGCTGGTAGTGGTGGCCTACGGCAAGATCCTCCCGGTCCGCCTTCTGGAATTGCCCCGACTCGGCGCCATCAATGTCCATGGATCGATTCTGCCCAAGTACCGAGGCGCAGCACCGATTCAGTGGGCGGTTATCAACGGCGATGCCGAGACTGGGATTACCATCATGCAGATGGATGCGGGCATGGACACCGGTGACATACTGTTCATTGAACGGACCCCTATCGGCCCACAGGAGACCGCAGGAGAACTCTTTGATCGCCTCTCGGAAATGGGTGGCGCCACCCTCGGGTCGGCTGTCGATAAACTCGCTGCCGGTCAGTTCACCCGCCAGCCCCAAGATCACGCGTTAGCCACGCCCGCTCCCATGCTCAGCAAGGAGATGGGCCATATCGACTGGAGTCTGCCAGCAGGAAAATTACAGAGCCTGGTTCGCGGTCTTGATCCTTGGCCCTCTGCCTACGGTTTCATCGACGGCAAGCGTTATCGTTTCTTTCGCCCAGAGGTGGTGCCGCATCAATACGCCACAGAGCCCGGCACTATCTGCCGTGCCGATAACCAAGGCCTTTTGGTGGCCACCGGCAAAGACAGCCTCTTGCTGCGGGAAATTCAACCGGAAGGGAAAAAACGGATGGAGGTGGCGACCTGCCTTTGTGGTACCGCCATTGTTCCGCTGACGCAAATCAGCTGATGCCAGCCCCATGGGCAAGCAGATGAGCAAGGTCCTTCCCGGATTTTGACGCTTTCCTTCCCCCTTTATGCCGAGTCCGAGTTATCATGGATCGTTTCTATATGTTTATCGCCACCGGTGCCTACAGCGGCTACCTGCCCAAGGCACCCGGTACCTGGGGCTCCGCAGTCGGGGTCCTCATCTGGTTCCTGCTAGCCCGCCTGCCGCAGGCATCGTACTGGGCCACAGTCGCGGTCCTCTTTGTCCTCGGGGTGATCAGTGCAGGAGCTGCGGAAAAGATCGTTGATCGCGGCGATCCCGGCTTGGTGGTCATCGATGAAATCGTCGGCCAGCTGATTACCCTTGGCCTCGCGCCCCTAAATCCACTCGCCGCCCTTGTCGGATTTGTGCTTTTTCGTTTTTTTGATATACTCAAGCCATTCCCTGCCAACTGGGTAGACAGCCACCTCCACGGCGGCCTGGGAATTATGCTGGATGACATCATTGCCGGTTGCTATGCCCTCTTGGTGTTGCAACTCGTTTTGTGGACGATCAACATGCTATAACCGCACACACGAGCCCTTTTGTGGGCTTGAGGAGCTTTCATGGCCGGTAGTATCATCGATATCCATACCCATGCCTTTCCCGATCAGATCGCCCGCATCGCCATCCCTGCTCTTGAACGAGAGGGTAACATTAAGGCGTATCTCAACGGTACCGTCAACGATCTGATCGACTCTATGGATCGTAGCGGCGTTGAGTGTTCCACCGTCTGTTCCATTGCCACTCGCCCGGAACAGTTTCAGCCTATTCTTGAGTGGTCCACACAGATCCGTTCCGCTCGCATCATCCCCTTCCCCTCGCTCCACCCGGAAGACCCCTGCCTGCTCGACCATCTGCAGCAAATCCATGACGAGGGGTTTAAGGGGCTAAAAATGCACCCCTATTATCAAGATTATTTTCTGGATGATCCTAGCCTTTTTGCCCTGTATGAACGAATAAACGAACTTGGCATGATCCTGGTTATCCATGCTGGTTACGATATCGCCTATCCCCGTATCCGCAGAGCCGATCCGCAACGTATTCTCGATGTGTGTCGCCAGTTTCCCGGATTAAAGATGATCGCCACCCACCTCGGTGGTTGGGATGAGTGGAAGGATGTACGCACCCT
>JAQUEZ010000236.1 GCA_028684915.1 Desulfobulbus sp.
GCAAACAGGGGGCGCAACTCCTCATCTTGGGGAGCCAGGCAGATCCCGGCGGGGAAAGTATCCTTCTCGCCGGCTATCTGGGCAAGCCTGTCTGCAATTTCGGCCGCGGAAAGGATGGAATCCGCCGCGCCCGTGGCGATGGCGTTTTGCGGCATGAAGGGGTTGATGGCCGTTTCCGGATCCTGGACGAGGACGATTCCGCCCTCTTCCTTGACCCGCTTCACTCCCTCGGCGCCATCAGACCCGAAGCCGGAGAGGACAACGGCAATGGCGCACTGCCCTAAATCAGCGGCAAGCGAGGTGAAAAAGCGGTCAATGGGGTGAGGTGGTCGTCCCGACTCAGGAGTGACCAATCGTAACCGACCGCCGTCCACGGTCAGATCTTTGCCGGGAGGAGCCACATGAACGGTGTTCAGGCACAGCGGCATGCCGTCTTCGGCGGTCAGCACCTGCAGGGAGGTGTGATGCCTGATGATGTCGGCGAGCAGTGAAGGGCCTTCCGCAGAGAGATGCATGATCACCACAAAGGAGAGGTCGCAATCGGCGGGGAGGGCTGTGAAAATCTGCTCCAGAGCCTCATGGCCGCCGGCGGACGCCCCGATGCCAACCGTAATGGGAATGGGGGGAGCTGCACCCCTTCCTTCGATGGCGGATTCAGCCTTTGGGTCGTGGCTTGCTGACTGCTTCTTAAGGGCCATGGGCATTTACCTCCACCGGCTCAGGCTTAAACGAACCGCGGATTCAAGTGGGGACAACAGTATGAGACCGGTTGATGAGCAAGGGGATGGAAAACGACTCAAGCCATCGCAAACCAGGCGTTTGCGTATAGGCCTCTTCCGAACCGGCAGTTTGCGCCACTGTCTATGAACATACTCAGAAACGTGAGGCTCTTACGATTTTTCCCTTGGTTAAAATGCTATCCGAGGAGAGCATCAATTCAGGATTCGGCTAAACCGGGCTGGCAGTCGAAACGAGGCGACGCCGTCCGCTGTTCGTTACCTTATTTTCCGCTGACAAGTCAAGCTGGGTTTCCTTTTTCATCGATTATCTCCTCAGTTAGGCCGCACCCGGATGAGGCGTCGGCTGGCCCGTGAAAAACATGGCGAAGCAACGCTTCGCCCCTTCCTAACCCTCCTGTGACTGTATCATGAAACAACCGCACTGTACCATGTTACACTCCCTACTGTAACATGGTACAGTGCACAGCCTCCCGAATATCCGCCTGATATATCCCCAAAGCCCCAGCCCGCAAGGCTTCGCGTTTTTTCTCAGCTCTCCAGCCAGCCACGGCACGGTTGTTGTAATCTTGTTGTTCAGTTCTTCACTATACGCAAAGGATAGGGTGCAAACTGTGACTGACGAGTTGGAAACGATCCAATATCTAACCTTTACAATGGCGGATGAGCTGGTCGTCGTCGACGGGGCCAGGGTGCTGAGAAGTGGCGCCGGGAATTAGGACAAGAGAAGTGGCTCAGTTCGTTCGGGCAGTTTTCTTTTTTTAATTGGCTATGCATGAAACTCAGCAACCTTGACGGGCACATGAGCAAGGCATGCATTGAGTAAACGGAGTCTCTGCTGGGTTGGATTGAGACCGAGGCAGCTGCGCGGCTCGCGGATCAGGATGGAACCAATTACGAGGGCGGGACCGTGCCGACGGTGTGAGCCGGATGGGCAGTGTTATCAGGTTCGAGGAGAGGAATGTGGAAACGAGGTCAACGACCATCGCGCCCACATTCCGACTCATTTCTTTAGCTGAATGAATATTTCATTTCAAATGCAGTGGGTTCCTTGCGAGGGGCAAACTACTCCGTCTTAAATTGGCCAACCATCTGGTTGAGTTGTTCTGCCAAGGCGGATAGTTCATGGGCGCTTGTGCTCACCTGCGAACTACTGGTAAACATTTCCCCGGCAATACTGCTGACGCTGGTGATATCGTGAGCAATCTCAGTTGCCACAACTGAACTCTGATTAACGTTTTCATTGACCTCGCTGATCCCTTGAGCCATTTGGTTCACGTTGCTGGCTATCTCCGCCGTTGCCGCGCTCTGCTCCTCCACCGCTGTGGCAATGCTGCCCACAACTTCGTTGACGTCAATAATGACCGCATTGATCTCGGAGATTTGTTGTACAGTTTTGGTGGTGGTGCTTTGAATAGCGCCGACGTTGTCTTTTATATCGTACGTCGCGGCGGCTGTTTGCTTGGCAAGCTCCTTGATTTCGTTGGCCACCACGGCAAAACCTTTGCCTGCCTCACCGGCTCGAGCTGCCTCAATGGTGGCATTGAGTGCGAGCAAATTGACCTGTTCTGATATTTCAGTAATGGTTTCAATTACATTCCCGATAGATTTTGCCGACGTCCCCAATTCGTTAATATTGCCTGTCGCTTCACTGGCCTTTTTTGCCGCACTTTCCGAGATAACGCGCGCTTTCTCGGCATGCTGGGCAATTTCTCCGATTGTCGAGGACATCTCTTCAGCTGCGGTCGCCACAATATTTGTGTTGGTTGTTGATTGTTCCATGGCTGCAGCGACATTATTCATGTTGGCACTCATTTCTTCGGCTGCGGTCGCAACGGTGTTGGATTTTGTCGATGCCTGTTGTGCGCCCTGGTTCATCTGTTCAGAAATCTGTGACAGTTCGGTTGACGCCGAGGAAAGGGTGTGCACTCCGGCGGTAACATCCCGGATGATATGCTGTAATTTGTCGATGAAGACATTGAACCAGATCGCTAGTTCGCCGACCTCATCCTTTGTGGTGACCGGAAGCCTCATGGTCAAGTCACCTTCGCCCTGTGCGATGTCTTTAAGTCCAGCGGCGGCCGAGTTGATCGGCCGGACAATTTTGCGAATTGCCAATACAAGTATCAACGTAACGCTGCTCAGCGCGATGGCGATGACCGTCAAAATTATATTGCGAATCTGGTTCGAAGCCAGAATAAATTCTTCGACATCTTGTGTCACCGCGACTGACCAACCATTGACGCCCACCGGAGCGCCGGCGGCAATTTTTTTAATTCCGGTGAATGTATATGCCGACACGCCAGTTTTTCCCGAAAGCATGATTTCGTTGATGCCAGCCATTTCCTTGATGGATGTGACATTCAGTTTAAGAATGTGCTCCGTTTTGGGATGAGCGATAACCATGCCGTCCTTGTTGATCATATAGACATAGCCGGTTTTCCCAACTTTGCGATCCTCTATGAGGTTGGTGAGATATTCAGCCTTGAGCACAACGCCGACTGTACCTAAGAACTGATTGTTGGAACTCAAAACAGGTGCGGCAATTGGGATAATCACTTTCGATGTGGCCTGTGAATGGGTCATCTCGCCAATAGCCCCTTCCCCGCTCTGCTTTGCTCGTTTGAATTCAACATTGTTGGCCACTGAGACTTTGCCATACTCATCGCCACCAGCGAGAACGCCGGTAAGGATCTGACCCGAGGCGTCGGACACAAAAATACCTTGATACTGCATCCCATCATTCATCACTTTGAACCGTCGTTTAAGAGCGGCAAACAGATTGCTGTTGATTTCTTTCGCCACTTGATCAGTTGCCCCAGCCAATTTTTCAAGATCATCGCGAATGAGTTGAGAGTCGGCGAGTGTTTCTGCGGTTTCTTTCTCAGCACGCACCAAGTTACCGATCATTCGAGCCAGGTCGCTAGCTATAGACTGCGCCTTGTCCTCGGAGAGGGAGGTGAGGGCGTGAGAAGATTTACTCACTGAGAAGTAGCCAACTATAAGTAATGGCAGTAAAACAGACAGTAGCCCGATGGTGAGCAGTTTGGTTTGGATCGAGTGAATTTTCATTAACAACCTCTTAAGATTTAGTGGGGGATACGAGAATCTAAACTAAAAGATATTGATAACTATTTACATCAAACGATCTCAAAGAACCAAGAATTATTTTTGAAAAAATGGTATTTTGAAAAAACGAGTATTCACTTTGAAGTGGAGCCGGAAAATCGGACACGCCCTTAATTCTAATTCGCTTTCAAGTTGAGACTAACGATCACCCTGGAGGCCTGCCATGCGGTTGATGTGCTGCAGGACGCGTTCACTCGCCATGGCTCGCCTGTAATCGTCAACACCGATCAAGGTAGCCAATTTACCGCCGCCGAATTCGTCAAAGCAGTTGAAGACAGAGGCTGCCGGATCAGCATGGACGATCACGGAGCCTGGCGGGACAATGTTTTTGTTGAACGGTTATGGAAATCCGTGAAATATGAATGGGTGCATTTGCATGCCTATGACTCGGTCACTGATGTTAGAGTCTCGATCATGCAGTATCTGGACTGGTACAACAGATCCCGACCCCATTAAAAATTAGAGAAAAGAACCCCGGACGAAGCATATGCCGTGATGTTGGCAGACTAACAACAAGCAGAGACTCCAAAAAAAGAAAAAACTGTCCGAACGAACCGAGCCACCTCTCTTTAGTGGAACGTACCTCTGCTTCCGGTAGAGTTATGGAACGTCTCCATCAGGGCGCAGCCAAAGGCAAAAGAAAAGGAAAACTTGATGGCCGATATCAATTTATTTGGCGGTCCCTTTTCCCAGAACATCGTGAACAGTTTTAGCCAGATCATGAACATTGACCGGTTTCATAAGGAAGCTAGTGATGCCATAATAATTGGCAGACTGCTCGGTGACGGTCTCGCTATAGCCCGTGCAGAGAATAATCGGGATAGAAGGATTCATTCTGCGAACTTCCTGAGAGAGTTGCGCGCCGGTCATTTCTGGCATTGATTGGTCCGTGATCAGAAGATCATATGAAGAGGGGGCAGCCTTAAAGATCTCAAGCGTCTTCAAACTGCTTTGGCTGGCGGTCACCTTATACCCGAGCAAGTTGAGGCTTTCCTTCACCACCTCAAGAAAAAACGCCTCGTCATCGACAATTAGTACCCGCTCACCTTGGCCAAGCGGTAGATTTATTTCCTCATTAATCCGTTTTCCAGTGTCAATTTGCGTGAGTGGCAGAAAAATATCGAAACTAGTTCCTTGTCCGCTGGCGGTCTCAATCTCTATCATTCCTTTGTGGCCTTTAATAATCCCCAAAGTGACTGCCATTCCTAATCCTGTCCCCTCGTTAACCTTTTTCGTGGTGAAATAGGGCTCAAAAATTCGCTGAAGGACGGAGGGAGGCATTCCTGAGCCAGTATCTTTAACCTGTAACTTCAGATATTCACCAGGAGGTATTTTCATACTCATGGTTTCTTTTGGCTCCACCAAGGTCACTTTTCTCAAGGAAACAGATAAAATACCTCCTGTTTCTCGCATGGCGTGATAAGCGTTCGTTCCTAAATTGGTGACTACCTGATGGATTTGTGTTGAATCACCGATGATGCGGTCATCTTCAACGTCCAGTTGCTGTCTGATTTCAATGGACTTTGGTAAGGTTGAACGCAACAGATGTATTGCTTCCTCTATGACAGGGATGAGATTGATGGAATGCATTTCGATACTGCTGTGTCTGCTGAACCGAAGAATTTGCTGAACAAGGGCTTTAGCTCGTTCACTGGCTTCCAGGACCCGGTTGATATATTGACGTTCTTTATTGCCCATAGTTGAAGGATCGCTATATAACGCCAGCTGTGCAAACCCAACAATCCCACCGAGAATATTGTTGAAATCATGGGCGATGCCTCCAGCAAGCGTCCCTATCGCTTCATTTTTTTGAGCCTGCATCACCTGTTTTTCCAGTGAAATTTTTTCAACGGTTAGTTCTTTTTCTTTCGTCAGGTCGCGAATGAATATTCCCAGATAGAGTGAAGTGTTTTTCTCATCCTGCACCACCCAGCCTTTAACTGCAACTGGCTTTTCCTGGCCATTTTTAGTCAGATATGAGATTTCTAATGGGTCGTTTTGGGATATTCCTGATTTGAGGGCTAAAAGAGCTTGTTGCGAGGCAGAATGATGAGCATGTGGAACGAATTCTGTGAAGTGACGGTGTGTGACTTCGGAGAACGAAAACCCGCTTCCCTGCAAAAAAGCCTTGTTGGCGTCAAGGATAAACCCTTGAAAATCTAAAAGAATGATTCCTTCCGGATTGGTGTTGAAAAAAGAACGAAAGCGGAATTCGCTCTCGCGAAGGGATTTCTCCCATGTTTTCCTTAGAGTAATGTCACGAATAATAACCTGGGAATATTTTTCGCCTACAAGATCAACCTCGCTAACGTTCACTTCGGCGTGAAAATTTGTTCCGTCAAGCCGGCATTGAAGCCATTCATATTGGAAAGGAATTTCCTGAATAATTTCTGGTGGATTGTTTCTTATCGCATCTGATTTTCCATCTGTTTGTTGGCAAACGAATAATCTTGACGATGATTTCCCTATGATTTTTTCACGTGAACAACGGAGCATGTCCAATGTTTGTTGGTTGCAGTCGACTACGATATCATTTTTAACAATGAGAATTGCATTGCTAGAAGTCTCAAACAGAGTTCTGTACCGCTCCTCACTCACCTTAAGCGCTTCTTCAGCGAGTTTTCGTTTCGTGATATTGGTATTCGTCCCTGCAAGCAGCACTGGGGTCCCCATTGCGTCACGTTTAACAACCTTGCCACGACTCAGTACCCAGATCCATCTTCCGTCACGGTGGCGCAGCCGAAACTCGGACGTGTATCCTGGGTCAGATGGAGATGCTAATACATGTTCCATCAATCTTTGCGTGCTTTGACAATCAGCTGGATGGCACATGCTCTTCCATTTCTCGAGCGTCACTGGGAACGCTTGATCAGGATACCCAAGCATTTCGTACCATCGAGGACTATAATAAACAGTTTGGGACTTAGGTTTCATTTCCCAAATAGCGTCAGAAGATGCGCTGATTGCAAAGGAAAGGCGTTCCTCGCTGATGCGAAGCGCCTTTTCAGCTCTTTTCTGTTCTGTAATATCTTGGATAGCGACGGCCGCGCCTTCTGCAGGATTGCTTGGGTCAAGAGGTGCTGCAAACAGGGAAACTTCACGTATCGAACCATCTCGCCTGCAGAAACGCGTTTCTACATAGCCTGTTTGTTCATCCGAAAGCTGTTGATAGAGAGCCGCGCCAACTTTGATGTACTCCTCCTCGCTCTCGTACAACTGGAGAGAAGTCCGAAAGAGTAGATCTGAATCGTCGTACCCTACAATCTTGCAGAGTCCTTCGTTGACTGAATGAAGTGTACGATCTTTGAGAATAGTCAACCCCACAGGAACAGCTCGGAAAAGGCTCTGCAGCTTGGCTTCATTGCGCCGCAAATTCTCTTCTGTTTTCTTCTGCTCTGTAATATCGACAATAATACCGCCAACTCCTTGTAACTCTCCTTTTGAGAACACTGGGCTAGAAAAAACAAGAGCTATAAACCTGTCTCCATTCTTACGCCTAAAATAATATTCTTTTGGAGGTAATTTTTCCCCTGACAATATCCCTTCTAAACGTTTCCTAGCGCTGTATAGATCATTCTTATTTTCAGTTATTAATGATAAGAAATCACCGCTTTTGATCAGTTCTTCAGATGTGTACCCGAAGCTTTCATAAGCAGAGTTATTTATGAAACTCAGATGCCCGTATAGATCAATTTCATAGATAATCTGCGGTAATGAATTTACAAGACCGTAATACCGTTCTTTATTTTTTTCTATCTTTTCGTTTAAACGTTTTTTTTGCAAATAATTTCTACATATTTCACCTAATAATTCTGCAAATAACTCCAGGTGATGGATTGTAATCTGTATTTCACGATCCGACATAACTGGTAATTGTGTGACTGCTCCAACATATTCTATCTCGGCAATACCCTTTGATTTCGCGATTTTTTTTTGTATGTTTATGTCATAAGAATCAACTATAAACTGTCCAATGAAAATGTTGGCAACATTGACGCCATCAACAAGAATGGGCACGACGGCACTGCTGAGCCCGTTGTCACACGTATAAAGTGTTGCATGTGGGGAATTGTGAAGAACCTTTTTAAAGAAATTATCTATCTCAACGCAACTTTTAAGAACAGGTGGATTTTTATTTGAAAAACTCCTACAGAGACACTTCCAGTTCACTTGGAGTATCGTTCCCCCTTTGGGATCTACGATTATGCAACCAATCCCAATTGAAGCGCAAAAACGTTCCACAGCAAGGCGTAGCTTGGCTGGCGGAATTAACTGGTCGAGCAAAAATCCTCTATTTTTAATCATTTTATTACCGTACCGATTGGTCAAAATCATTGGAGATATTTGAATCTGAGTAGAAAACGTGGTGTAACCACTATTATCAAAAATACCATCTTGCTATGGTTCACAGGTTAATCCACGACGAGTCAGTTTTGTGGCTCAAAAAAAGTGCATGAGGTTGAAACTTAAAAAAACAAGCTATTCCAACCTGTTTGCCATCAGTAGTAATATAATTACAACTGCGATTCCAGCACACCTGAAAAACGCGGCTCTTCGACGAATCAAGTGGATTTGAGTAAATTCTGTATCGGTGCGGCCAGCAGGTAGATGATGCTGATAAAGGTGTCGTCGTTTCTATATCCCCTGGCCCTGCATTTGGCCGCATGGAAGATTGGGGCCGCTTGGAGCGTCGCCACGATGACGACCAAAAGCGAGCATTTGATCCTATTGTCGGATGCCGAGCAAGAGGCCCACTATATTGGCTACCGGATTTCAACGATGCGCAGCGACTGGAGTACTTGGTATTGTCTGAAGTTGAACAGGCGCTTGAAGTCCAATGGAACGAACAGCACGTTAAGGCCATTCATTCAGCCCAATTCAGACAGTTGCTTTAACGGTACGAGCTGGGCACCTTCAGCACCTGCTCCGCCAGGGCATCCGGGTTTGCTTTACGCCTTATCGACTCACTGGTTCGCAGGCACCAGGATCATGAGCAGCAATCGAGCGCCTCCTCTTCTCCCGAAATTAAAAAAATCCCATCGCAATGAGTGATAATGTTCTTACCATCACCGCTCCATGTCAGGGTGTGCATCACCCGGCAAAAGCACTTTATCTCCTTTGCCTTTTCCGAACCGAACCACATTGAGTTCGGACACCTTGCGCAGACCGTTGGCACAGATTTGTTTAATGTGAGCAAGGTAGGACTGCTTATAGATGGGGTTGTTTGGTCGAGCTGGTCGTCCATTCGGGCCTCTTTCGATGGTGTTTCCGGTCACAGCAATTTGCTTGCCGAATTTTGCGTTAGCGTAAATTCGTGCGGCATGATCCTGACCGGGAGAAAAATACAGCTTCTTGCCGGCATCCCGGATGGTGCCGCCGTTTGCCAAGGTGAAAATGACCACGCCCTGGTTGTCAATGTCGTGCCGCGATCCAGCGAATAAG
>JAQUEZ010000237.1 GCA_028684915.1 Desulfobulbus sp.
GGAAACCCGCACGTCCGGTTCGACGAGGGGGCGCTGATGCCACCAGGAAATCTTCTGATATGGAATAGCCGCGTGCGGCAAAACATAATCGTTGGTTCTTGGTGCTCTCATCAGCGCTCTACTCTACCTCTTTAAACCTAGGCAAACGCTGTTGCCGTTTGTCGACAGGTTGTTTCTCTTCGCGGGTTGTCACTGACCGCCCTAAAGGAGCCAGGGCTGATCGGTCTAATGGAGCCACAAAAAGTGGCTCATTTTCCTTGTTGGACGGGGTGAATTATTCGTCGATTTTTGCTCTTTTTTCGCTCCTTGTTTTTGTACCTTGGAGGCAGTTTTTTGGCGAGCGATAACTTTTGCCATCGAGAATGAGCCGGTAGGCGTTGTGCCTCAGTCGGTCAATGGTGGCGGCACCGAGCAGTCGGTTGGGAAACGCATCCCCCCACTCGCTGAAATCAAGATTACTGGTAACAAGCGTGGCCGCACGTTCGTGACGCTCGGCAATCAGGTCGTGCAGGTCTTCGTCCTGGGGCGCCCTCAGCGGCTTGAGTCCCAGGTCATCGATGATCAACAACGGCACCCTGATCAGGGCCTGGAAGCGGCGCTCAAAGGTGCCCATGGCACGAGCTGCCTGCAAGCCGTTGAGCAGTTGTGTCTGGGTTGTAAACAGAACTTCATGTCCTTGGCGCACGGCGCAGTGACCGAGCCCTTGAGCGAGATGGCTTTTACCCGTCCCGCAGGGTCCGGCGATGAGGAGGTTGGCTGGCTCTTCGATAAAGCGGCAGGTAGCCAACTCCTGGATAAAGGCCCGATTGATGCCGGGATTAAAATCAAAATCAAACTGTTCGATGGTCTTTTGCGAACGGAATCCGGCGCGGCGGACGCGAAGGCTGAATTTTTTCTGCTCTCTTCTGGCGATTTCGTCCTGGATGAGCAGAGCGAGAAACTCGGGATAGGCGAGCTTGGCCTCGATGGCCTGGCGGTTTCTGGCAGCCAGGGATTCAAGGATGCCGGAGAGTCGGAGTTGCTTGAGCAATGGGGTGAGTTCGGGCATGGGCTGCATGGTCGCTCCTTTCATTGAATAAGATCGGTGGTGTTGCGCTGGAATCGAGAGTTGCCGGTGTAGATGCCGGGAAGTGAAGAATCAGGAGTGTTCTCGATCTGTTCTTGATTATTTTCGAGGATAGTTTTGACAGTACGGTAGCGGGGCGAGTCAAAGAGCAATGCTCGGCTACAGGCCGCCTCGAGCCGCTGATTGCCATAACGATCCGCCAGCCGGACTACTCCTTGGGCTGCGCGGAGGTGATCAAGCACCCGGTGGGAGAACAGCTGCCTGATCAGTTGCAGGCAGGCCGGTCCGATCGTTTCCGCCTGGGCCAGACACCATTGGGGATCGCGGAGCTTGTACGCCAGGGCATCGGGGGGCATGTGGTCATCCAGGGTGGAGTGTCGACCGGCGCCTTGCAGTCGTGCATGCACCGCCACCATCTCGTGGTTGTGAAAAACCTGAATGGTTGTGTCAGTGGCCTTGAGCCAGAGTGTTTGCCGGATGCGTTGAAAAGGCACGGAATAGAGGTTTTTCTCATAGGCGACATGGGCGTTGCCGTGCACCTTGACCTTGGTCCACACCGCCTCTTGGACCGGTACATCAGGCAAAGGCTGGAGCATTGCTTTTTCGGTTTCGTCAAAAAGCTCCAGCGGACGCCTGCGCGTGGTGCCATGGATGCGGATGCCGGCCTCATGCATAACCCATTGGGCCAACTGGCGGTTGGCATCGGTAAGATCGCGAAACTGCCGTAAGGGCATAAAGGCCCGTTTGACATACTTGACCCCGGCCTCGACCCGTCCATTTTTCTGTGGATCGTACGGCGGACAGGGCGATATGCGAAAACCATAGCCCAGGGCCAGTTCTGCGTAGGAGCGCTGTACCTCGGGATCCTTGGCGCAGGCCCGGGTAATGGCGCATTTGGCGTTGTCGATGATCAGTTTTTCCGGTACCCCACCGAACCATTCAAAGGCTCGCCGGTGGCAGGCCAGCCAGGTGGCGACCTTTTGATTGAAGACGATCTCGGCATACTGGTGCCGGGCGTAACACAGGGTCATGATGAAAAACCAGGAAGATCGGATCTCACCGGTGTGGAGATCGATCAATTTGGGGCCAGAACCAAAATCGACCTGGGCAGCTTCACCCGGCGCAAAATCGAGAATAACCGTGGCCTTGGCCTGATCGTTGGGCAGGGCCTGCACAAACCGCCGCACCGCAGAGTAACTGCCGGTGAAGCCGTGGTTGCGTACCAGGGCACGATGAATGGTGGTGCCGTCGATCCCTTCGGCAACCCAGGCCTGGATCTGCGCCCGATAGGGAGCTACCGAAGAGCCGTTGCCTGCCTGTTGTGATCGTTGGGAAAAGACCTCGGCAAGCTCCGCCTCGCTGGGCAAAGGACGAGCCGGATCAAGCCAACCATGTTCAGTGGCCTGTTTGCGGATTTCGCCGGCTTTACGTCTTCCGACGACACCCGTCCGCGCAAGGTCGCGGTCTGACTCACCGGACCGCATGTGAAAAAGAATTTGTTGATACTGGAACATCTCGAACCTCCGATTGGCCATGGGCTCCTCCATAAAAAAATGGAAAAGGTAGCCCAGTTGTCGAAAAGTCCAAGAAGGAAAAGAGGGGGAAGTGGCGCCATTAAGGCGATCACATCCTGGCTCCATTAGACCGATCAGGGGCTGGCCCCATTACACCGATCACGAGGTGGCTCCATTATGGCGATCATCAAATGGCTCCATAGGGGCGGTCAGTAACACGGGTCGCGGCTTTCATACGCCGGGCTCGTTCCGTCACTTCTGGCATGTACTCAGCTCCGAGAGATTTGTTGCCCATCAGGCCGCGCCGGGGTGTTTTGAAAAGTGATTCTTTCATTTTATAAAAGGCTTTTTCGTTGAGATATTTGAGGCTGTAGATGACACCGTCCGGGTCTTTAGTGACCGTATGTACTCGAAAACATTACAAATCAACCGTCTGTTTGATTATCTGTTTACAAGCAAGAGTTCCTCTCTGGATAGATTGTTGGCTGGTTGGCCCCTATCTACCCATAAGAACTCATGCTTTTTTGTTTGTTAAGCTGTTTTTACGCACCGTTTCGTGCAAGGAACCCTATATAAGTGGAAAAATCAGCAAATCGGGAATAGGTCATTAACTGTTCCGGCTTGATCTCGATGCCCAGTTTTTCCTCGACCAAACTGCACACGGTGAATGTCGTGAGGCTGTGACCACCCAAGGCAAAAAAGTCATCATCCATGGTGACGCTGCCTATGCCGAGAGCCTCCTGCCAGATTGTTGCCAGGACCTCGGCCTGGGCCGTTGCGGGAAGTTGCGGTTTTTTCTGCATGACCTCGGTGTCGTTCAATGTAAGAGATCGTTCAAGCACCCCGACATCCACCTTGCCAGCCGGGGTGAGGGGAAAATGATCGACAAAACGGACCAGAGAAGGAATCGTGTGATGAGGCAGGCATTGCCGGAGATATTCCAGCACCTCATTCTCCTGGAGTTGATCGTTATCCTTCGGACGGATCCACGCCGCCAGCATGGTGCCCCGGCCCCGATAGTCGCCGCCGGCCACGACGGCATCGGCGACGCCGTCCATCTGGACGAGTTGGCGTACGATTTCGTCGAGTTCAATCCTGAATCCCCTGATCTTCACCTGGCGGTCGTTTCGGCCCAGGTATTGCAAAGATCCGTCGTCATTGAAAAAGACTAGATCACCGGTTCGATAGAAAATCCCAGGGCCGAATTCCGGGAGCGGTACGTAACGTTCGGAGGTGAGGTCGTCGCGTTGCCAGTAGCCGCTGCCCACTCCGGGGCCGCCGATCAGGAGCTCGCCTTGCTCCCCCATTGGGACGATATGCAGGTCGGCGTCGACAACTATCAGTTGCACATTGTCAAACGGTCGACCGATACGCACCGTCGGCGTAGAGGTGTCGCGACGGGTAACCTCGTGATAGGTGACGCATACCGACGTCTCCGTAGGACCGTAGATGTTCCAGACGTGGCTGCATCGATCGAGCAGGTGGCTTGCGAGTTCGCCGGTCAGGGCCTCGCCACCGGCGATGATGTGAAAATTATTCCTTCCCTGCCAGCCGGCATCCAGGAGTAACCGGTAGGTTGCCGGTGTGGCGTTCATAAAATTGATGTCGTAGGTGTCAATCAGGCGGACCAGCTCCCTGCCGTTGTACACACTTGCCGCCGGGGCCACCACCAGGCAACCGCCTTTGAGGGCAGTGATGTAGAGGTCGCACACGGACATGTCAAAGGCAATCGGAGCAACCCAGAGCACCCGATCATGCTGTTCGATAAACGGGTACTCTTTGACCACATAAGCATAATTCAACACATTACGGTGGCTGAGACACACGCCTTTGGGCAGCCCTGTGGAGCCGGAGGTGTAAATCATGTAGAGCGGATCCTCCGGTCTGCTGTCGGCAACGATCCTTGTCGGCAGCCTGTTCCAGTCGAAGCCGTCGATATCCACAAGGCGTACCTCGGAAGTCTCGCAAAGTGCCCTGGTCGAATCCGTTACAATGCAGATCTTGGCTTGGGAATTCTCCAGGTAAAACCGGATACGGTCGGTCGGGTACGACGGATCGAGCGGAACATAGGCCGCCCCGGTTTTCATGATGCCCAGCAGAACAACCGGGAGATGCAGGGTACGGGGCAGGAGCACCGCGACAAAATCGCCCCGGCCAACGCCCGCGTTGATCAGATATTCCGCAACTAGGTTGGCGCGTTGTTCATAGTGGCGATAGTCGAGTTGTTGCTGCGGGGCCTGGGGATCGATAATGGCGGGCACGTCGCTATGATGTCGCATCGCATCGCTGAGCAATGCATCGACGGTGAGATCCTGCGGATAGGGCAGATCCGGGCCTCGGGTAACGGACAGCGTTGTAGCCTGGTCTTCCTTGAGTATCTTCAGGGTGGATTGCCGTCCGTCCAGAAAAGCGAGCGGAGTCACCGCCGGGTCAAGAAGGAACTGTTCTAGCAGTGCTTCTGCAGACAGGAGGTAGTGCCGTGCTTCGTCTGCAGAGAAGATATCCTTGCGGCATTGCAGGCGAAGGAGTTTGTCCTGGCCATCGTTCATATCCAGGAAATCCATTTCAACGAAGAGGTTCAGGGAAGAAAACGGCATCGGGTAGAAGGAACACTGCATTCCCTGGAGAATCGGCGCGGGACGAAACGGGATGTGATTGATGGCGATGCCGGAAAAGTTTGCTTCGGGACCAAACTTTTGGTGCAGAGCTGGGATAACGGATCCGGTGGGGCAGGCCATATGCCGCAACAGCTGCCTGGCTGCCCGGTGACAATCAACAGCATTGTCCGCAAGCGATGTATGCAACGGCCAGTCAGCCTCTATGGCCAGAACATTGGCAAAACTGCCGACAATGTCTTTCTGGCGCTTGCCTCTGCGGTTCAAAGAGACATACTGCAGGTGAAGGAGTCCATCCTCGGAGAGATGACGGAAGAGCGCGTGGGTAACCGCAAAGAGGAGCGATGTCAGCGAAAAACCGAGCCGTAGACATTGTTCTTGGAGTTGTCCGGCTCGCTTCACGGGGATGATACGCTCGAAGCTATGCGAGGCAAAGATGTGGTGTGGTGCCCGTACCTTAGGAAAGAGTGGTCGGGGCGTATTCACACTATAGTAGTCTAGCAACCATTGCAGGTCGTGTTCGTATCGCTCCGATTGGAGGTATTCCTGCTGCTGTGTGCTCAGTTCAGTGTAGGAGACAGGCTCCGGGAGTTCTCGCTCGTGCGAATTGATACGGTATTCATAGCAGAGATTGATGTCGTTGAGTTGTTCGACTACAGCCCAGGCATCGGCGAGCAACTGGTGGCAGTTCAGACTGAGTCCGTGATGATTGTGCCCAAGTCGAAACAAGGTAAATCGGCTTAGGGGGGTGTCGTGCAACTCTCGATACCCCAGTTGTTGCGTTCTTCGGCAGGCGTTCAATGCGACCTCTCGAGGGGATGACTTCTCGGATAGATCGATGAATTGGACATCAATTGCGTCTGCATCCAGTGGATACAGCCCCACTTGTCCGCCAACCACCTGCAGTATGCAGCGAAGCTGTTCATGGCGGGCAAGCATTAGCCGGATTGCCTGCAGATACTGCCCTTCATCAAGCGGTCCCTGGATATCGTAGAACGCGCTGTTCTGGAAAGCGCCCATGTCGTTACCACAAAGCAGCTGTTCCCGATAGATGCCAAGTTGGGTCTGAGAGAGCGGCAGTGCTGGTATGGCTTCGCTTTTTTTCATGTTTTCTCGCAGAAGGAGGTGTCGCTAAACAGGGGGACGGGCTTGGAGAAGGGGTTACGCATTCCCTTTTTCCTTGTTCGGAGGGCTCGGGTCGGCAGCGAGGACGAATAACAGGCCGACCAGGGGCGTAAACAACAGGCTGGCAAAGAAATATCCCCAAAAACCGAATTTATGTTTTCTTCCGAAAAAACCGATAATCATGGAAAAAAACACCTCCAAAAATAAGATGAGCAATAGGTTCATTTTTTCTCTCCTTGCGACGGATCAACCACTCTCTTCCGATACATGTGCGCAGTCAGTCTGTAAGTCTCGCCAATCTGCGGTGTGCCCGAACAGCAACCGGCCCAGACCGCATAGGCCGCCTCAGGGACGGTCGGGATTGAGGAGCAGTTGGTCATAATATTTCAATCTTTCAATAATATTTTTGAGATCAAGCGGTTCCGGATTTGCTTCCTGCTGCGGTTGCAGTTGTTCCGGTGTTTGTTTGCGCAAAGGGGCCTGCGTCTGAGACACCTTTTTCTGCGGCTCCTCCTGCTCCGGGTTTTGCTTTATCTCCGGTTGTTGGGGCAGCGAAGGGGAAGGGGGGCAACCGGGGCATCGGCGCCGTTGAGGATTATGGGCAAACCGTCCTTGCCGCCCACCATCACCATTTTGGCATTGCTGGAAGTTGCCAGTTCTTTGGTCGCGCTGATCCCCTCGAAGCGAAGGAAATTATCCGTCATCCGTTTGTTGATGAGTTCCTGGTACTTACTGATGCCATATCCTTCGATCGTCTTCCGTTTAGCTTCCTGAGCTGCGGATTTCAGGACATACTGGTAGCGGAGGTAGTCCTGTTCAGCCACAAGCTTTTTATCGATGGCCACATTCAAGGAATCAGGGAGCTGGATATGTTTGACCACGACGTTATGCAGGTTGATCGGCACTCGTGATATTTCCGTTATCGCCTCCACAAGAATCTGGTCCTGCAGTTCCTGGCAGGCAGAGGCATACAACTCATCCGGCCGGTATTCACCCAAGGTCTGACGGACCGCAGAGGTGACTGAGGGTATGATAATAGTGTCAAGATATTGCGTACCAACCAGCACCTGGAGCTGCGGCAGCAGGTCGATCATCACCTGATATCTGATGGAGATGTCCAGCTCAATTTGCAGGCCGTCCTTGCTCAGCAGGGTCAGCGGCAGGGTCAGCTGCTGAATCCTGGTGTTGTAGATATACATTTTGTCCCAGGGGAAAATGAGATGCAACCCTTCCCCATAGACCGTTTGCAGGTCGGTACCGCCGAGGAATCGGGAGTAAAAAACCCCTTTTTCGCCCGGCAGGATGGTGATCACCATGGAGTGCCAGAAATAGAGGACCAACAGGGTGATGGTTAGGCCTGCAATCGCCGACGGTATTTTGATTTTTTTTAAAAAATTAAGTACTTTCGGTATATTATTGCATTTCCTTCAAGGTGTGTTTCCAGTTACCCCGCCAGTATTTATCGAGGACATGATCAATACAACGCCGTTCGAACAGGATGCATTGTTCCCCATCGTTTTTGTTTCCCATGCACATATTGTAGAGCACTGGGCAGATATTGAGGATGCGAACGAAAGCGCCTAGGGAAGGCCGGGCCGTGAGCGATTGGCGTGCCAGTGCCACAATGTCCTTTACATAGGGACCGTTACAGTTGTTCACTCGCTCGGTATATTCGTTATTGGCGAAATAACAGTTCAGTCGCTCGCGTATAACCTGAATGTGCTGTTGTTCATCAACCGTTGAGGGCGCTGTTTTCTCCACCTGTTGGTAATAAAATCGCACCAACTGATTATTGTTCAGTTGTTCGGTCGTGATATTTTTTGCTTGTACGTTGATAACTGGCTGGAAAAAAGCTGCTATGACAAAGAAGATGAACATCCTACATCCTACATCCTATGGCCTTCCCATGTCGCCGATCATCCCCTTTTCTCGGAAAACTTGATCCACTGTTCATGGCTTTTTCTGATCCGTTGGTAACGGGGTGTAAATGGGGGTATCGAAAATTTTATCCGCACTCATTAACACGGAGAGCTGAAAGTTGATCCCCAGGTCATCCGCCTCACGTATGTTGAGAATGATCTCCGGAGTGAATTGGGCCGATATCGTTATTTCTTCAGGCTTTTTCCCTCTATCGAGGATGTCGATGATCATTGTTGCATAAAATCCGCCCAGGGTCTTGTCCGAAGTCGTTGAGACGCCCATGAAAACTCCCCGGCTGACATGTTCTTCGCCGGTACTGGAAAAGGTGAGGATATGGTTGTCATGCAGTTTATGCAAGAGAGGGGCTATGTCGTACTGTTGTGGATCAAAGCAGGTTATTTCCGATAAATACATGGCATCGATGCCTTTACTGATCAGTTCGTTCACCCCTTTGGCGCATGAGGCCGCAGAGTGAGCGGAGTCCCAATGCGGGTATTTAATGATTTGAAACCCCCGATCCCTCCCTGCTTCCACAGCATCTTGGAGATAGGCGAAGCTGCGGCCCTTGTCCGTATTTTCATAGATGATGCCGATCTTGGAAAAGTTGCCGATTTGATGAAATATCCGGAACATCTGCAAGCCGCGGTTGGGTATGTAGCGAAGGGCGAGATTTGGGATGCCGGTCGTCTTGGCGGAGGCGATGATGCCGGAATGCAGCGGGTCGGTGATTGCGATTCCGATGATCGGTGTTGTCCCGTTATTGACTGCGAGCAAGGCCTTGGTCGCATCCGTTCCCATAGAAAGGATGAGATCGACATCTTTGCGGCCCATTATTGTTTGCGCGATGGCAGTGAGTTCCGCTCCGCTGCTCTGCCAGCCGGGACTGTAGATATCGCTCGGCGCGAGACGGTATTTATTTTTGAACCCGGAGGAATCGGTGATGTCCCCATATCATTGACATAATGTCGGGTAGGTCAGCAACTCTGAAAAGGACCAGCGATGGTCCACTACTTTTGCCGCCATGGCCGGGGTCTTGGGTCGAAAAATTCGGTCCTCGCCGCGA
>JAQUEZ010000238.1 GCA_028684915.1 Desulfobulbus sp.
GAATACGCCAAACATAGCCGCATGGCCGTGATTGGCGGTAAGTGTTGTCCCCATTTCAAAGTAGGAAACGATGGGAGTATTGATAAGGAATCCAAAAATCCCCGCCCCCACGAAGTTCCAGACACCCACTGCAATGAAGAAGTAAATGGCCCATTTCTGCTTCGAGGCCATATCGGTGCCATCAGCCAGTTGGTTTTTCTTGCGAAGCTGGATGAATCCGGACGCGTCCAATGTAAGGAGGGTAAGTGGAACGACTTCAAGCGCTGAGAAACACGAAGCGAGCCCCATGTTCAACACCCCCTGACCTGTGAAGTACCAGTGATGCCCCGTACCGACGATGCCTCCGATGAGAAAAAGAATAGCGTCCAGATAGACAAGCCGAGTAGCCGTACGTGTACTGACAATACCCATGGAACGAAACATGATGGCCACCAGCACGGTAGCGAACAGCTCGAAGAATCCTTCGACCCAGAGATGGATGATCCAGAAACGCCAGTTATCGATAACGGCGAAATTGCTGCGGGGTCCATAGAAAAGTGCCGGGATGTAGAAGAGGGGAATGGCCACCGCTGCGTAGAGAAAGAGCGCTGACAGGTCAGATTTCCCCTCCTTCATAATGGCCGGGCGAAGAGCCCTGAACATGAGAAAGAGCCAGAACGTCAGAGCCGCCGCAAGAAGAAGTTGCCAGAAACGCCCCAGATCAAGATATTCGGAACCCTGGTTACCCAGCAAAAACCATAATGTACCGAGTTTGTTGTTGATACCGAGGTACTCGCCGCCCAGGCTGCCGACGACCACTATCAGAAGGGCAACAAAAAGCAGCGTGCCACCAAGCCTTTGCCCTTTCGGCTCATGTCCTCCAACCCATGGGGCGAGGAACAGCCCCCCTGCTACCCAGGCAGTGGCTATCCAGAATATGACCAACTGCAGGTGAAAGGTTCTCAGGAGATTATAGGGAAAGAGTTGCAGGATGAAATTGAGGCCATAAAAACCGTAGGGTTCCACCCGATAATGCGCCAACCCACCGCCGACCAAGGTTTGCAACAGGAAAAGGAGGGCAACGATGAGGAAGAATTTGCCTGTCCCCCATTGACTGGGCGTGAGTGTCAACAAACCAGGTGGTGGTGGCAACCGATTAAAATCGTCTTTTTCACCTTCCCAGCCTAAAAAGTGAAATTTGCCAAAGATGAGCAGGACAAGACCGAGCCCGCCAAGAAGCATGACCAAACTGAGGGCGCTCCACAGGTAGGCCTGGCTAGAGGGATGATTGCCGACGAGCGGTTCGTAGGGCCAGTTGTTGGTGTAGGTGTAATCCTTACCGGGCCGATTAGTCACCGTAGCCCATGTCGCCCAGGCAAAGTAAGCGGTCAGATTTTTCAATTCTTCCGGGTCTTTGATAAAATTGGCTGAAAGACCAGGCGCTCCATGCTCTTTGGTGAAGAAATCGGTCCAATAGGAAATCAGCTCAAGATAAGCAGCCTCTGCACCGAGGGAAAAAGTCAATTGACCGGTGGCGGCATCGTAGCGGTTTGTCTTGAGTTCTTTGATCAACTCCTGAGAGATAACCGCCTTTTGCTCAGGGGAGAGGTTGGCGTAAGGCTGGCCGAATTTTTTTTGGGCCAGAAAACTTCTGGCAATCTCAGCCTCTCGGTGCAGATAGTCGGCGGTGTAGTCGGGTCCGAGATACGCTCCATGTCCCCATAAAGTGCCGTGCTCCATCAGGGCATACTTTAAGAAAACTTCCTGCCCTGCGTCGATGTTCTGTTTGCTGAATAAGACGTTGCCGGCTTCGCCCACAACCTTTTGAGGAATGGGCGGCGCATTGGTGTAGGTCTGAACAGTCAGGATACTGAGCACCGAGAAGCCGAAAATCATAACGAGAATGACCGCATGCCGCCACCAGGGCGACAAGGGATTTTCTTGTGTATTATTTGCCATATCCACTCCGCTCTTCTCCTTTGCTGACATCAGCGTATTTATTGAGTTGGATGACTACCCGATCGACGGAGACCTCTGAGCTTCTCAAAAAATCCTCTAGGAAAAAAATGTATCTTTTTGCGCGATCAGATCGGAGGTGCAATCGTTACCAGAATTCGCATTTTCGATGCCGCACGTACCCCATGGGGTTCCCGTATTTGTGAAATCAGGATGTCACCAGCCTTTGCCGGTACTTCCGTCCCCCCTTCGCCAAGGAAAAACCCTTCCCCTTCGAGAACCTGGATGGACAAGTCACCATCGAGATCATGGGAATGGATTGGAAAAGTCACTCCAGCATCCAGATTAAAATTGGCGATCTTGAAAAACTCGGAGTCTTCCACGAGAAAAAACCGCTTCATTGCCCCAGGCGTGAACGCATTCGTTTCTTCGAGTTGTATAACCTTCATAGCTGCCCTCCAATGTATTAACAGGATAACTTCTTCTACATATTGACATCATTGCTGAATTTTACAGGCTGGCAACAAAGGCTCGGCCGTATTCTCGGCAGCGGTTAATCTGCTCCGGATCGGGAGACCAGGTTATGCGTAACCCCTGGTCAACTACCTCAAAACCGGAGTCCGATAGTTTTTCCGACAGCAGTTTGACGGATTCGCCACTCCAGCCATAACTGCCAAACGCCCCTGCTTTTTTATGCTTAAACTTCAAACCTTTTATCTCCTCCAACAGGGCGGCCACTGCAACCAAAATACCGTTGTTGATGGTCGGGGATCCCAGCAGAATGGCCTTGGATTTAAAAATCTCAGTAATGGCATCGTTTTTATCAGTTTTTGCCAGGTTGAACAGTTTCACGGTCACCTGAGGATCGGCTTCCCGTATTCCGGCCGCAATCTGCTCAGCCATAACCCGGGTGCTATTCCACATCGTGTCGTAAAGAATGGTGATTTGATCTTCTTTATAACTGTCGGCCCATTGGAGGTATTTTTCGACAATCTGACCGGGGTTATCACGCCAAATGACGCCATGACTGGTGCAAATCATATCCAGCGGCAAATTGAATCCGAGGATCTCTTTAATTTTTTTAATCACCAACGGACTAAACGGGGTCAGAATATTTGCGTAGTATTTGGTGCATTCATGAAACAGCTCTTCCTGGTTAACGAGATCATTGAACATAAACTCAGAGGCGTAGTGTTGACCAAAAGCGTCGTTGCTGAACAGCACCGCATCTTCCGTCAGATAGGTGAACATACTATCCGGCCAGTGGAGCATAGGGGCTTCGATAAAGACCAGTTCTTTAGAGCCGAGGCTGAGCTTATCGCCCGTTTTTACAATCTGGAAATTCCAATTCTGATGATAAAGCCCTTGAAGCGATTTCACCCCGCTCCGGGTGCAGTAGATGGGAACATCGGGGATCTGTCGCATTAATTCTGGTAGTCCGCCGCTGTGATCATTCTCGGCATGACTGGCGATGACATAGTCGATTTTGTTCAAATCGATTTCTTTTTTCAGATTAGCGACAAACTCTTGAGCAAAGGGTCCCCAGACTGTATCAATGAGGGCGACTTTTTCCTCCTTGAGCAGATACGAGTTATAGGAAGAGCCTTTGTGGGTGGAATACTCATCGCCGTGAAATTTCCGTAATTCCCAGTCAATCTTTCCAACCCATTGAATGTTGTTTTTAACGGTAAAACTCATAGCTGGTTCTCCTTTTTTTGATTCTGAACTGTATGTTGTTGCATTGGAGGACAAATCGAACCTCGTATTCACCACACAAGCATCTTGGCCTCCATCATAGAAACCTCAATCGTAGTGTATACTGCTCGATATAATCATCGAAAACATTGATTCAAATCAAATCTTGTGTTTTTTAAACTCGATGAACTCAGATTCTTGGAAAAGTAACTGCTGAGAAACAGGTACGTAGTTCTCGTCTCTAGTTTACTGCCGTGATCGCTTTATCGGCATATACTCTTCCGCCGCCCATGGCTTGATAAAATGCCGCGCTATCAACAAGGCGTCGTGCCTGGGCATCGATCAGATTGCTTCGCGTCTGCTGAAACTGCTGTTGCGCTATGAGAAGTTGGACATAGTTAGCTGCGCCCAGGGTATACCGACGTTGCATAGATTCCAGAGAACCCTGCGCTGCAGCATCGGCGGCAGACAGAGCGGCCAGTCGCTGTGCGTCGTTATCCAAGGCGCGCAAGACATCGGCCACATTGCGCAGAGACTCAAGCACGACGGATCGATAATTTGCCGCCGCCGCGTCGAATGCCGCCAGTGCTGCACGTTTTTCTGCAGGCAGTCCTGGATTGAACAGGGGCTGTGTCAGTTGCCCTACCATGCTCCAAATTGTTGAACCGGGCCCGAACAGGTGATCGACTGTCAAGGCCTGAACACCAAGATTCGCACTGAGGTTAAGCTGAGGATACAATTTAGCGATTGCCACACCGTAATCCGCATTTGCAGCGTGCAGCATGGCCTCGGCAGCCTGAATGTCTGGTCGATTCCGTACCAACTCCGAGGGCACGGCAAGTGGCAGATCGACGGGAAGTGTGAATTCTTGCAAGGAGATGAATGGCAGGCCTCCCGCTCCAGGTGCCTGTCCGGCGAGCACGGCCAGCAGGTGTTCGTTTTGCTGAAGCTGATTGCGCAGGAGAGGAATGGAGGCGCGGGTCTGTTCCACTTGAGTTTGCAGAGCGAGCACATCATCAGGGATAGCTTGACCGAGACGCACCCGCTCCTGGGTTACTCCCAGTTGTTTTTCTTGAGAACCAAGGATGGCCTCCATCGCCTGAATCTGTGCAGTCAGATTGGCCCTGGTAATCGCTGTAGTCACAATACTGGTCGCTAGCGTCAGCTTTGCCCCTTCGAGTTTGAAACGCTGATAGTCGACCTTGGCGGCCAGGGATTCAAGATCACGGCTGGTACCGCCAGCTAAATCAAAGGTGTAATGCATGCTCAATCCGGCATTATAAAGATTGAAGTCCCGTGCATCCCCGGTCTGCCCTGATGCACTGGGGCTGAACCGCTGGCTCTGGCTGCTGAGATTGGCATTAACCTGGGGATACAGGGTTGATCCGGCCCGTGCCGCATACACCTCTTGCGCCTGGCGCAGAGTTGCCCCAGCCGCAGCGAGGGTGGGGCTGGCCTGCAGTGCCTCCGCAATCAGCTTGTCGAGTTGGCGTGAACCAAGCTCGCTCCACCATTGCGGTTTAACCAACCCTCCTTCAACAAAACGCTGTGATTCTCCCAGAGTTGTGGAAGCAGCGGCAGTGTGTGCAGCCACGGGAGTTGCAGTGTAGCCCGCCACATCCGGTCCGGCGGGTCGATTAAAATCAGGGCCAACGGCGCATCCTGCCAACAGGGTGGCCGCAAACACTGCGGCCATGAATGCATACGTGCTAACGTGTCTCATCGGCGTTTCTCCGTTCAACCTTCTTTTTACTCAATGGTCCGCCCCTCGCCGGCTTCCTCGTATGTTACGCCATCCCGGATGTGGTAGATACGCTTGAACGTCGGGATGATTTTTTCGTCGTGGGTGACAACGATGATCGCGGTTTCGAATTTTTGTGCCATGTTGTTCAGGATGCGAATCACTGCCAGGGCTCGTTCGCTGTCGAGCGGGGCAGTGGGTTCATCGGCCAGAATCACCGGCGGGCGATTGATCAGGCCTCTGGCGATAGCCACTCGTTGCTGTTCTCCGCCGGAAAGTTGCGATGGCATGGCTCTGGCACGATGCTCCACATCAAGGGCTTTGAAAAGTTCAAGAGCCCGGTTGCGGGCCTCATCGTTAGGCCTCCCTGCGAGCATGGGAAGCAAGGCGACGTTGTCGGTAACATCTAGGAAGGGAATGAGATACGGCGCTTGAAAAATAAAACCGATTTTGTCACGACGCAGGGCGCGCAGGTCCTTGACCAGCCAACCGTTATCATAAATTGTCTCGTCACCAAGGGTCATCCTCCCGGCTGTCGGCTCGATCACCGCACCCAGGCACTTCAGCAAGGTGGTCTTGCCTGAACCTGAAGGGCCGACCAAGCCGACCACCTCGCCCGGAGCAACCTGCATATCCACGCCCTTCAAGGCATCGACGGCGGTATCTCCACTGCCATAGCGTTTTTTTAGACCTTCTACATGAATACCTTTGCCCGTCATGTCACCCCCCAATGGCCTCGGCCGGATCGACCTTCATTGCAGCACGAATAGCGACAATGCTCGATATCATGCAGATCACCACGACAGCACCGAACCCAGCAACAGAGTCGATCGGCTCCAACAGTACATATTTGGGGAAAATCGGCGCCATCACCAAGGTAGCTGTAATCTTGCCCACAACAAACCCGATTACCCCCAAGGCGATGGCTTGTTGCATAATCAACCCGACAATCGTGTGATTTTTGGTGCCGATTAGTTTAAGGACCGCAATCTCGCGGATTTTTCCAAGCGTCAGGGTGTAGATAATGAAGGCGACAATGGCCGCACTGACGATTGAAAGGATCACCAAAAACATCCCGATCTGTTTTGCCGAGGTGGCGATCAATTTACCGATTAAGATCGTCTCCATCTGGCTTCGGGTGTAGACAGTCAGACGTTTCCAGCGACGGATTGACGCCGCCACTTCCTCAGGATCATGGCCTGCTGCGACCTGCACCAGAACGGCGTTGACGTAGGGGTTGGTGCTTTGTGAGGCGATGACCGCCTCCAAAAGGCCTGGAACCTGCGGCCGGTTGAACGCAGGATTTTCGGTGGTGCGATGGCGCTGCTGCCAGATGGCGTCGTTATCCTTGAGGAACTGCGCTTCCTGGGCATCCTTGACCGGAATAAACACCATCGGATCACCGCCGGAGGAGACCATTCGACGCGTCAGTCCAACCACAGTATAGAGATTGCGGCGGATCTGGATGCGGTCGTTGATTTTGAACCCGGCTGCGATGTCAGCTACAGCCTCGTAATGACCACGGGTGATTTGTCGGCCGGCAACGAGATACGGGGGCCAACCGGGAGTGCCGGGTTCACCTGCGGCGATGCCGGTGACCATTGCCCGGACGTCGCGTTCTCCTTGCCGCACCTGCATGGTGAAATAGGTGACATTCGACGCCCTCGCGACCCCCGACATACTGCGGATGCCTCGCCAGGCAGTATCGTAGATGCTCGAGGACTCCGCGTAGGGCCCGAGGGTGTCCTGCTGCACGACCCAGAGGTCGGCACCGCTGTTATCCAGCAAGGCCTTGCCATCATCGACCAGACCACGGTAAATGCCCGCCATAGACAGCGTTACCCCGATCAGCAGACCAAGTCCCATGCCGGTAAAGACGAATTTGCCCAGAGAGTGCATGATGTCGCGGCCTGCTAAACTGATCATGGTTTCACTCCTTGCAGCTGATCAACCACATGAATACGGCTCCTTAGGTTCAAGATTCGTGCGCTATACACCACTATGCGGTCATCGATTTTAAGCCCCTCCTGCACCTGCACACGACCATCCAAATCAGCAACACCCAAGGTGACCGGCGTGAAGCGCAGGTCGCCCTTGATAACCTGCCAGACGCCCACCTTGCCATGAATGCGCTGAATGGCTGCATTAGGGATGACCGGCCCTGGCGGCAGCGCAGGCAAGGCCACGGTTACCTCGGCTAGCTCGCCGACTGTCGGCAGCGGTTGAGAGAGCTGGTCGAACCCAACCTTGGCAAGCGTTTCCTCAGTCACTGCATCGGCCACCGGTTCCATCCGTACGATTCGACCCTCCTGTGTAGCGACCGCCTGCGAACGTAAGACGATTTGGGCCGGCAAATCGGCGGCCAGCCCGCACGCATGAATCTGATCAAAGCGTGCATTGACCCACAGACTCTTGGGATCGATTATCTCTACCACTGCCTGGCCAGCCACAATCGTGGTGCCAGGGTCTGCACTGCGCACGGCGACCAGGCCCTCAGCCGGTGCGATCAGGACGAGGCTTTTGCGCTGTTCCTGCAAAGCCTCCCATTCAGCCCGAACACGAGCTGATTCCGCGCGGACTGCATTCAGGTTGGCCTCGGCTACCTGTTGTTCATGTTTCTTGGTGATAAGGATCTCTTCACTGGTCGAACGCGCTGCGAGTAATTTTTGATACCGCTGCGCCTGCGTTTGCGCGTACGCCAAACCTGTCTGGGCTTCATTCAACTGTGCTTCAGCGCGATTCAATGCGGCTTGCTGAGCACGAATTCGCTGATCAAGATCAATCGGATCCATCTCACCTAACACCTGCCCGACCTTGACGTGATCACCCACCTGGACATTCAGGCTTTTGATTCGTCCGGCGAAGGTGGGGCCAATCTTGTAGGTGTATCTGGCCTCAATCGTACCGATGCCGAAGAGCCCAGGGGTGATCGACTGATTTTCCACCTTGGTTACTGTTACCGGAATCGGTGCCAGTGGTCCTGAACGCAGGGCCACATAGACAAAGAGGGCAAGCAGGGGTAAAAGCACCACCAACAGGACCAGGGTGCGCCTTTGTACAGGGAATCGTTTCATTGCGTTCTCCTTATACCACGATGATAGATAGCAAAGACCCTCGGGGCATCCTGGAGAATGTGTCCCACATCACCGGCCAGGAGCGATTGCATCACCAGCCCCTGAATCGTCCCGATGAATAGGATGGCAGCCGCCTCTGTATCGAGGCTTAGGTCCAACTCCCGATGCGCCTTGCCCTCTTCAAGCAACCGATACAGTCGTTCTCCATACCGCTTAATGAGCGCCTGCACCGTATCCTTAGACGCCGTCTTTTCAGTAGTTTGCAGTTCACCAAACAGAAGGTGAGGAACGCCTGGATGCTCGGCAACGAAAGCTACATGCGCCATGAACATAGCTCTGAGCGCGGCGAGCGGAGAGGTTGCTCCCTGTATCGACGTATCCAGTCTGGCCAGCAGCTGTTCAGTCACCCACGCCATTACTGCCTGCAATATGGCAGCTTTGTTTGGGAAATGTCGAAATAGGGCACCCTGGGACAGCCCCATACGCTTGGCAATCGCTGCTGTTGTGATGCCATTTGGATTCTGCTCTGCCGCCAACCCGACCACGGCTTCGACAATCACCCTGCGCCGTTCCTCAGCTGGAAGACGGTTTTCATAGTTGCTCATACAACCCCCGCTAAAGATAGTAACTGATTACTACCTTCAACAATGTAGTCTCTTCCTCTCTTGTCAAGGGTCTTCAGTCAAAATAGACTTAGGAAGGGTGCACTCGAACTGATGAGCGCCCCTGACAGCCTGTTTTATGTCAAATTTGAGAAGCTGATTGACTATTATTTGATTTGAGAGTCGAGGGTTAAAAGGGCTAGAGTCAACAACAGTTTTCATGTATGATAAAGGACGTTATCATAC
>JAQUEZ010000047.1:0-10829 GCA_028684915.1 Desulfobulbus sp.
GCTGGCTTTTCTCGGGTGATCATGACCCGGGAAAGAAGTGTACCCGTTACCGGCACCGTGGCGCGTACTTCAGCCGGTGCGGTGACCCACATGCAGATCTGCCAGGTAGTGAATCTTGCCGAGGCACTCAATACGCTTAAAGAACGTGGCTTCTGGATCTATGGTGCCGTTGCAGAATCTGAGGTTCCCTCGATCTATACGACTGACTTTTCAGGGCCGATTGCCCTGATCATTGGTAGCGAGGGGAAGGGGATCAGGCCGTTGGTGCGGCGTCAGTGCGATCATCTCGTGACCATTCCCATGTCGGGCAGTTTTAATTCGCTCAACGCCTCGGTGGCTGCTGCGGTGATTATGTTCGAGATTACTCGCCGTTCGCTGTAAAGGACAATCGCATAAAAAAAAGCCGGAGTGGCCTTGGCCACCCCGGCTTTTTTTACCGTTATTATTTATTATCGTTTTTTCTTGAGCTGGGATTTGAGCAGATCACCCAGTGTTCCCATGGATTGCGCTTCCTTGCTCACGGTCGGAGGGGTAAACTCCTCCCGTTTTGTCGGTGCCTCTTTGGCCACAAAGTCTTCTGGAACCAAGGCTATCCGTTTCTGCGCCGTGTCGATGGACTCGATTTTTACCGTCATTACCTGACCGGCCTCAACTATTTCCCGGGGATGGTTGATCCGTCGCCCCGCGCCGAGTTTGGAGATATGCAATAGCCCGTCTATTCCGGCTTCCAGGGTGACAAAGGCACCAAAGGCCGCTAGGCGGCAAACCGTCCCCTGATGAACCGATCCAACCGGATACTTGGAAATTACAGTATCCCAAGGGTTGGGTAAAGTGTCTCGGAGGCTGAGGGAGATTCGGTCTTTATCCCAGTCGAGTCGCTTGATCGTAACCTCAACCTGTTGGCCGCGGGTAAGGACATCTTCGACCCGGTCAGTTTGTCCCCAAGCCAATTCAGATATGGGAATCAGGCCATCAACACCACCAATATCAACAAAGGCGCCAAAATCACGAATGGAGGTGACAACGCCGCTCACCTGTGCGCCTTCGGTTAAACTCGTTTTCAGGGCCTCGCGTTCTTGCTGCCGTTGCTCTTCCTGGAGAGCACGGGCCGAGAGAATGATGTTTCGTCCCTGGTTACTGTATTCGATAATTTTAAAGGTGAAGGTCTTCTCGAGGTATTCCTCAGGCGTTTCAACCTTGCGCACATCCATCTGCGAGAAGGGGCAAAAGCCGCGTTGGCCGCCGACGGTGACGGAAAAACCACCTTTAACTTCACCGGTAACTTTGCCTTCGACAGGAATACCCGCCTGGAAAGCCTCCTCAAGTTCGCGGGACCCACTCTGATTGGAGCCCAAACGGGTGGTGAAGATCATTTCTCCGCTGCGGGAAGCCAGGAAAAAAACCTGTAAATGATCACCGATGACGGCTGTCAACTCGCCTGACTCGTTACGGATCTCAGAGGCTTGCAACACCCCCTCACTTTTTCCACCGACATCCAGGAATATGTTTTCGCCGCTGATACCCACAATACTTGCATCAACCTTGGTTCCGGGTTTGAGGGTGGCCTGGGAGACCGTTTTTGCCTGAAACAGCTCTGCAAAAGTTTCGTCGCTCATGATGTTTTACTGTTAGGGGAAAAAGTTACCGGCAAATTGTCCTGCAATCCTGCCAGCCTCTGTTATACATTGCGAAAAATTAATCGGGTATTACAAGTTTGTTGCCGACAAACTCCCTGTGGGTCACACCCTGCTCCAGGTCCACCAGTGCGAAGGAGGGTACGTCCTCTTTGCCTAGTAGGTCACCCGGATTGACGAGAAGGCAGGCTCCTTGGCGTTCACTGTGGAAAATATGATCATGGCCGTAACAGACCAAATGATACTCTCCGGAGCGAGCAAGTTCGCGGGCCAATTCAGGATAATGGATAAATGCTATCCGCCATCCTCCAGCAGTAATGCTCCCGTGTATCCCGTGGTGGTGGATATTGACAAAAATCTTTCCACAGCGGCTAGAGATCAGATGTTGATCCCCGGCATTGTTTCCGTAAATGAGATGCACCGGCCCGTTAAAGGCATGTAGGTAGCGAAGCATGAACGGTGAGATCAAATCCCCGCAATGGATGAGCAGGTCTGCTTGCATCTGATTGGCCCTTTGAACGGCCAAGTGCAGATGGGGAATTTGATCGTGGCTGTCGGATAAAACGGCAATACGCATGGAGAAACTTTGATAGGCAATTCGAAGCCCTGACACTCGCAGTACGCATCACATGGCGTCAGGGATAGGTTACAGTGCTCCTCTTTACCCTTCTTCGGTGTTCGCGGCAATGCCTTTTGGGTTAATAGGGCGCAGCTGCAGATAAATCTTCCCTTATTGTCGAATAATTTCGGTCCCCGGGGCGAGGTTAAGTTGGAGGAGCAACTGTTCTTGTTTGGCGTCTTTGGCTGGCAATGCGTTAAAACGAATCTGAGAAAAATCCAATTCGGTGAGTGCTCCGAAATGATCTTCCATTAACAGACGCTGGAGAGTGCGGCGTTTATCTATCCAGATCTGTATCCTTTTTATCTGTGGATGGGGTTCCCTGGGGGTAAGTTGGATAGCCAGCATCTCCTTGGGCGGGTCGTTAATGTAAAAGACGGGGTCCGGAGCATTGACGACAAACTCTTCGGCTAATTTTTTGGAACCGGTAAAAAGGGCGTAGGTAATGTCGGAATCTAGGTCCTGGATCGGGGTGACGATGAGTTGCTTGTCCTGAGGGGTGTAAATCGAAAGTTCCCTTCCATTGTTGAGGATAACCTGAGGGGCAGGTTCGTCGTAATCCCAGCGCATCACACCGGAGTTCGCGCTTCCGGCTGTTGTGCTCCGATAAAAGGAGGCAGATCCGCGACCTTCCTTGATGCGTCCTGCGGAGTCGGTGATTTGGGTAAAATTAAATTGGAGGCTATGCAGCTGTTGATAGGTGGTCTGTAACTGGTCAAGGGATGTCTTCAACTGTTGAGGCGTAAGGACCGTGGCGGCTAGGGCAGGGAGTGAAAAGAGTACTGCCAAGATTAAAACAATAACGTATCGAATATGTTTATACATCGATTTTCTCCAGGAGAACGGTCCGGCCGAAGATTGTACTGGCCAAACCATGGACCGGTGAAGGGAGATCGGAGACAAAAAAACGGTTGGCCGTTTGGGGGTCGTACAACTCATCGCGAAGCAGTGGATCGTTGTCGAGTAGAACCTTAAGGTGGAGGGCGACCTCAACGGATGAATCGATAATTTGTACTTTACGCCCGATTCGAGGTGCAATGATTTTTTTCAGCAAGGGGTAATGGGTGCAGCCGAGAATGAGGGCATCGATCTGCTTATCCCGCAGCGGGCGTAAATATTGTTTGGTAATCATTTTTGTTTCACGCCGAGCAAGCCATCCTTCTTCTACCAGGGGAACCAGGAGCGGGCAGGCCTGGCTGTAGACCGTACATTGTGGGCGAGCATCCTGGAGCCGCTTCTCGTAAAGACCTGAATTGATCGTTGCCCTGGTTCCAATGACGCCGATTCTTCCGCTGCAACTGACCTCGGCAGCTTTTTTGACGGCCGGGTAGATTACGTCGATGATGGTGTGCGGATAATGATTGCGGAGAAAGGTTGAGGCGGTGCTTGCGGCGGAATTACAGGCAATCACTATAATCTTTGCCCCTTGGCGGAGCAGGAATTCCGTGTTGCGGTGGGAGTATTCCGTGATCATGGCCGGACTTTTGGACCCGTAAGGAGAGCGGGCAAGATCGCCCAAATAGACTAAAGGGAAACCTGGACAAAGGGTTTCGATGGCGCTGGCAACGGTCATGCCGCCAACACCGGAATCAAAAATACCAATCATTGAAATGTGCCTACAATATCAGCCTGAAGAGAATTGAACGAATAGACGAGTTGGAAAGACGAAAATTGGGATATCTTGTAGAGTTCAGGCACTGTTAATACAGAGGCGGCATTGCAACATGGACCTAGTCCCACAAATAAAGCCAGGTGATGCGCATTGGAAGCGCATCACCTGGCAATACTATACAAGATGTTCGTACACGAAGATGTTATTTTTTTTTGTTGGCATCCTTGGTGCGCATTTCGATCGCTTTACGAAGATTGTCGGGCAGCCCTCGTTCTTTGCCGGATTGAGAGCGCTTTTCAGAAAGAGCTTTAGCACACAGGGGTTGGCGTGCAGAGAAGCCGTATTTCTTTCGGTATTCCTTCGAGTTGAGACCGTGTGATTTCAGATGCTTCGGGGAGAGCATCTTGAATTCCTGGCCACATTCCAGGCAGATGATTTTATTTTTCTGGATAGATTTTTTGGGGTCAATGACTGGGCTGGCTTCTTCTTGCTCAGCTTCAATGCCAACGGATTCAGAATCCTGAAGTGATTTAAGGGTTTGGAATGTATCGTTAAGCGCCGCCTTAATTTCTTCGGTGGTCATCTGCTTGCTGCCAATTTGAGATTGGATGATCTCGGCGGTCATTTCAACGAGTGATTTACTCATAGGGTTCTCCTGAGTATTAGTGGAAAAGAGTAACTGAAAGATCCCCTTTCAGGACATTTTAATGATAGAACATCAATTGTTACAGCGCAATTATTTTGTTAATATATAGTAAAATTCTTTGCTTGAAAATTGATACATCCCATTTTAAATGCGGATAAGTAAGGCAGGGTTGAGGAACTGAGCAAAAGAATAGGTTTTTAAAGGAAAGATGAGTAGAGGTGAAGGCCTGGAAGATGCTCCGCTAGCCCATCAATATTTCTGGTCAAGAGTTGACAGGCGTTGGGGAAAGCATTATTTTTGACCTTGTTTGCAGATCCGGTCATTGTTTAACCTGAAAATATAGAGTGTTGTGAGGTGGTTCCATGCCTGTCTATGAGTACGAGTGTAGTGGGTGCAAAAAAGTCTTTGAAATTCAGCAACGTATTGCCGATGCACCCCTAGCGGTTTGTCCCGATTGTGGCGCAGCGGTCCGCAAAATGATTTCCATGAGCTCGTTCCAGTTAAAAGGCGGTGGGTGGTATTCGGATGGCTATAGCAGCTGCTCAGGCGGTGTTGGCACTGGGGCGAGTAGCTCAAGCGGTTCCGAATCCGGGGGGGCTTGCCCAGCGGGCGGTGGCTGTTGCCAGTGTCCCGCAGCGCATTGACCAACGTATCTTTTCCAATTGACCCGGCTTTGAGCCGGGTTTTTTTTTGCTCGGTAAAAAACAGAGAAATTCGATGGGGTGGCTTAGGGTTCGGCGATGATGGCCATGGCATCCCCATAGGAAAAAAAGCGGTACTCGTGGGCGATTGCCTCTTGATAGACGCTGAGAATTCGTTCCCGTCCTGCCAAAGCCGATACCAGAAACAAGAGTGAGGATTTGGGCAGGTGAAAATTGGTGATCAAATTGTCGATGACCTTAAAGGAGAATCCTGGATAGATAAACAGATCACATTCACCGGTCATCGGCTTGACTTCACCGTTTTCGGCAGCTGCGAACTCCAGGGTCCGAACCGTGGTTGTGCCGACAGCCCAAATTCTGCCACCTGCAGCCTTGGTCCGGTTGATGATCTCAGCGGTTTCTGCCGTCACCTCAGCCCATTCCCGGTGGATACGGTGATCGCGAATATCCGTGGTGCGTACCGGGGCAAAGGTGCCGTAGCCGACATGGAGGACGACGTTCGCCACTCGGACGCCTTTGGAGCGAATATCTTCGAGCAGGGCATCGCTGAAGTGAAGCCCTGCGGTGGGGGCGGCCACAGAACCCGTTGTATGCGCATAGCGGGTCTGGTAGCGATCCAGATCTGCAGGTGAACTCCCCTGAGGCCGGCTGATATACGGCGGTAAGGGAACCTGGCCGTGTCTTTGGAGGATATCTTCAAGCCTTGTCTGCCCGACAACCTGATATTGCAAGGTGACTTCCACCTTACCCTCTTCGTTGAAGGCGTCGACACGAGCGCGAAGTTGGTCGCTGAAGTAAAGGCAACTGCCAATTTTGGGTCGCTTGGAACTTTTGATAAGGGCAGTGGCGCTTGCCTCCTGCCAGGAAAGGCTCGGGTCTTGCCCCGGAATAGAGCGGGGAAAGTGGAGCAGGAAGAGTTCTGCCTTGCCGCCGCTTTCTTTTCGCCCCAGGAGACGGGCTGGAAAAACTTTGGTCGAGTTGACCACAAGGAGATCGGAGGGCTGCAGATAATCGGTGATATCGGCAAAGTTGCGATGGGCTGGTTGCGGTTTACCCGTTTCCAAAACCAGGAGTTTGGATTGGTCTCGTTGTGGTTCGGGAAATTGAGCTATCCGCTCCGGCGGCAACTCGTAGTTGTAGGCGTCCAGTTGATATATGTAATCGATCATGAAGAGACTGCAGGGGTTAAAACAATAGGCGATTTTCTTGCAAAGAACGCTAACCTACTTTACATTGCCCAAAAAGTCTTGATCAAACATGATGGCCTCGTAAAAATCCAGAGAGCTCGTGAAATGCCTCCGATTGCCGAATTGCTCTGTCGTTAATGCATTGTTTTCGCTTGTTTTGCGGAAACCGGCCACCGCGTTCCAGGCACATTAAGAAATTTTATGGATTTCCCCGATTGAGAAAAGCCGATCCCATGTTGTCTTCTCTTTTTGGTGTGTCTTAATTTGAACATTCCTCTCCGCAATGATCCTGATCACCGCCGCAACCAGTTTTGAAATGGAAGCCTTCCGCTCCTGTTGCCGTTCTTCTTCGGGGTGGACCTCGATACTGACCGGTATCGGTCCGGTCGAGGCCGCTCTGCAGGTGACGGCCTTCCTTGCTCAGACGGATGAACCTATAGCCGCTGTGATCAATTTCGGGGTGGGTGGTGCCTATATTCGGCAATCAGACGGGGCAGGGCTCTTGGATCTCTGTTTGGCTGATCGTGAGATTTTGGGTGATTTGGGTATCTGTGCCGGGGATCAAATGGAGCCGCTGCGGGGCGAATCATTGGAGATTATAGACACCTTTCCCCTTGATTGCCCGGAGGTCGATACCATTGCGGCCTTGCTTGAGCGGTTGCACATTCCCTTTCGTCGAGGCACCTTTGTCACGGTCAACTGTGTCAGCGGTTCCCGACGACGAGGAGAGAATCTCACCCGGCAGCACCAGGCTTTGTGCGAAAATATGGAAGGGGCTGCTGTGGCCCGGGTTTGCCGCCATTTTTATCTCCCGTTGATCGAAATACGCTGTATTTCCAATCTGGTCGAAGACCGAAACACCCAGAACTGGCGCCTTAGAGATGCCTGCCGACGTTGTGGCCGGGCAGTGGCGCAGGTTGTAGAAGGATTAATGCATGTCTGACATCTCCGCCCTCTCCTTGGGCTTTTCTCCCTGTCCCAATGATACCTATATTTTCAACGCCCTGGTGCACGGACAGGTGCAGCCGCAGATAGCGCGCCTCCAATCGCCGATTTTGGAGGATGTAGAAACGCTCAACGATTGGGCAATGCAAGGGCGACTGGATGTGAGCAAACTCTCCTTTCACGCCCTGGGGCATGTCCTGGATCAATATACCCTGTTGCCTTCCGGTGCAGCCCTTGGACGGGGTTGCGGCCCTTTGCTGATTACCGGTTCAGGCGCCAATGGCAAGCCCCTGTCCCAGTGGAAGATCGCCATACCCGGTAGGTTGACCACCGCAGCGTTGTTGTTGCGTCTTTACCATCCAGCCTGTGAACAACTGGTGGTGATGCGTTTTGACCAGATCATGGATGCTATCCTGCAAGGTTCGGTGGATGGGGGGGTTATTATCCATGAAAGTCGGTTCACCTATCAAACGCTTGGCCTTCGATGTGTACAGGATTTGGGGGAATGGTGGGAGTCGACCACCGGATTACCTCTCCCGCTTGGGTGTATCGTCGCCAGGCGATCCCTGGCAGAGGCTGTACGGACTGATCTCAGCAAGGCCATAACCGCGAGTATCCACTGGGCAGATTCCCATCCGCACGCCTGTCTGCCTTATATCCGTGAGCACTCTCAGGAATTGGAGATTGATGTGGTCAACAGTCATATCGGCCTGTATGTCAACCCGTACTCCAAGGATATCGGAGAAGAGGGGCTGCAAGCGGTACGGGAATTGCTGCATCGGGGGGCAGAGATCGGCCTCTTTCCACGGAGTGCGCATTTACTGTGATCTCAGAATGTGATGGCCCCGATCAGGTATGGGGCTGCGTGCTGATCGGGGGCAAGTCCAGTCGCATGGGGACGCCGAAGCATCTCATTCTCCAGGATGGTCAGACCTGGGTCGAGCGGACCGTTACCCTATTGCAGCAGATGCTGGGCCGGGTGGTGGTTGCCGGCGCAGGTGAATTACCCCCCTCGCTTCAGGGACTTACCCAGGTTCCCGATGCGGCGAACATCGGCGGACCTCTTGCCGGAATTTTGTCGGCGCTGCGAGCTTTTCCCCAGGTTTCTTTTCTGGTCGTTGCCTGCGATCAGCCGGATATGCGGATTGAGGCGGTGCAATGGCTGCTTGGCTGTCGGGAACCTGGTGTGCTCGCAGTGATGCCTGCTATCGCCGGAACCGGCCGAGTTGAGCCTCTTTTGGCCTATTATGACCGTGCTATCCTGCCGGTGTTGGAGGAAATGGCCGCAGGTGGCCATCGACGTATGAACCGGTTGCAATCGGTTCCCGGCGTAAAAACGCCAACACCTCCTTCACATCTTCACGATTCCTGGCACAATATCAATACGCCCGATGATTTGGTAAAGTCGTCTAGGCCTCTTCCCTCAATCCCTCATCGGTAAGGACAGAGTATGGAACAAACCCTGGCCACTGTGTTGCAACGAGATCCCGATCAAAAGGAATTTCACCAGGCAATAGCGGAGTTTTTGCCGACCATTGAATCGGTGCTTGATCGGCATCCTGAATTTCGCAAATATGCTCTCCTTGAGCGCTTGGTTGAGCCTGAACGGATGATCATGTTTCGGGTGCCATGGATGGATGACCAAGGGCTGGTGCAGGTGAACCGTGGCTACCGGGTGGAGATGAATTCGGCTATCGGTCCCTATAAGGGTGGCCTGCGATTTCATCCTTCGGTCAACCTCTCGGTGATCAAATTTTTGGCCTTTGAGCAGGTGTTTAAAAACAGCCTGACGACGTTGAGCCTCGGAGGCGGCAAGGGTGGTGCGGACTTTGATCCCAAGGGGCGCAGTGAGATGGAAGTGATGCGCTTTTGCCAGTCCTTTATGGCCGAGCTTTTTCGCCATATCGGCGAAGACACCGATGTCCCTGCCGGTGATATCGGGGTTGGGGCGCGCGAGATCGGATATCTCTTTGGCATGTATAAAAAATTGCAGAATAAATTCACCGGGGCCCTGACTGGTAAGGGGGTAGGCTGGGGCGGCAGTCTTATCCGGCCCGAGGCCACAGGCTACGGAGTGGTCTACTTCGCCTCGGAGATGCTCGCCTTACGTGGGCAAACCATGGAATTCAAGCGCTGCTTGATTTCCGGCTCAGGTAATGTTGCCCAGTTTACGGCGGAGAAGGTGCTGCAGTTGGGCGGTAAGGTTCTGACCATGTCCGATTCATCGGGTTATATTTATGATGAAGAGGGGATAAATGCCACCAAACTCGAATATATCAAAAAATTAAAAAATAGAGATCGCGGCCGTATTCACCAGTACTGCGAGCAATATCCACGGGCGATCTTCGTCCCTGCTGACCCAGCGCTTGGTTATAATCCACTCTGGCAGCATCCAGCCGATTGCGCCTTGCCCGCCGCAACCCAGAATGAAATCAATGTTCAGGATGCGTTTCATCTACTCGAAGGCAGGGTGCGACTGGTTTGTGAGGGGGCCAATATGCCGTGTATGCCCGAGGCGATCACCCTGTTTCATGAAAACAAGGTGCTCTTTGGACCAGCCAAGGCGGCCAATGCCGGAGGCGTGGCCGTCTCTGGATTGGAGATGGCTCAGGATGCGATGCGAATCAGTTGGAGTCGCGATGAAGTCGATACTCGGCTGCGGGCTATCATGGAAAATATCCATCGAACCTGCGTGGATGCGGCTGCGTCCTACGGGCATACTGGCGACTATCTTGCCGGGGCTAATATTGCCGGTTTTGTCAAGGTGGCCAACGCCATGCTGGACCAAGGGGTGGTATGATCGGTAAAGACCTGGGGCAAGAGGGCATGCCATCGCGAATTCTTGATCAACTTGAACGCTTTTTTATCAACGCGGTAGCCGAATGCCCTTATGGTCAGCAGGATATGGCCATCTATCATCAGGCCGTGTTGGGACATGTCGATGATTTGACCATGGGAGAGCTTCTAGCCTACGGTTACCGCCGCAACGGCAACTGCATGTATAACATGCGCTGTCCCAACTGTTCTCTTTGTGTCCCGATTCGTCTTCAGTGCAAACGGTTTCGGCCAAACCGTAACCAGCGTCGAGTATGGAAAAAAAACCAGGATGTGAGCGTCGAAATCGCTCCGTTGACCATGTCGCGGGAGAATCTGTCGCTCTTGCAGCGGTTTCTCTCCAGTCGCTTTCCCGCAGGAAAGAGTAGTGCCGAGAGTTACTATGCCGGTTTTTTTATCACCAGTATCAGCAGCTGTTTTGAAATCCGTTACAAGGTGGGGGATGAACTGCTGGGGGTGTCCATCGTTGATGGGGCACCCGATTGGCTTAATGCCGTGTATTTCTTTTTCGATCCGGATCAGGCGTGGCGAAGTCCAGGGACGCTCAATATTCTTACCCTCAATCATATCTGCCGCAAACACGATATCGGGTTGTTGTACTTGGGGTATTGGATCGACGGTCATGGAGGGATGAGCTACAAAAATGCCTTTAAACCCCATGAGCTTTTCCTTGACGGGGTTTGGCAGGA
>JAQUEZ010000047.1:10929-36864 GCA_028684915.1 Desulfobulbus sp.
CCGCCGATTTCGTTGCCGTTGAGCACCAGGTCGTAGGCGCGGCTCTTGACCGCACCCGGATCACTCTCGAGCAGGTCGAGCTGATCTTCATTGGGCGCGGTGAACGGATGGTGCACGGCGGTATAGCGTTTTTGTTCCTCATCATACTCAAGGAGCGGGAAGTCAGTGACCCAGAGGAAATTGAAGGAGTTCTCGTCAACTAACTTGAGGCGGCGGGCAAGCTCCAGGCGTAGTTCGGAAAGCACCTGGCTGACGACCTTGGGCTTATCGGCTCCGAAGAGGATCAAGTCGCCGGGTTGAGCGTCCAAAGCCTGGGCCATGGCAGCGATTTCTTGTTCGTTGAAGAACTTGGTGATCGGTGACTGCCATTCATCCTCTTTGATTTTAATCCAGGCCATACCGCGGGCGCCGAAGCGTCCGGCATAATCGGTGAGATCATCGAGATCTTTGCGGGAAAAGCTACCGCAGCCCTTGGCATTAATCGCTTTGACCACCCCGCCTTTATCAATCACCGTGTTGAAGACTTTGAACCCGCAACCGCGCAGGGATTCGGTCAGATCGACCAACTCCAGGCCGAAACGAACGTCAGGGCGGTCGTTGCCGAAACGCCGCATAGCCTCATCATAGGTCATGCGGGTAAAGGGCGGTTGCAATTCAATTCCGCGAGCGACCTTGAACAGATTTTTGATCATCCCCTCAACGATGGTGATGATCTCTTCTTCAGTGACAAAGCTCAGCTCCATATCGATCTGGGTGAACTCGGGCTGACGGTCGGCACGCAGGTCTTCGTCGCGGAAACATTTGACGATCTGATAGTAACGGTCCATGCCGGCCACCATCAGGATCTGTTTGAACAGCTGCGGTGATTGCGGCAAGGCGAAGAATTTACCGGCATGGACCCGGCTCGGCACCAAGTAATCGCGAGCACCCTCCGGCGTGGAGCGGGTCAGCATCGGGGTTTCGATTTCAAGAAACTGATTATCGTTGAGATAGGAACGAACCGTCTGCAGTGCCTGGTGGCGGAGGATCAGGTTTTGGGCAATCTCCGGGCGGCGCAGGTCCATGTACCGATACTGCAGGCGAAGGTTGTCGGATACTTCCACGTCCTCATCCAAGGGGAAGGGCGGCGTTTCACTGGTGTTGAGGATACGCAGTTCATCCACCAATACCTCGATAGCACCGGTGGCCAGTTTGGTATTCTCCATATCATTCGGACGTTTAGCGACCCTGCCTCGAATGGCGATAACCCACTCGCTGCGCAGCTGATGTGCCTTGGCATGCACATCGGCGTTTATCTCAGGATTGAATACCACCTGGGTGAGACCCCAGCGATCGCGAAGGTCGATAAAGATAACGCCGCCATGATCACGGCGACGAAGTACCCAGCCCATGAGGATAGTTTCCTGCTCAAGGCAGGCTGCGCTCAGATCGTTACATGTGTGTGTGCGCCGAAGCGCGCCCATAGATTCCATAATTTATCTCCAAAGTGAATCGGATCACGTGCAGGATCCGGGAAAAGCTCTTTCGTTTGCTTGCCCAAGACGAACTGAACTGGTCTGGCACAGGCCTTTAGGGTCGGTTCTTCCGGGTTCAGTGCAGTGCAGCGAATAAGCGATCGATCTGTTGGCTGTTGGTGCCGCTCAGGTCAAAGGGCAGTTGTTCCTGGGTGGTCATGTTACGCAAAATAGCCTGCTGTTTTTCGCGTTCTTCATCACCGATAATCAGGACGAATCGGGCGTTGACACGACTTGCCTGCTTGAGTTGGGCCTTAAGGCTGCGGCCACTGTAATCGATTGCCGCCTTGATGCCTTGTGCGCGCAGTGCATGGGTGAGTTGGCTACAGGCGGTGAGCGAGTCCTTGCCTAGGGCGGCCACGAAAATATCCATTGCCTCAACGGGCGCTTGGCTCTCTGGCTGTTGTTCCATCAACAGGGCAATGCGTTCCAGGCCCATGGCAAAACCAATCCCGGAAAGTGCAGGCCCGCCCAGTTGCTCGATAAGCCCGTCATAACGGCCACCGGCGCCGACTGCTGCTTGGGCACCGAGATCGGAGGTGAGGAATTCAAAGGTGGTGCGAGTGTAATAATCCAGGCCACGAACCATGAAGCGATTGATGGTAAAGGCGATGCCGAGGGTTTCCAACGCCTGGCGGACCTCGCCGAAATGCTGGTCACATTCGGGGCACAGGGCGTCAAGCAGTGAGGGGGCATCGGCGACCACCGCCTTGCAGGAGGATTTCTTGCAGTCAAGAACTCGCAGTGGGTTGGTGTGCGTCCGGCGGCGGCAATCTTCACACAGGGCGTCGCTTCTCTGCTCGATATAGGCAACAAGTCGTTCTTTATAGGGTGGGCGGCAGATCGGACAACCCAGGGAGTTGATTTCCAGGCTGACATTGATACCCAGGGTGTCGAGCAGCATCTGGCCCATAGCGATCAACTCGGCGTCGATCTGCGGTTCAACTGCGCCGATAATTTCGGCATCCAGTTGGTGAAATTGTCGCAGTCGTCCCTTTTGCGGACGCTCATGGCGGAACATCGGACCGATGGTATAGAGTCGCTGAACCGGGCGTTGCACATGCAGGCCGTGTTCGATAAAAGCGCGCATAATCGAGGCGGTGGCCTCGGGTCGCATGGTTAATCCCTTATCGACAAAGGTGTACATTTCTTTTTCCACCACATCGGTGGCTTCGCCGATAGAGCGGACAAACAACTCTGTTTTTTCTAAAATCGGTAACCGGATTTCACGCATTCCGAAGCGTTCGAAGGTGTCGCGGGCACATTGCTCAATGTACCGCCAACGAATTGCCGTTTCCGGTAGAATATCTTTAAAACCGTTAATCGCTTGAATCTTCAAGGAAAACTCCTTTGTTGCTCCGAGAGGGCATTGGGCTGCTTCCCGGACTGCTCTCAATTGCTACGAAAAATTAAGAAATGTACTCGTAAAACGGGTGAAAAGTCAAGCCGATGTGGCTGTGTTGTGGTAGAATGGCGACACGCTTCTGCTTTTTCGGTCTCTTTTTTGAAAAGGTCGCCAGGCTTGACAAAGGAGGGGGAGATCGACATTGTTTTTCCTTTCGCTCTGGGCGGAAAATGGACAATTGAGCAGCCTTTTTTATATATTATTGAAAGCAACATCAGATTAAGAGGCTTGAATGAAACTGCCAGAACTTAAGATTGGATCCCTTATCGCCAAAATTCCTATTATTCAAGGGGGGATGTCCATTCGAGTGTCGACCTCGGCCCTGGCCATACCTGTGGCTGAGTGCGGTGGGATAGGAACCATCGGTGGATCGGGAATTCCTGTGCCGGAGTTGCAAGAGGATATCCGCAAGGCTAAAAACGCCACTAAAGGCATCGTTGCCGTGAATATCATGTACGCGATGCGGGATTTTTATGAGCTGGTCATGGGATCGATTGAGGCTGGCGCCGATATGATCATCACCGGAGCCGGTTTTTCCCGGGATATTTTTAAAGTCGGGAAAAAATTCAATATTCCGATAGTCTCCATCGTTTCTTCACCGGGGCTGGCCAAGTTGGCTGAGAAATTGGGGGCTGCCGCTGTCATTGTCGAGGCCACCGAGGCTGGCGGGCATCTGGGCACTGAAACCCCCCTGCGCGAACTCTTTCCATCTGTTCGTAAGGTGGTTTCCAAGATTCCATTGATTGCCGCCGGTGGTATTACCGATGGTTTTGAAATGGCGGAGATGATGGATAAATACGGTGCGGATGGGGTACAGATCGCCTCTCGCTTTGTCTTGAGCAAGGAATGTTCGGTTTCCGAGAAATTCAAGCAGGCCTTTTTGGACGCGCAGAAGGAAGATATCGTCCTTGTGAGCTCACCGGTTGGTTTGCCCGGGCGGGCGGTTAAAACGCCTTTTGTCGAAAAGATGCTCCGCGGCGATGATATTTCAGCCGATAAATGCGTGTTTAAGTGCCTGAAAAAATGCAGTTATAGATATTGCATCAGCGAGCGCCTCCGCAACGCCTTGGTGGGTGATGTGGAAAACGGCCTGGTCTTCTCCGGTGCGAATACTTTTAAAATGAAGGAAATCTTATCGGTGCAGGAAATATTCGACCGTTTTGTGCAAGCGGCGGAATCGGTCTACAGGGAGCAGCTTCCGCAAACCTGATGGGTGGACTGGGACTTTTTAAAATGTGTTTTATGCTTGAGAACAGGATGTTATGACGGAAACCGTGCAAGAGATTCCTGTGGAGTCCGCAAACCGTCCGGGCGTCGAAGCCAGGATTTTTTCCGAATTGGAGCATCCCATTCGTGAGAATATGCTCGACCGTGAGGCCTTGAAAGTGCTGTATCGTCTTCGCGATGCCGGTTTTAAGGGCTACCTGGTGGGGGGTGGTGTGCGGGATCTGTATTTGGGGCGTGCACCCAAGGATTTTGATATCTCCACCGACGCTCGGCCCGGTCAGTTGCGACAACTGTTTCGCAACAGCCGCACCATCGGGCGTCGGTTCCGCTTGGTTCAGGTCTTTTTTCACGGCAACAAGATTATCGAGGTGTCCACCCTGCGCTCGAGCAGTGAATTCGATATCAAAGGCGATGATGCGGTCCTGCCCTCGAACAACACCTTCGGGACCTTGGAAGAGGATGCCTTTCGTCGTGACCTGACGATTAATTCCCTGTTTTATGAGGTCGAGAATCATACCATCATCGATTATACCGGTGGGGTCGCCGATCTCAACCGAGGCCTTATTCGGGTGGTTGGCGAACCTGACCGACGTTTCACCCGAGATCCGGTACGGATGATGCGGGCTATCCGCCATTCTGCTCGTACCGGATTTTCTATTGAGGCGGAAACCCTGGCGGCGGTAAAGCACCATTGCAATAAACTGCAACTTTGCCCACCTTCCCGCATTCGTGATGAGGTGCTCAAAGATCTGCAATCCGGTGCCAGCCGTGCCTGGGCCGATTTGTGCATGTCCACATCCTTGTGGGAGGCCATTTTCCCCCTTTACCGGGAATCTCTGCAAGGGCAGGATGGTGATGTTGTCCGTGGCGAACTGATGCGGGTTTTTGCCGTTCTCGATCGACTCCATCAAAAAAATCGGGGAGAAGAGCCCATCAAGGTGCCGGAGTTTTTTCTCCTTGCCACGCTGTTGTTACCCTGGGCCTGCCAACGGTACAAGCTACCGGATACCAACGTCCGCGGTCAGGGCTTTCAGCACCTGTCCCGCACTATCCGTGAGGACGTAGATCGCTCTTTCGGTGAGCCCTTTAATATTCAGCGCATGGCCAAGGAGTCGATGACCACCCTGCTGATCAACCTTTCCACCTTTCATCATGCCCGCAGTCAAGGTGGGGGCGACCCTAAGTGGCTTAAAAAGAAAAGTTATTACAAAGATTGCTCCCGATTTTACGATTTCTACCTGGAAATGCAGGGGATAGAAGCGGTTAAAGCGGAGCGGTTTGTAGTGGAGCAGCCTCCGGCGGAAGCCATAGAAGTGGTGAGCGTTCCGGAGGGTATTGGCGATTCGGGATCACGTGGACGACGCGGAGTGAATCCAGCCTTCAGCAGTACAACGCAGGGCGTGTTCGGGTTGCGCAAAGTCCTCGAGTAGGGCGCGAAGGAGAGGTTTATTGCGCTTCTTATTATATAACATTCGCTACGCCACCGGCAACGGGCGTCGATTTCATTTCCCCTTTCCATACGCAGGCTACCTGCGACATTCACACACTACCCTGCAGCAGATCTTGGATTTCATCAATGCCGTTCAGCCCGATATTTTGGGTTTGGTGGAGGTGGATGGCGGTTCTTTTCGAACCGGGCAAACGTGCCAGGCGGAAGTCATTGCCAGGCAGCTTGGTTTTTATCATGTGATTGAGACTAAATACGGCTCATCCTCCATGGCCAAACGGTTGCCACTGTTAAAAACCCAGGGGAATGCGGTGCTGACCCGGATGCCCATCATCAGTCATCGGTTCCATTACTTCGATGAAGGGGTAAAACGGCTGGTAATTCAGGCCTGCACCGAACAGCTGACCATTTTTTTGGTCCATCTTTCCCTGACCTACCGCAACCGTCAGTATCAGTTGGAGCGATTATACAAGCTTATTCGTGAGGTCGACCGGCCCATGATCCTTGCCGGAGATTTCAATGTCCTTTGGGGCATCCGCGAGTTGGAGCTGTTTCTTGGCGCCACCGGATTGGTCAGTGCCAATCCTGAGAAAAAACCATCCCATCCCAGTCGGGCTCCCAAACGGGAGCTGGATTTTATTCTTCACAGCCCGGAGCTGAAAGTAACCAACTTTCAGATTCCCCCTGTCACTTTTTCGGATCACGCACCGCTTATTTGTGACTTTGAGTTTGCCTGACTCCAAGAGATCCTTCCCCAAATCATCGTTGATGGCGTCGTCGCCTTATTCCCGACACTGAGATACCTCCGGTGTGCCTTCGCCCGTGAAAAAAATACGCCTTGTCTATCTGCGCTGTTACCTCGCCAAACTCATGGAAGGGTAATGGACTTACTGCGAGTCCATTACATCTTTATACAGACGGCAATCCGATAATCGAGCCGTTGCGTCCGGTGATTCCATTTGTGGTGTGCACTGCACGGCGGTAAGAAAAATACTGCTCGTTGCAACGAGTGCAGATGCCCGCAATATCAATATGTTCATCCGGTACTCCCGCTTCTTCGAGTTGCCGCCGGCTGATGGCCCAGAAATCAAAAAAGTGCGGTCGCACCTGATAGGAATGCATCCATTCAGGAAGCTCTGTACGGAAGTTGATAAATTCCGCGCAACAGGGGCCAAGCGAGGGGCTGATCACCACCCGCAGAGTGCCGGGTTCTACGCCATATTCTTGTTTCATGCACGCGATTGTTTTACCGATAATCCCCTGGACACTGCCACGCCAGCCGCAGTGAATGGCGGCGATGGCCTGCGGTTGCGGTGCCCACAGGAGTACAGCCTGACAGTCTGCCTGCTGAATGAGAATGCCGGTTCCAGGGAGGTCGGAGATGATCGCATCAAATCCTTCTATTTCCTGGTCGATGTGTTCCTTTTGGGCAAAAAGAACGCGGTCGCCATGGACCTGTTTGACTGAGATGAGGTGATTCAGCCGCAGTGCCTTGAGAGCATGAGAACGATTTACGCGCACATTTTCGGGGTGATCGCCGGTGTAAAAACTGAGATTGAGTGAGGTGAAAGGAGGCTTGCTCACCCCGCCGGTGCAGGAGAAGCAACCATGGGGAACAGGGAGCAGATTGCTGGAGTAGTAGGGAACGGATGTTTGGCGTTGCATGCTCTTCAACCAAAAAGAAAAAGGGGAAAGCCTGGTGGCTTTCCCCATAGGTTTACACAGAGACTTTCGAGAACTTAGAAGTATGCCTCAAATGTCAAGTAGACCTGGTTGGCGCTTTCAACCGGGTTAATTCCCAGGGCCCGCAGTTGTTCTTTTTCGCTGTCTAAATCATAAGGTTTCATGTTCCAGTCAAATCCGCCGGCATAATCGTAATCATAGTACTGCCAGCCAAGTCGAATGAAGGTTTTTGCATATTTGGATATAGCCTCGCCAGTAGGTAGATCATAAATTAAATACAATTCATAAGCGCTACCACGGGTGGCCAGTTTAGACATATATAGGTCATCATGACCTGGGGAGAACGAAACCCAGTATTGCGACCCGTAGTTGTATTCAGCACCCAGTTTTAATCCTAGGTTGTCAATATCATAGCGAATACCTGTGTAAATGGAGTAGCCGTTTTCGCTGCCGGTGTTGGTGCCGCTAGTTCCGGTGAGATACATTTTGTAGTAATCATTAAACATGCCGTTGCTATTGGGATCTGTGCGACTCCATCCACCACCAATGAAATAGTTCAGGTTTTCCACCTTATCCATGTAAATTCCAGTGGTGTGGTAGATATTTCCCAAGTTGGCCTGATTGCCGTACACCGACGGTGCGCCATAATTGACCAGATCACTGGAAAATGAAGGATAATTGAAGAGATTAAATGCCCCAAAAGACTGAATGTTGAGGAAACGGGGGCCTTGCTGCATGACATCCCAACTTAAACCGGCAAAATCGGTATCATCAATTGTTGGGCCCGTGTCTTCGGTGGCTAACCCATTTTCAAATCCTCGGCCGTAACAAAACCGTATGCGTCCGGTTCCCAGTGCATCATTGCCCCAATCGTAGGCATACCCGAGTGAAATTCCGTCAAACGGATAATCCATGTATTCAACTGGTGTAGCCATGCGTTCATCGGTACCCATGCGAAGTTGAGCAGGGGGACCGTCAGAGGTAGGACGTCGGCCAATAGAGAACCAGACAGGTGCTCCACCTATATTGGTCCAGTTGACATAAGCTCGATCTACATAAAGAGCACTGTCGCTAGGTGTTCGGGTGGTATTCCCGTCAAAAATAGGCATCCCACCGCCAAGACCATCGGGCGTATCTTGCATGCCCCATGCTTTATACATGGCAAGTCGGCCTTTAAATTCGAGATTTTCGGTGGCTTTTACCCTCATGTTTAGGCGAAAGCGGTTTGTGAAAATGGTGTCATTTTCCTGATCACCAACAGCAGTGCCCCAGGTCCCATCATTATTCATGCCAAAGCGATCACCGGCGCCAAATACATTGCTCGCGTTGTAATAATCCCCACGCGCCCGAAAATCGCCACTGAACTGGAAGCGGGCAGCAAGATCCCAGGAGTCGGATTTCTCATCAAGCAGGTCATCAATATCCTCGACCTTGTCGCCATACTCGGTGATGGTTTCGTTTTGCTGGGCCATCTGCGCTTTCAGCTCGTCAAGCTGGCGGGAAAGCTCGTCTATTTTTTTCTCAAGGTCTGCATTGTGCCCGCCACCGGCAGCTGCGATAGTTGGCAGAATCATCAATCCAGCCAAAGCCAGCATGGAAAATCGTTTAACCATGGGTCTCCTCCTTTTGGTTAATCCCCACTCCCGTTATCGTACAACTGTGTATTCAGCACTTATGAAAAAAATTAAACGACTCTTGTAACAATGAATCACAGTCTCAATCATAAGGTGACAGTATCGTGTCTTTTTTTGAATGTCAACTAGACTTAGGTCACAAAGTTAAAAAAATTGTACTTAAGGCGGGGGGAAGAGACGCCGCCGGACTTTGATAAGCCCGGCGGCAGGGGCGATGTTAATGGTAGGCGAAGGTGGTTTTATCGTTTTTACGGCCGATTTTGACCTTGCCACCCTTGGTGAGATGGCCAAAGAGAATTTCCTCGGTAAGCACATCACCGATTTCTTTCATGATCAGACGACGTAAAGGCCGTGCACCAAAAGCCGGCTCATAGCCCTCTTTGGCCAGCCAGGATCTGGCTGCAGGACTCAGCGATATCTCCACTTTCTTGCCAGCCAGTTGCTGCTGGAGTTCACCGACCATCTTCTCTACCACCTGTTCAACCGTCTCCGGACTGAGCGGGGCAAAGGTGATGGTGGCATCCAAGCGGTTGCGGAACTCCGGCGAGAACATATTCTTTATGGCCTTCTGCTCCTTACCCTTGGTGTCGCCGAGGAAGCCGATGGTCCGTTCGCTCATTTCTCGGGCACCGGCATTGGTGGTCATAATCAGGATCACGTTGCGAAAATCCGCACGTCGACCCGCATTATCAGTCAGAGTCGAGTGGTCCATTACCTGTAACAGAATGGAGAAGACATCCGGATGCGCTTTTTCGATCTCGTCGAGTAGGAGCACCGTATAGGGATGCTTACGGATGGCATCGGTCAGCAGGCCACCCTGATCAAACCCGACATAACCGGGAGGGGCACCAATTAAGCGTGCCACTGCGTGCTTCTCCATGTACTCGCTCATGTCCAAGCGCTCGAAGTTAACCGATAAAGACGCCGCTAACTGCCGTGCTACTTCTGTTTTACCTACACCGGTTGGCCCGGCAAAGAGAAAGGAGCCTGTGGGCGCCTGGGGGTTGCCCAACCCAGCTCGGGAGCGTTTAACCGCCTTGACCAAGGCGTCGATGGCCTGGTCCTGGCCAAAGATGACCGATTTGAGTTTGCCATCCAGGAGGAGCAGATCATTCAGGTCTGTTCCCGCTTTACTGTTGACTGGGACTCGGGCAATTTTGGAGACAATCTGCTCAACGTCACGCAGGCCAATGGTGCGACCGGTTTTTCCATTGAGGCGGAAAAAGGCGCCCACCTCATCCATGACATCAATGGCCTTGTCCGGGAGGAAGCGATCATTGATGTAGCGTTGGGCCAGTTCCGCAGTGGCATCGATGGCACTCTTACTGTAGTGGATCTGGTGATGCTCCTCGTACCGTGATTGCAGCCCGCGAAGGATACGGCAGGTATCGCCCACCGAGGGCTCGTCGATATCGATCTTTTGAAATCGACGAGACAGGGCCCGGTCTTTTTCAATGTGGTTTTTATACTCTTCATAGGTGGTGGAGCCGATACAACGGATCGTTCCCGACTGCAGGGCCGGTTTCAGCAGGTTAGAGGCATCCATTGAGCCGCCGCTGGTGGCCCCAGCACCGATAATGGTGTGCATCTCATCGATAAAAAGAATGGCCTTCTCTTTTTTCTCAATGGCAGTAACCACGTCCTTGAGCCGTTTTTCAAAATCGCCCCGGTACTTGGTTCCAGCCACCAGCGTGCCGAGATCAAGCATGTAGATCTCCGCATCCTGGAGCAAATCAGGCACCAGTTTCTTCGGATCGGGCTTGGGTTCCTGCCGTGCCACCGTGTCTTCGTAGATACGCAGGGCCAGGCCTTCAGCCATGGCGGTTTTACCGACCCCGGGTTCACCGACCAACAGCGGATTGTTTTTCTTGCGGCGACAGAGCACTTGCATCATCCGCAGCAGTTCATGGTCACGCCCAATCAGAGGGTCAATGGTGCCTTCTGCAGCCCGTTTGGCAAAGTTAACCGTGAACTCATCCAAGGCGTCCGAGGCTTTGTCCTGCCGTTTTTTCGAGGACTGCTGCTGCCCGGGCGGAGGTTGTCGATAGGGCTCTTTCTGCAGATATTCCGGCAGACCGTGGGAAATGTATTCAACCACCTCCATCCGACCGACGCCTTCGCTGCCAAGAAAGTAAACCGCGTGCGAATCGGGCTCGGTGAAAATCGACACCAGGACATCGCCGGTATCGACCTGCTTCTTGCCGCAGCTCTGTACGTGGCTTACTGCCCTTTGCAGGACCCGATTAAAGGCAACGGTCTGTGCGGGCTCGCCGTCGAGTTCCTTCATAATCGGCATTCCGCTTTCAAAAAAACGTTCCAGGCGCTCCTTGATGTTCTGATTGTTGCCACCGCATTTATCGATGACGTGGCGGGCAAGATCATCGTGCAACAACCCATAGAGCATATGCTCAACTGTCACATATTCATGACGGTGGGTCTTTGCTTCTTTGATCGCTTTTATCAGGGCAAGTTCCAGTTCTTTACTCAACATAGTGTATTTCCTCGTCGGGGACTCAGGTTCCCCTTAGATCTTCGGATACCGTGATACCCGTCTAGCTGTACTGCCTGTGTTAACAATCCTTTTCCAAGGAACAGCGAAGGGGAAATTGATACTGCTTAGCTATCTGGTCCACCATTGCCACTTTGGTTTCGGCAATTTCCCGGGTGTAGATACCTGCAATGCCAACGCCCTGATGGTGCACATTGAGCATTATAAGCGTGGCTTCATCGGTGGTTTTTTGAAAGACCGTCTGCAGAACCATCACCACAAAATCCATAGTGGTGTAATCGTCATTATGCAGAAGGACCTTGTACAGCGGCGGTTCCTGAAGGGCTTCCCGGTCGCTGCTTTCAATTTTTTCTTGAACAATTGAATCTTCTTTTGCCATGCCTCTGCTCAATAGGGACTACACGTAAGTCTTTGGAGTCTATCTTCTTCAAGAATATATGGATTTTTGAAGAAGCGTAAGGGAATATCTTGAAAATCGGGTGGGTTGGGCGAATTGTCCTCCCAAAATTTTGTTCATGCCAGTATTTTAATGCCCGTCGGTGATTTTGCAAGGTCGGGAGGAAAGGGCCGTTACTCTTTTGTGGTTGGCCGAGAAAACATGGAGAGCAGCAGATGTTGGAGAATGGTCTCCGCGGCAACAGGAGAGCCTTTAAGGCGCAACTCAGCCCGGAGGAGGAGCTGCAGCCAGCCGGTCAGCGTTGCCAGGGAAAAGGTTGTCGCTGTTTTGAACTGCATGTACAGAGCAAAAGGGTGACCACCGAGCTCCTTTTTCCACTGTTCTTTTTCTTTTAACCTCGGCAAACAGGTGTTTTGAAAGGCTGCCGCCGACATGGAGGCCTGAAACCCGACTTCAGGTTGCTCGAGCAAGGCTCTGAACACCAGCAGATTGCGGACATAGTTACGTAGGGTGGCGACCACGGCTAGGGGATGGATGCCGTTTTCCTGAAGTCGTTCACCTATGGCCATGGCCTGTGCAAGGTTTCCGCTCGAAAGAGCCCCGGTCAGTTCAAACAGGGCTTCCTGGCGGGTTCGACCGACAAGCAAATCAATGTCGCCACGGGTGATCTGACGTCTCTCTCCGACATAGGCCATCACCTTGCGCAGTTCCATGACCACGGCCACCGGATGGAATCCGACCCGGTCAAAAAGCAGATCCGTCAACCCGGGTGCAAGACTTTTGCCCTGTTCGGCAAGCGTTTGCTGCACCAATTCTAAGAGTACCGACTTTTGCGCTTTTTGCGCCTTGGAGCCCGCTCCGGCTTCAACGCTCAGGTCAAGAATGGAGTACTCTTCCTTGAACTGTTTGAAGAGTTTTTTCCGCTTATCAACCTCCTCGGCCAAAAGGATAAGAAAGTTGGCCGGAGGCAACCCGATTTTGAGTGCGGCCATAAGGGACTCTGCCGGATCGGTTGCGGCAGCCCCACCGGATTGCCCCTGTTCGGAGGCCAACAGCGCCTTGGTCCAGCTGAGATCTCCACTGGGTTTGGCAAAACCAAAGCACTGCTGCCATTCTCCCTCGCCCATGGCCTGTAAGTCGTTGTCTGTGGAGGACGCTAGTCCGCCGCTTTCAATAAAGGCGCGAAGAGCACGGGATGCCTGCTCGGGTTTTCCTGCCGTCTGAGCTTTTTGCGCCCGGTCCCAAATACTCTTGGCAACCTGTTTGGAATGAAACAGGCGGGTGTCGATAACCCGGTAGAGCTGTCTGCCCGGCAGCAGGCTGTATCCGCGGAGTTTCGCCAGGGTGGTGGCGTTGTCTTCGCGGTCGCCGTCGATGGCATTGACCGTGCCGCCGGTGGTCTTCAGCAGTACCTTTTCCAGTTGGTCCGCCGCATTCCTACACAAATACCGCTCGCCAAAGAGTAGATACACCTGTGATGGGGTTGTTCCTGCCCGAGCGAGTAACTCGGGCAGGTTTTCACGGGTGTAAAGCGGCATAGCGGATTATCCTCTGTTTCTCTCAAAGAGATCTTTCTTGGGTGCCTTGCCTGTTGCCTGCTGCTCCTCATCGAGGATTTTGTGGAGGATGGCGGTCAGCGATCCGGGGAGGAGATAGTCCTGTCCCCGTTCACCGTGGAAGATGGATGCCGACTGCTGGGTCACATTTTTCCAGGTAATTGAGGAATTGTTACTGGCAATGATCTCGAAAAACATCTTGTTGTAGGGGTCGTTGATCATCGCCAAACCAGTGCCGATGGTCGCCAGAATATCCACCGAAGAGGCGAACAGCCTGGTCAGGGTCGTGTAGACCTTGACGCCGCCGCAGGAACCAAGGCTTAAGAAGCGCTGTTTGCTGCGAAGATCGTATTCGCTGACCTGGTTTTCCTCAATCAATTTGGTCAGCGGCTCGATGATCTGCTCGGAGCGCCAGTAGCTGTGCCCGCGTTGGGCAAGCATTTCATCGCCCGAGCGGACAAAACGTCGCAGCATTTCCATCTGATTTTCCAGGTCAGAGTAGACGAACTGGGTGTGCACGATCTGGATACCGTTGATCTGCTTGGTGAAGGCTACTGCAAAGTGACGGTTGCGCATGGCCTGGAACAGCGGCGATAAACCGGAACCGAGATAGCGTTGGGTCTCCGCCCGGAAAGCAGCGGTCATGGGCGGGATGGAATATTGCTCGGAAACAACCATTCGGTAGCCGTTGTTGAGCAGCATGTTGGCATTGGAGGCAAAGGATTGGCGACCATCATCATCGGGATGATACATCGACACCGATCCCAGGCGACCATCTTGCTTCCACTGGGCAAAGGGCGTGATCTGGTACCTCTCCAGGTTCACCGCACCATGGCGGACGATCATGCGGCTGATTAGTATTCGGTCTGACTGGCCGAGCAGTTCCGGATAGGTTTGCAGGTAGTACTGGAGAATGACATTGATCAGCTTGGAGAAGGCGGCATTTTCAGCATCGCTCTGTTCGGCCATCAGGCTGATCAAAAACGTTCTTGCTTCCGGTGAGAGTACCTTGAGCAGGTGACTGAAGGTGGCGGAAAACAGAAGAATCGAATCCTCGTCTTGCAGGGCCGAGGAAGCCACCAATTGGAGGATTGCCTTCTGTTTATAGGGATCAGCGGGGAAGAACTCCGTCAGTTTGCCTTTCTGGGCACAACTGGAGATAAAGTCGGAGATGAATTGATTCCCTGGATCAATGGCTTTGAGAAAGTTGAGCAGATCCCCCTGGTAGCGGCTGTTGATCCGGGCCAGCAGGACCGGCACCATGATTTCACGAAACGAGGAGTCGTAGAGTTCGCTTCCCTGTGCCATGATGGCGTAGGCATTGGCCACGGAGAAATCTCGGGCCGTCTGTACCCGAGCCGCTGCGGTTGCCCGTCTGAGCAGTGCCACGGCACCGCCTTTCCCTGCATTGCTCATGCTGCCGAACTGAGCTCTTACCGAGGGCTGCAGTTCATCGTATTTGGCCTGCAATTGTTGTATGGACCAGCTGTTGAGGGTGCCGTCGGAGATCTCGTACCCGTTATGGTCGGTCACTGCATGTAGATTGTTAATTTTCCATAATAACTCGGTGCCGCCATCATAAAGTGCCTGCAGCAGGATACCTTTTTGGCGGGGATCAAGTTTTTCATACTGCGCCTCCTGGATATTGGTCGGGAGGGCAAAGTAGCTGACCAGCCAATCCCAGGCTTCACGGGCGCTGATGGATTTGTTGGTAAAGAGGCAACGGGCGTTCCATGCATCGTCCTGGTACAGTTTCAACAGCAGTTCGAGGCCGTCGAGCATGGTCTCGGTATTCATGGAGGAGATCTTGGCATAGCTCTCCGCAGCTTTTGCCTGGTTGTTCCGCAGGCGCATCACCGAAGACAGCCCTTTGAGGGCCACGTCGACCCGCATACCCTTGACCAGAAAAAAAGCCTGTGCTGCCCGGGCATTGGGGCTGCTCATATTGTTGAGCATGGGGAGGATTCCCAGCGCCTGCTTGGCAGTGACGCCCTGCACGCCGGCAAAGGCGCGGAATGCTCGTCCGGCATCAAATTCCATCTGCTTCACCGTATCAAGGGCGGTGACGCCACTTTGGATATCCATGGAGCTGAGTCCGGCCAGGGCCTCAAAGGTGAGTACCTGCTCAAAGGTGAACCGTTCCTGATTTAGGCGATCGATCATCTTTTTAGCGTAATCGAAGTTTACGCCCGGTAAACCGCAGATCTTGCGCAGGATACGTTGGGCGTTATAGTTCATCCTCGGGATGGCCGTTTTCCCGTATTCAATTTGTTGGCTGGTCAGGCCAGGAATATTTTGGTATAGGCCCACGGTTTGTTGCACGCTGGCCGCACCCGGCTGATACGTGGCACTCCAGACCGGTGGCGTCAAAAGTACCAAGGGCAGAAGCAGCAGGAGAAAGAACCGTACAGGGCGAACATTGCGCCGGGTGGTCTGACAAAGGGGAGTAGGGGTGTGCATGGCGTTCAGAAGAGTGAGTTAATGTTGTCCGATGGTGTGCAAAAGATGCTGCCGATCATGGCTTTGTTGTTGGCCATGGCACTTTGGGGCAGTTCGTTTGTGGCCTTGAAATACAGTTTTCAGGAAATGCATCCCCTTATGGTCATTCTGGGGAGGATGGTGGTCGCGTCTCTTTGTTTTGTTCCTTTTATACGGTCATTGGCCAGGGGCGGGATACGTCGGTGTCATGCACTCCCCGTGCTGTTGATGTGCCTGTGCGAGCCCTGTTGCTACTTTCTTTTTGAAACGGCAGCTTTAACCCGTACCAGCGCTTCACAGGCCGCTTTGATTACCACCATGCTACCGTTGATGGTAGCCCTATCTGCAGGTATGTTCCTTGGCGAACGGATTTCTCCGCGGACCATCGGCGGCTTTGTCGTTGCTGCGACGGGAGCTCTCTGGTTGAGCCTTGGCGGCCAGGAAACCCAGCAGGCGCCCCAACCGGTTTTGGGGAACTTTCTTGAGTTCATGGCCATGATTTGCGCGACGGGCTATACTATTCTAATGAAACGGTTAAGTAAAGAACTCCATCCGTTTTTTCTTACCGGGATCCAGGCTTTTACGGGGGCCATCTTTTTTGCTCCCGTCCTGCTCTTCCCCTCGGTGCGTGCCACCACCCTGACCTGGGGCGGCTTTGGCGCAATTCTCTATCTGGGGATCGTCGTCAGTATGGGCGCCTATGGTATGTACAACTACGGCATCAGTCGGATTCCTGCCAGTCAGGCCTCGGCCTTTGTCAATCTGATTCCGGCCTTTTCCATCCTCCTCAGCTACCTGATCCTAGGAGAGCGACTCAATTTCTCTCAATGGATGGCCTGTGCCCTAGTCTTTGGCGGTGTGTTGGTCAGCCAGGATAATTTTGCAGGCCAGCGGAGGGCTGTTGCATGAACAGAGGACTGATAATGATCGGCCTGATCTGCCTGCTCGTTGGGTTGTTCTGGCCTTGGTTGAAACAGTTGCCGCTTGGTCGTCTTCCCGGTGACATTCTCATTGTGCGTGATACCTTTCGCTTCTCCTTTCCGGTGACCAGTTGCATCGTGGTGAGCCTGGTGCTCTCGTTGTTGGTGTGGCTTTTTCGTCGGTAGCGGGTTGGTTGGAGATGTATTTTTTGCCTGAAGATAATCAATTGGAGCACCGCCGAAGCGGTGGCTGGTGTGCTCGTTGCGGCCTGTTCCATCACTTGCCTGCCGTGCCGGTATTGGATGATTGCCGTGCGCTTATGGCCCATTTTGAGGCATCCGGTCGTATCGATGGCCTGGAGCCGGGTACAGATGCTCACCCCGGTTGTACTACTGCCCCTCTTTTTGCCACGGGAGGAGGAAAGATGTTCGGGATACTTGCCTGCAGAGATGCCGTCGGAAAACGGGTTTTGCTTCGGGCTTTTTCCGGGCAGTTTAACGGCCTGTGGCAGGTGCCCGGCTGGGTGGGGCCCATCTTTGATGAGGCTCGTTTCAGTGCGTTGGTCGATGCGCCTGATCGGCAGATCAAAGCTCTGGGCAGCGAACTAGAAGGACTTGAGCCCCATACCTCCCGTTATCGACTGGTCAGGCGGCAGAGGCGGCAGCTTTCGCAGCAGCTGATGCGGGCCATCCATGATCTGTATCGACTGACCAATTTTCGCGGAAATACGGCGCCTCTCATGGATGTTTTTTTGGGCAAAGGTATTCCACCGGCGGGAACCGGTGACTGTTGTGGACCAAAACTTGTGCACCAGGCGGCCTTAAATGGACTGCGGCCGGAGGCCATGGCCGAGTTTTATTGGGGCGCTGCCAATAATTCGGGAACCAAGCAGCACGGGCAGTGGTATCCGGCCTGTGCCGCGAAATGTCAGCCTATCCTCGGATTTCAACTCTGCGGTCTGTGATGCAACTGGAAATCGAGGTGCTCTATCAGGATCAGGATTTGGTGGTGGTCAATAAGCCGGGTGGGCTTTTGGCAGTGCCTGGCCGAGGTCCGGATAAGCAGGACTGCGTCACCGCCCGGGTTCGCCGGCTGATCCCCGAGTGCATTGCGCAACCGGCTGTGCATCGGCTGGATATGGATACTTCCGGGTTGATGGTCCTTGGTCTGACCGTCGAGTCTCATCGTCATCTTTCCGGCCAGTTTGCCGAGCGGAGGGTGGCAAAACGATACCTGGCTCTATTGACCGGCAAGGTGATGGAAGAGGCAGGGGAGATCCAGCTTCGTTTTCGTTTGGATCCGCAGAATCGGCCCTATCAGGTCTATGATCCGGTGCAGGGTAAGTTGGGGATCACCCAATGGCAGAGGCGGACAGTCGTTGCCGGACAAAGCCTGATCGAGTTCACGCCCCTGACCGGTCGTACCCATCAACTCCGTCTTCATGCGGCCCATCCTTTGGGGCTTGGGCATCCCATCGTCGGTGATCGACTCTATGGGAGCGGGCAACGAGGAGATACCCTCTGTTTGCACGCGGCCTGGCTGCAGTTTTTTCATCCCGCCAGTGGCGCCTTGATGCGCTTTTCCTCTATCGCTCCTTTTTTAAACAATCAGTTTGATTTTTTTAGAAAAAAATAGGTGATTAGGGCTTGTTGGCGCAGTGATTTTTTACGCCGGTGAGTCGGATTTGCATACCTGAAACCAGGAGGTCGGGGTTTTTGATCTGATTGTGGTTGAGTGTATGCATTTGTCGCCACGCATCCTGGTTGCAGAAGAGGCGTTCGGCAATTTTACTCAGCGAGTCACCTGGCTGCACGGTATACATTTTTTCCTGAGCCTGAGCCGAGGGATTTTCTTCGACAGGGGGGAATTGTGCGGTGGTCGTGAGGAGCGGATGCTCCGGTTCGGTAACGGGTAAGGACTGCTGAGCGGTCATCACGGGCGTATCTACCGCAATCGGTGCTGGTGAACTAGGTGTTTTGGTGACAGGAAGAGTGGCAGGCTCCGGCTTTTTTTCAGTGGAGATAACGGTTGGGGGCGTGTCGGCCTGTGGACCTACTGCAGCCACAGGCGCAGGCTTAACCGGATTCGACGGTGGTGCAATGGCGGTAAGTTCATGAGGAGGTTGTGCAGGTTGTGGTTTTGCTTGATCCGCGTGGAGCACGGGTTGTTTGCTGGTGGGTACGGGAGTTGGCATGGATACCTTGACGGGTGCGGCGGGCAAAGGCGTTACTGGTGCGGTTTTGGCCGTGATCGGTACCGTTGTTGCCGACCTCAAGGGGAGGGCATTGAATCCTGGATGGCCCATGGACCACCAGATTCCGCTGCCAAAACCGAGAAACACCACTGTGCCAATCAGGGCGCCAAAGGCTCTCGTTTTGCCTGTTGCGGAAGTTTGCACCGCCTGGGCTCGGATTCGCTTGGACCGCAGACGGACTGCATTGGCCAGGTCCAACGCCTCGGTGACCCGTTTGCAATGATCCTGGATTCCGGGGAAGTCAGAGGCAAAACCGGACACTCGCTGGTAGCATTCCTGGGCTTCGAGGTTTTTTCCCTCCTGCTCCAGGGCCTCGCCCTCGGCAACGCTGGTTGTGGCTTGGGTCCAGAGTTGCTGCTGCTGGGATTCCAGTGCTTGCCGTTCTTCCGGTTCCATTTCCTCACCGTGCATGGTGAGCAGTGTGCCTGCCTCGACAAGGCGTCCGGCGTCTAAGAGGGTTTGAATGTCAGTCGATGAGATGGGGGACAAGGCTTATGCTCCTGAAATGGAAATGATCATGAGAAGGAGGGTAGCTTTTTGCGAGAGTCTTTGTCAAGAGATCGAAAAAACAAATAAAAAAAGGGGTACCCGCAAAGGGCACCCCTACAAACCATCTCAAATGGAGAAGTGGTCTTATTTGATGTGCTCGGCAACGGCGTCGCGCTCACTCTGGAGCTCGGCCTCGGTCTTTTTGATCATCTCACGGCTGAAGTCGCTGATTTCCAGACCTTCAACGATCTTCCAGTCGCCACCCTCGCAGATGATCGGGAAGGCAAAGATCAGATTCTCGTCAACACCGTAAGGGTTGCCCTTACTGTTTACACCCATGCTGACCCACTTGCCGTTGCTGCCCAGAGCCCAGTTGCGCATATGATCAACGGCTGCGGAAGCCGCAGAAGCTGCAGAGGAAGCGCCGCGAGCTTTGATGATGGCGGCACCACGCTGCTGAACGGTGGGGATGAAGTAGTTGTTGTTCCACTCATCGTCAACCAGTGATTTTACGGCTTTGCCAGCGACGGTTGCATAGCTGATGTCCGGATACTGGGTGGAGGAATGGTTACCCCAAACGACAACTTTCTCAACCTCGCTGGAATGGTTGCCGGTCTTCTCGGCGATCTGCGACATGGCACGGTTGTGATCCAGACGCATCATTGCGGTCACGTGGCGCGGGTTGAGTTTCGGTGCATTCTTCAGGCAGATCAGGGCGTTGGTGTTCGCCGGGTTGCCGACAACCAAAATGCGGACATTGGGGTTGGCGTTGTCGCTCAGAGCCTTGCCCTGTACGGTGAATATGGCGCCGTTGGCGTTGAGCAGGTCGGAACGCTCCATGCCCGGACCACGAGGACGGGAACCCACCAACAGAGCGAAGTCGACATCTTTGAAAGCGACATTGGGATCATCGGTGGCGATAACGCCTGCAACCAGCGGGAAGGCGCAGTCGTTAAGCTCCATCAAAACACCCTGCAGGGCGCCCATTGCCGGGGGAATTTCTAGAAGCTGCAGGATGACAGGTTGATCAGGTCCGAGCATGGTACCGCTGGCGATGCGGAAAATGAGGGAATAGCTGATCTGGCCGGCAGCTCCGGTTACTGCTACACGTACTGGTGCTTTCATTTGTTTCTCCTTGTTGTTGAACCTACCAAATTAGTAGACCAAAAATTGGTAACTACCATCAGTTGTCATGCAAATCCCCAAAGGGACTGTAGATCAAGAAACGAACTCGGTACTCATGTGAAGCAAGATATGGGGTGGAATTGAGGTGCGGGAATGTGTTTGGGCAAGGTCGTTGAGACCGGTGGGACGCGTGTCGTGGCTGGCACGGCCCGGGAGGCGGAAGAAAAGTTGAAGAATTCTCGAACGCTCCATCCAAAGAGGCAGATTCCCTTTCAAATCCGCCGTTATTGATACAAATCAACGGCTGAAAAGTCAAGCGCTGTTTCTCGGACTGTCCTTGGCTACAATAGAGATATTTTTCAGGAAATATGGGCGTATCGGTCGGCGATCACCATCATTAAGGTCTCATAGGTGAAACCCCAGATGAATCCTTCAGTTGCCGGAATGCAGGGGAAAAGGACCTCTGGGCAGCGGGAACTCATCGGCCTTCTAATGATGTTTGCGCTATCTGCCACATAATCCAGATCCAGCCATTCATGGCAGCTGATTTCCGATTGTTGCAATTGAATGGGCGGGATTTTAGGAATTTCGAAGAGATAGGTGGTGACCGGGATCGGTTGGTTGAGGTGGTTGCCCGCCTGGCGTACCGGGTACTGTTTTACCAGAAGATCAGTGGAGAGCTTTATGCCGCACTCCTCGTAGGTTTCGCGGATACAGGTTGCCAGCAGCGAGGGGTCGCCGTCGTCGCGACGCCCGCCGGGAAAAGAGTAGTGGCCGGACCAGGGATCACGGGGGTTGGCTTTTCGCTTCAGGACGAGGACCTCTGGTTCCGGATCGTAGATAATAATGGTGGCTACGGCTGCTTCTTTTTTAGTGAAAGATTCCATATCAGTCTGTATAGCAAATTTCCGCACGATCCCCAAGGGCGGAATCAAGGAAATTCAGCGCGTTCATTGCTTCAGTCTCTCTTTTGTGCAGGCGCAAAATGCCCCATAGCCCTTGCATTTCCTGTACAATCCGGATGGTTTTTAGTACTTTCCACATGGTGACGTTCTTGAAAATTTTTACGAGAACGACAAACAAGATGGACTCGTAAAAAGTCCATCAGGCAACAAATCGGCAAAAATGTCCTTCCCCGAACTGCAGGCCGCGCCCGGCCCTTAAACGCATCCCTGCCTCATCAAGAGTAACTCTATGAATGTTCTCATTTACGGTGCCACCGAGACCGGATACATGGTGGCCTCGCAACTGTATCGCAAACATAATATCACCATAGTCGACGATCTCGATCGTTTGCCTGATAAGTTCAATAACCTCGATATCAGTTTCGTGGCGGGCAATGGCGCCGATGTCCAGGTCCTGGAGTCGGCCAACACGGCCAAAGCCGAGCTTTTTATTGCCTGCTCGCTGATCGACGAGGCCAATATCGTGGCCTGCTGGACTGCCAAGAAAATCACCGAGGCCGAGACTATCTGTTTCGTCCGGCGGATGGAGTTGTATCGCAACCTCAACTCGCTCTCGCAGAATAAATATCAGACCAAATATGATATCGACACCATCATCTGGCCGGAACAGTTGCTCACCCAGGATATTTTCCGCATCATCTCAGTGCCCGATGCGATTGATGTGGAATATTTTGTCCGCGGTAAGGCCAAATTGTTCGAATATCGGATCAAGGAGAATTCCATCATCCGTGACCGGCGGATCATGGACTGCTCTTTTCCCGAAAATGTACTCATCGTCGGCATCACCCGCGATCACAGCCTGTTTATCCCCAACGGCGCCACCACCATCCAGACCGATGACAAGGTCATCTTCATGGGTACCGGTCCGGCACTTGATATTCTGGCGGCGCAGTTTTTCCAAAACGTGAACACGATCAAAACTGCGGCCGTCATCGGTGGCGGGAGTGTCGGTTTTATGCTCTCTCAAAAGCTCGAGCAGGCTGGTATTAAAGTAAAGCTGATTGAGCATGACCGCAACCGCTGCATCTTCCTGGCCGACAACCTGAAAAAAAGTTTGATCCTCCAGGGCGATGGCACCGACCTCGAACTGCTTGAGGGCGAATCAATCGGTGATAGCGATGTCACCGTCTGCGTCACCAATAACGATGAAAAAAACCTGCTCTGCTCACTCCTGGTCAAGCAGCTGGGCTGCGAGCGGATTATTACTCGGGTGGGCAATGTCCGCAACTCGGCCCTCTTTGAGCGGGTTGGCATCGATGTGGTGGTCTCACCCCGAGATTCGGCCCTCAAAGAACTGCTCAATCGGCTCCATGCCAAGGATATCAACATCCTCGCCCTGGTTGAAGGTGGCCAGGGCGAGGTTCTGCGACTGACCCTGCCCGAAGGGTTTAAGGAAACCCTGGTGCGCGATTTCAAGTTACCGGCTCGGGCAATTATCGGCGTGGTCAAACGCGGTCGCAACGTGATCTTTCCCCACGGTGAGACGGAACTGATGACCGGGGATCAGCTGATCATCTTTACCATGGCCAAGGATGCCGAAGCCATTAAGGCGGTATTTGCCCGATGAAGATGGTTGCCATCCTCAATGTTATTGGGATTATCCTGGTCGCCCTGGGCACGATTATGCTCATTCCGATCAGCGTGGCCTTGCTCGCTAAAGAGTACGCCTCGATTCTGCCCTTTGTCGTTGCCTGCGGCACCAGCGTGACCCTGGGGCTGCTGTTTCAATGGTACGGCGGCTTTTCCCGGGACTTCGACAATCTCAAGCGTACCGAAGGCATGCTGATCGTCACCCTGGCCTGGCTGGTGACCGGCTGCATAGGCGCGATTCCCTATCTATTTTATCAGCTGGGGCCACTGGATGCCTACTTTGAATCCATCTCCGGATTCACCACAACCGGTGCTACCATTCTCAAGGATTTCGCCCCCTATCCCAAGACCTTCTTTTTCTGGCGCAGCCTCAGTCAGTGGCTGGGTGGTATGGGAATCATCGTCCTTTTTGTGGCGATCCTGCCCCAGTTTGCCGTGGCTGGGCGACAGATGTTTTTTGCCGAGGCGCCCGGTCCCACCGAGGAAAAGGTCACCCCACGTATTACGCACACTGCCAAGGCCCTGTGGATGATCTACATGCTCTTGACTGTGGTTGAGATACTGTTGCTGCACCTCCAGGGGATGCCGCTTTTTGATGCGGTCTGCAATTCTTTCTCGACCATGGCTGCTGGTGGTTTTTCTCCTCATCCGCAATCGATTCAAGGCTATCAGAACAGCGGGGTCACCTGGATCATCACCCTGTTTATGTTCCTTGCTGGCGGCAACTTCGCCCTTCAGTACCGGGTGTTGTTTCAGGCCAAGCTGCGATCGTTGCTTTATAACGAGGAGTTTCGTTTCTACCTCAGTATAGTGGTGGTGATGTCGCTTGCTCTCTGCGCTGCCCTGGTGTTTGTCGAACAGGACAGTTGGCAAAACGGCCTGCGCGACGGCTTTTTCCAGATCGCTTCCATCATCACCACCACTGGTTTTGCCTCGGTGGATTTCGGACTTTGGGCTATCCCGGCGCAGACCATCCTCTTTACCATGATGCTGGTCGGTGGCTGTGCCGGTTCCGCCGGTGGTGGCGTTAAGGTGGTGCGGGTGCTGTTCGGCCTGAAATACCTCAAGCGCGAAATTGCCCAGGTGGTCCATCCCAAGGCCGTGTTGCCGATCAAGATCGATCGAGTCACCGTGCCCGAGGATATCCAGCGACAAATCCTCGGTTTTGTCCTTTTCTACGTCGCCCTGATGACCTTATCCTCACTGGTGGTTACCGTAATCGAAAGCGACGCCGTGGTTGGCATTATCGGCACCGCCGCCACAATCGGCAACATTGGGCCCGGTTACGGCACCATCGGTCCCATGGGTACCTTTGGCGGTCTTTCTCCCTGGACCAAGGCTATCTTTATTCTCGACATGGTGGTGGGCCGGCTGGAGTTGATCCCTTTTTTGGCCATGCTCCACCCGGATTTTTGGACGTTTAAACGTTCTCTTGCGCGGCGGTCTGCTTGAGTTCGATCGAGGAGAGCATGTTGTGGAGCCCTATAACGGATTTGAACAGGGACCGATCCGGCCACCCAGTGAAAGCAACAGTCTGCTGATCCGGGTTACCCGTAACTGCCCCTGGAACCGGTGTACCTTCTGCGGCCTTTATAAGGGCGAGCCATTCAGTCGCCGCCCGGTGGCCCATGTACTGCACGACATAGATACCCTCCGCCAATGCATGCACAGCCTGCAACACGATGCACAGGTCTTGCCCCAAGAACTGGATTGGAGTGAACAGGGGGCCTTTTATGCGGCGCGGAATTGGCTCATGGGCGGCGCAAAATCGGTATTTCTCCAGGACTCCAACAGCCTGATCATCAAACCGCAGGATATGGTGACCATCCTTACCGCTCTGCGCAGCGCCTTTCCCCAGATAGAACGGATCACTTCCTACGCCCGTTCCCACACCATTGCCCGCATGGCTGAGACTGATCTTGCTGCCATCGCCGCCGCCGGACTCAATCGCATTCATATCGGGCTGGAGTCAGGTTCTGACGCCGTGCTTGCCAAGGTAAAGAAGGGCGCCGACAGTGCAATCCATGTGGCGGCGGGGGTGAAAGTGAGAAAGGTCGGGATCGAGTTGTCCGAATATTACATGCCGGGGCTCGGGGGGCGGGAGCTTTCCGAAGAACATGCCCGGGAGAGTGCAGCCGTTTTCAATCGGATCAATCCGGATTTCATCCGTATCCGCACCCTGGCTCTGCCCGAGCAATTGGAACTGGCCAAGGAAGAGGCCTGTGGTCGCTTTGTCAAGCTAGGTGACCGGGAAACCGCCCAGGAACTGCGGCTTTTTCTCCAGTCACTCTCCGGTATCACCAGTCGGATCAAGAGCGATCACATTCTTAATCTTTTTGAAGAGATCGATGGCCGTTTCCCGGATGATCAGGCCCGGATGCTGGCGGTGATTGACCGTTTTCTCAACCTGGATCCGGAGGAGCAGGCTCTCTATCAGATTGGGCGCCGTAGCGGAGTATTTCGCCAGCTCTCCGACCTAGAGCACCCCTCGCGGAGGAATCAGGCGCTGCAGTACTGCAAACAATGGATGGTTACCCCGGAGAATGTTGATCAGATTTGTGCTCAACTGATGCAGCGTTTCATCTAGTCCCCCCTTCGCAAGGGGGGGGGGGCTTCCCAGGGCTAGCGCACCAAAATGTCCTAACAAAGCCCAGTTAAAGACGGCCCCTTGTGGTATACTGTGTAAAGTCGAATAAAATCGAATTGTTTTCTATATTGCCTGAAAATCCTCTATAAACACC
>JAQUEZ010000239.1 GCA_028684915.1 Desulfobulbus sp.
GATGCAACAGCAGTTGATTTTCTTGAGACCCTTGACTGCCCTTGTTACAAAATAGCATCCTTTGAAAACACGGACCTACCGCTGATACGCAAGGTAGCAAGAACAGGCAAGCCACTGATCATTTCCACCGGAATGGCGACGGTTGCAGAACTTGATGAAACAGTTCGAGCTGCAAGAGAATCTGGATGCAACGAAATAATTCTGCTGAAATGCACCAGTTCTTATCCTTCATCACCGGAAAACACGAATATTGCTACGATACCCCACATGCAGAACTTGTTTAATCTACAAGTGGGACTTTCGGACCATACAATGGGAATCGGCGTTTCTGTTGCGGCGGTCGCCCTTGGTGCGACTGTAGTTGAGAAGCACTTCACTCTCCGGCGAGCAGACGGTGGTGTTGATTCAGCTTTTTCTCTTGAGCCTGATGAGATGCGTAACCTGGTGCTAGAAACGGAACGAGCGTGGAAAGCGCTTGGTAAACTCTATTATGGCCCGACGGAAGCTGAGTTAAAATCATTAATCTTAAGGCGTTCCATCTATGTGGTTGAGGACATTAAGGTGGGCCAAATGTTTACGGGAACGTGTCTGAAAGTGATTAGGCCGGGTAACGGCCTTCCGGCAAAGTATTTTCATGTCCTAATTGGAAAGCAGGCCAAGAGGGATATTCCCAAAGGGACACCGACTGATTGGAGCATGTTTTAATTCCATGGAAGAAATCACAAAAATCGTTTTACCAGAGAGAGAGTACATAGAGGGTCTTAAAGCATATGGTGCCAATAAGGTTGCGGCACGGTACTGCGGCCTAAATTATATCCCTTTTTTCATTTATGGTGAGTGGCAACACGGATGGATATGTCCAGAGCGGAATATTCACCCTGAATTTGTTGTCGGTGGGAATGGTTTTTCCCGTGAATACAAGACAAAGAGGAAGTATTTTGTTGCTCGACAGGATCAGGTAGATTATTTGGTGTCTCAAGGGTATCGTTACGTTTATGCCATTGGTTTGCCAATAATTTATGTGCAAAAGCCATTAGTGAGAAGAATGCCAGGGTCATTATTGGTAATGCCGGCGCATTCTTTGCCTGAGACCACAGAGGATTGGGATGCTGATGAATATGCCAACTACATAATGTCAATAGCAAATAATTTTACAGAAGTTTATTTGTGTGTTCACAAATATTGTTACGAAAAAGGTAATTGGATTAAACAGTTTGCTGATAAAAATATTAATGTAATAGTGGGGGCTGATTGGCTAGACCAGAATAGTATGTGGAGGATTGCAGATCTTTTTTCGCAGTTTGAGTATGTTACGACAAATGAGTTCGGTTCGCATGTAGCATATGCAAGTTATTTTAATTGCAAGGTCTCCGTAGCTGGTCCACGAAGTGCTTGGAAAAAAGCTGATTATGAAAAAGCAAGTCTATACAGGGATGTTCCGGAATTATTGGATATTTTGGATTGTTGGCGACGGGATGCAGTTCTTGAGGGAGCGTATCCTCAATTTGTCTGTGAGCCATGGGCGGCAGTTCAAAATGTTGATTGGGCATCCGAACAACTTGGTGAGTGCAATAAAAAGGAACCATTGCACTTGAAACATTTATTTGGATGGTCTCCAATAACACGCGTAAAATGGGCGTTAAGAAGTTCATTTAATAAAGCTAACATTGGTTCAAGGAGCGTAATAAGATCATTTTCAAAGTGGATTACAAATGGATATCGATAGTATTTCCACTTCCGATATAAGGCATGGCGCAAGCATTGCAGCGTTTAACTCGCATGATGCTCTAAGGCGTGTAGGCCATAAATCCACTCTCCTAGCTGCCGAGAAATGTTCTGAAGACAGATGCATAATTTCTGAACGATCTCCTGGCTTTTAAATTCGACATTATTACCTACATTAGTTTATTTCGGAGATAAATTGCCCGATATTTTCAACACAAGAAGTTGGTGAATTACCAAATCTATCAGCATAACTGGCAAATGGTTCGGACTTAAAATATGCCAATCTTGTTGGTGAACTGGACCCGGAATTGAGACAGGTGTGTAAGCAATGAACCATCAGAAAAACAAGAAGGTACAATGCAGGGGAAACGGAAACACCACTCAGTCTTGTTCAAGGCAAAATTAGTGTTTGTAGCACTGTCCAGGGTAAATTCCCATACAGAATTGTGGGATGACAGCGAGATTACATGGAACTTTTAAAAAATAAAAATATAAGAGTCTACTCTTTTGATGTATTCGACACCGTTGTTACAAGAATAGCTGCACATCCTCAGGCAGTTTTTTTGTTGATAAAAGAAGAATTGCAAAGTTTGGGAGAACTTTTGCCAACTCGGTTGCTTGATGGCTTTTATCTAATCCGCCTTGAAGCAGAGCGGACTGCCCGAAAACTGAGTGACACCGAGGACGTAACCATTGAGCAAATTTACGACGTTATTAAAAAGAATTTTGGTCTTACCTCGAAATGTGTCGAATGCCTTATTTCCCTAGAGATCGAGATTGAAACCAAAACAATCACGACTATTCCGGGTGCGGTAAAGATGATATCGGATCTGAGAAATTCTGGAGCGAGAATTATTTTTGTTTCGGATATGTATCTTCCAAGTGATGCTTTGGAACGGATTTTGAGGGAAAAAGGTGTTTTTGAGGAGGGGGACGCACTCTATGTATCTGGGCACATGGGGCTGGCCAAGAGGACGGGTAGCCTGTTCAAAGAAGTGCTTCATCTTGAGGAGTTGCACCCTTCTCAAATGTTTCATCTTGGTGATAACCGTCGGAGCGATTATGTCAAGGCATTGAAACATGGCATCTGTTCCCTGCATCTGGCCCAAGGATGTCTTAATAGATATGAGCAAATTTTATCCGCGTCGAGCCAAGACAAATCGTCATGGTTGCAGTGGCAACTGCTCGCCGGTGCAAGTCGGTTGGCTCGGTTGCGGTCTTTTGGTGATACTAGTAAACGATTACGAGACCTTCATGCGATAGGCGCGAATGTTGCCGGACCCATTTTATTTGGTTTTGTTTGTTGGCTGTTTGAGGAAGCCGAAAAAAAGGGAATCCCGAAGCTATATTTTCTTGCAAGAGACGGTCAGGTACTTTTTGAAATAGCGCAGGTACTGAATCGCCAAAAAAATAACTTATTCGAGTTGAAATACCTATATTCTTCGCGCCAAGCGTGGCATTTGCCTTCAGTAACTGAAATTGGCAATAGAGAAATTGCTTGGATAACAGAAAAATCTCATTATATATCATTGCGTGTATTGGCTTTGAGGCTTGGTGCTGACCCCAACTCTCTATGTCGCCTCTGCGTGCGGTCCGGGTTGTTGGTTGATGATCTAGACAAACATCTTGATGATGAGTGGTTAAGCTTCTTTGCTGAGCTGCTTACTTCAAATAGCGAGTTGATTGATTTGGTATTATGCAATGCGGAGCGAGCTAGGTCGTCAACAATTGCATATTTAGAGCAGGAAGGACTGTTTGATGGTTCAAATCTGGGGATAGTTGATAGTGGCCTATTTGGCAGGTCACAGGATTCTCTAAATGCCTTGATGAGCTTCGAGGGATGGCGTGGTGAAATTCATGGATTTTATTTTGGGATTGCTGACCCACTGGCGAACTTAAAAAATAAATATGGGTACTTTTTTTCGCCATCCCATTCGAAACCTTTTAGACGGTGGGGGCATGGTTTCGTAACTTTAATGGAGTTAATGAGTCTAACCGATCACGGTGCCACGCTGGCATATGGACAGTATGCTGGAAAGTGGTGTCCGATTCTTGCTGAAACGTTTGCTAACGAAGATCGGATTGATGAGATTTGTGCGCTCCGGTCAGGAATCATTGATTTTGTCAGGGTAGAGTCTCTGCCGTCTGCTGGGTACGATTTTGAGGAATATCGTGAAAAAACCTTAAAGCTCGTTAGGGACTTTTATTTATACCCAACACTTGAGCAGGCGGAAGCTTTGGGCGACCTGCAATATACCGTTGTTCAATCTGCACAAACTGAGCGGGAGTGTAGATCCTTTGCGCCTCGATTATCAATAGTTGATGCTTTACGGTTGATTTTCAAGTCTACGAGTAAGGATCGGTTTAACATTACGTATTGGATACATGGTAGTCGCGTCAGATCAGGTTTTATCGTTCGTAATTTCTTGGCATCAGCAAGCTGCCTGTTTCGTTTCGTAAACTTCTTGCTTGACAGTTTTCCCTCATACAAACGTTGATGTTTATATCAAAATTCTTCTATATCGCTATTGGCGCATTGGTCTCAATTATTGCCGGTCTTCTGCCTAAGAGAGAGAACCTTTGGGTTTTTGGCTGCTGCCGTGGGACGAAGTATGCAGAAAACGCCAAATACTTGTTCGAGTATGTCAATGAACGGCACAAAAATATTCAGTGTGTCTGGATATCCAAAGACAAGAACATAATCGAAATGCTGCGGAAGCGTGGTTACAGGGCTTGCGGCTTCCTGTCGTTGCAGGGACTCTGGGGCGCAGCTAGGGCAGGAGTAGCGATCATAACGCATAGAGGGAATTGCTGGGATGGGGATCTCCCGTTCTTTTGTATTTCAAAAAAGACGCTGCTCGTTCAGTTATGGCATGGAATACCACTGAAAAAAATCGCGTTTGACGACAGGTTGTTCAGTTACGCTTTCGATGAAAGCAGTTGGTCATTCAAGCTTCGCACTTTTGCGGCTAAACTCTTGCCGTTCCTCTTGCGGGTTGAACATCCATCAATTGTGATCGCTACCTCGAGTGAGACACGTGACATTTTATCACAGGCTTTCAGGGTTCCGCGAGAGTCGGTCTTGATAACTGGTTATCCGAGAAACGATCAACTTTTTAGGAATAATCAACGAGATGATAATTTCCAAAAAATTCTATATCTACCTACTTTTAGGGGGCAGGAAGGGGCTTCGTTCGATCCGTTCGAAAATCAGGCTTACGGGGTTGATGATCTAAATACTTTTTTGGTCGAGAAGGGAATGCATTTGCACATAAAATTGCATCCTTTCAATCGCATTTCTTCGATGCTTCAAAAAAGCATCGATACGGCCAGCAACTTGACAGTTTTGCTGACGGATGACATTTATGAAGAATTGGCGATCTACGACGTTTTGATCACCGACTATTCCAGTATATATTTTGACTTTCTTCTAACTGGTAAACCAATTATATTCCTGCCATATGATATGGACAGATACACTCAAATGGATCGACAGTTTTATTATCGCTATGAAAATGTGACGCCAGGGCCCATGGCACGGAACTGGCATGATGTTTCGCTTATTCTTGCTGACCTGAACTTGATTTCGGAACGCTACAGGAAACAATATAAACAAGTATTGGATAGGTTTCACCAGTTCAAGGATGGGAATAGCTGTCAAAGGGTTTTTATGGCTATTGATGGCCGGGAGAGGATGCTTTCATGAAAGTTGTGATAACCTATGGAACGTTTGATCTTCTGCATGTTGGCCACATTCGTTTGTTGAAGCGGGCCAAAGAACTTGGTGACTACCTCATTGTCGGGCTTTCGACGGACGAATTTAATCTGCTCAAGCACAAGAGTTCATTTTTGCCTTACGAGCAGCGCAAGGAGATTTTGGAGGCCGTCAAGTATGTAGACAAGGTGATTCCAGAAGAGTGTTGGGAGCAAAAGATCGCTGACGTCAAGAAATATGATGTGAATCTGTTTGTTATAGGTGATGACTGGAAAGGCGAATTTGATTTTTTGAAACCACATTGCGAAGTTAAATATTTGACAAGGACAGAAAATATTTCAACGACTGCTCTCAAAACTCGTTTGGGCTGAGGGAAACATCTGATGGCTGCCAAAAGTGACGAAAAACTGAAGGTTGATCTGGCTAAAGCTGATGCGGCAATGTCACTCAAAACCTGGTGGGCATTGCTGTTCATATATCCCTTGGCGCGTCCGTTGACGGCATTTATTGTTAACAGGACTTCCCTTACCCCTAATCAGGTTACTTTTACAGCAATAGGATTTCGTACAATTACCGCGGCCTGTTTTTTGTATGCTAACCAATTGAGTTTTGTCGTTGGGGCGCTGGCGTATTACCTAGCCTACCTTTGTGATTGTGTGGACGGTCCTGTCGCCCGGCTTACCAAAAAAACATCCGAACTGGGGCGCTACCTTGATCATATGGCTGACCTGACTGGCGATATTGTCATCTTGCTGGTTCTTGCCTACACTCAAGGAAAACTGCCGTCTTATATGGTTTTCGGTATGGTGTTCATGCATGTGGCAGAATGTTACATTAGTTATCTCAGTGGATTCGCCATTTCAAATAAGGGGGAGGGAAAACCTTCATTCTTCATATTTGATTGCATAAATCGTTATCGGAGGTGGTGGTTTAATAAGAATATTAAGTCATTTTTTTCGTTTCCCGACTACACTGCACTGATATTCGTATTTTTCCCTCTTTTAGGTAAATCAGCAGTAGGTCTTGAAATTGGGTTTTATTTCCTCTTGCTGATTGTTTCTTATACAGTTTTTTCGACCTTTATTTCACTTCATACCGGTGAACGCCGCTTCCCTTGACCAGTTGACGTCTTGAAATCTTTCAAAAAATGCCATGTTCGAACTGTTCAACCGCTTGCGTGCCCAGTCTGTGGTAAGTTAGTGGACGACATCGCCTACGTTTTTGAGTCTAATGAGGAGATCTCAGAGTTTTTTCTATGATAGTTTTTGCGCCATTAGCTTTTCTAGGAAAATTACTTTCCATGGGAGATAACATCGTTGCTATAGCACGTGTCAAATAACAAAGTATCATGCAATAGAATGCTCACTTGAAATCAGGTTGGGAATTTGGGCCAATTCTTCTTGCAGGGCGTCATAGACTGTCGCTCGAATCCTTCCGCCGGAAAGAGGCGTGGATCTACGACTTGATCTGATAAAAGCTTGATGTGTTCCCCTTCGATTTTGTTGACAAATCCATTTATTTCTTTAAGATATCAAATCCACCAAATTTTGAACATGAATGGAAAAAGGAGAGCGCAATGTACAAAATTGCCGTGATCGGCGGGGACGGAACCGGCCCCGAGGTCGTTCGTGAGGGTCTGAAGGTTCTGGATGCAGTGAACAGCAAATATGGGATCAAGATGGAGTATACTCCGTTTGATTTCGGCGGCGAGCGTTACCTGCGCACCGGCGAGGTGCTGCCGGAGACGGCGGTTTCCGACCTGCGGCAGTTCGATGCCATTTTCCTGGGTGCTATTGGTCACCCCGACGTGAAACCGGGCATTCTCGAGAAGGGTATCCTGTTGAAGCTCCGCTTCGAATTGGACCAGTACATCAACCTGCGCCCGGTTAAGCTCTACCCGAACGTGGAGACTCCGCTGAAGGACAAGAAGCCTGAAGACATTGATTTCGTGGTTGTTCGCGAGAACAGCGAGGGCCTCTATACCGGTTCCGGCGGCGTGCTGAAAAAGGGCACTCCGGACGAGGTTGCCATTCAGACCTCCATCAATACCCGTAAAGGGGTGGAGCGTTGTCTCCGCTATGCTTTTGAATATACCCGCAAGCGCAACAAGAACAAAAACCTGACCCTCTGTGGCAAGACCAACGTGCTTACCTTTGCCTTCGACCTGTGGGAACGTGCTTTCCATGAGATCGGCGCCAAGGATTTTGCCGATATCAAGCGTGAATACGCCCATGTTGATGCTACCACCATGTGGATGGTGAAAAACCCCGAGTGGTTCGACGTGATCGTGACTGACAATATGTTCGGCGACATCATCACCGACCTGGGCGCCATGGTGCAGGGCGGCATGGGTATCGCTGCCGGCGGTAACATCAATCCGGAAGGCGTTTCCATGTTCGAGCCGATCGGCGGCAGTGCACCGAAGTACACCGGCAAGAACGTTATCAATCCGATGGCGGCAATCGGCGCGGCCCAGATGATGCTCGACATCCTTGGTGAAGAAAAGGCTGCGAAAGATGTTGAGACCGCGATGGTTGGTGTCATGCAGCAGATGAAGAGCATGAGCGCCGGCAAGATGGGCTACTCGACCACCGAGATCGGCGATATGGTCGCCAAGGCAGTCAGCTAGGATAAAAATAAATCCTGATTAAAATATGACCCGTAGCAGGCGATGCTTCTCTCTGAGGAGTAATGCCGCTGATGAAAGAAGATTTCTGTCGGGTTTGAACTGGAAAGGGGGGCGGAATCAAAAAGCCCTCCTTTCTTTTTTTGTTGACAAGAGACGTTTACTGTAAATAAAATTGTAAGATTTTTCGTCGGCCGACCAAGCTTTGGCCGCCCAAGAGAGGAGACTGGCAATACAATGGCAAAAAAACTGTGGAATGTTGCCATAGCCGGTGCCACTGGCGCCGTCGGCAACCAGATGATTGAGTGTCTTGAAGAGAGGGATTTTCCGATCGGGAAAATCAAGTTCCTGGCCAGTGAGCGGAGTATCGGCAAGGTTCTCGAGTATAAGGGCAAGCCGGTTCAGGTCGAACTGCTGGATCATGATGCCTTTGAGGGAATTGATATTGCCCTGTTTTCGGCCGGCGGCAGCAGGTCGCTGGAGTTCGCTCCTTCCGCGGCCCGGGCAGGGGCGGTCTGTATCGACAATTCCAGTGCTTGGCGAATGGATCCGGATGTGCCGTTGGTTGTTCCCGAAGTGAACCCTCACGCTATAGCCGGCTACACGAAAAAAGGTATTATTGCCAACCCCAACTGTTCCACTATCCAGATGGTGGTGGCCCTCAAGCCGTTGCACGATTACGGCACCATCAAGCGGCTTATCGTGTCAACTTACCAGGCTGTTTCAGGAACCGGCAAGAAGGCGATTGATGAACTGCGCATCCAGACGGGCGAGATGTTGAATGGACGTCCCGCGGAAGCGAAGGTCTATCCGCACCGGATTGCTTTTAACTGCCTGCCGCAAATCGATTCCTTCGAGCCGAACGGCTACACCAAGGAAGAGATGAAAATGGTCAACGAGACGATCAAGATCATGGAGTCGCCAATCCGCGTGACTGCCACGACAGTTCGTGTTCCGGTATTCTTCGGCCATTCCGAGTCGGTGAATATTGAGACCGAGAAGAAGATAACCGTTGCCAAGGCCTTTGACCTGCTGAAGAATGCACCGGGTTGCAAGTTGGTTGACGATGTTGCCAACGGTGTCTACCCGATGCCGATTGATGCGGCAGGCAAGGACCTTACTTTCGTCGGCAGGATTCGCGAAGATGAGTCGATCGATAATGGC
>JAQUEZ010000048.1 GCA_028684915.1 Desulfobulbus sp.
AAAAACACCGTAAATCGAAACAAAACAGCATGATTTCACCCCAAAATTCACCGCAACAAACATTCCAGAGGCATCTTCCGGCTCCCTACCACCCCACCGCCTGATTCAATCCCTCGGCACCAAAAAGATCTTTTCTATAGAGAACCACCGGGCTTGTCCAACAAACGGTTCAGATTTTGGTTCGCTGCGCTCTCAAAATCTAACCTTATTCGTTAGATATGGAGGTTTTGGCAAAATTAGGTTGGTGTCTCGATGAACCAAGAGATTTCTCCCGGAGGTCGAAATGACATCCGGATGGTGCGATTTTATGGTCATGTTGGCCCGGCCTCGATGTCATCCCGAGCGAACGTGAGGGATCTCGTCGTTTAGTCTCCCTTTATAAAAAACGGTCAATGACCTCTTTTGTATGGCTGCCGGTATTGTGATGCCATTCCGAGATAATGCCAGTAAAATAGGTTATTTATTGATCGGCCTTAATAGCAGATTCTTCATCTTGTCACTTTGTGAAAAGCTCGCTTGTTTAATTAATGATCTTCAGTGCTTGACAGGGGAAGGGAATCACACAACAATTGTAAAAAAGCGGCTGATTCTAGACCGGTAGGATGAATTCATTTATCGAGTTGCTGTATATGGCCTTGGGGTTTCGATAGGCCTAAATAGATTTTTTTTGATGTGAAATTTGTCTTTTCCTCTGCTAGGGAAGGACTCGTGGAAAATCAAAAACCGACAAGTTACGTGGCGTAAAGACAGCATGTTAACGATATCGGAACATCGTTCTCGAGGTTTATCAGGAGAACGACAAATTTACTTTGGACAACTGCCGAAACCCTCTTTTCAACTTCAATACGGAGAAACTGTCTTATGCCTATTGTCACCATATCTCGGGGATCATATAGCCGCGGCAAATGCGTTGCTGAAAAATTAGCTCAACGGTTGCAATACGATTGTGTTTCACGGGAAATACTCCTTGAGGCCTCCGAGGAATTTAATATCCCGGAAATTAGTCTAGTTCGTGCTATTCATGATTCACCCTCCATCCTGGAGCGATTCCGCCACGGAAAAGAACGGTATATTAGCTATTATCAGTATGCCCTTTTGAAGCATGTGCAAAGCGATAATGTCGTTTATCACGGTTTGGCTGGGCAGTACTTTCTGCGCCATATTCCGCATGTACTCAAGGTCCGTATCCTGGCGAGCATGGAGGATAGAGTTAACGAAATTATGCGGCGCGATAATGTACCCCAGAGAGACGCAGAGCATGTCCTGAACAAGGATGACGAAGAGCGACGACGTTGGGGGCTGAAACTCTACGGGATCGATACCTGGGATAGTCGCCTGTATGATATGGTTATCCTGATTGATAAGCTCACGGTTGACGATGCCGTCGATCTCATTATGGAAACTCTCAAAAAACCAGTGTTTCAGACGACACCTGAATCACAGAAAATCATGGATAACCATGTGCTTTGTTCCAGGATAAACGCCAATCTGGTGAATTATTCGCTCATGCTGGAAGTAAGTGTCAAAGATGGTATTGTCACTTTGAGCAATATTGGTGACGTGTTGCGCTCGGACTCCAATCTGTTGGTCAAAGTCGAGGCCATGATCAGGGATCTTGATGGTGTGAAAGAGGTCGTTGTTACCGATAAGGCACGTGGTCAAAGTCATCACGTGAACCCGTTTCATAATATTGGGTAGGATTTGCAACTGATCAATCCGAGATTGTTTACACGGTGATAACGATGAATTGGTAGTGTTGTCCTTCTCGTAACAACTTTCGATAACGACGTCCTGAACTTCGTAACGCACTATATTGACGATACGTAACTTCACGGGTTTTGACTTTAGACCAGGCCATCAGTATTGAGCGGTAGAAAAGGTTTTTTGTTTATGGGTGGTATTGTGTGCCCTAAGGGCTGAAACCCTTTGCTATTATTGGTTATTCTGCTCTAATCCTTCTACAGGATTATGGTGAATAGGAGTGAGGTTGTGGAGCAGAAAAAAAAATATGAAGTGACAGTGTTGTTGCCAGCCTATAACGAAGAAGGGGTTATCGGCAGCACCGTAGAGAAAATTCGGGCCTTACACCCGGATTTTGAAATTTTGGTGGTGGATGACGGCTCGACCGACAACACGCTGCAGGAGGCCATGGCCGCCGGGGCCAATGTCTGGCCGCATCCGTATAATATAGGCAATGGTGCCGCTGTAAAGACTGGTCTCCGCTGTGCCCAAGGTGAATGGGTGGTGATGATGGATGCCGATGGCCAACATCAACCCGAAGACATTGCTCGTTTGCTGGAACTTAAAGATCAGTTCGATATGGTTGTCGGTGCACGCACCAGCCAGTCGGAAACCAGCATCCACCGTGACCTGGCCAACTGGGTTTATAATAAGTTTGCCTCTTACGTCACCCGGTTTAAGGTGCAGGATCTGACCTCCGGCTTTCGCCTGGTTCGGCTCTCCGTGGCGAAGCAGTTTATTTACCTCCTACCCAACACCTTTTCCTATCCTTCTACCTTGACTCTTGGCTACCTTCGCAGCGGCCGCAGCGTGAAATACATCCCCATTCAAACCAAAGTTAGAACCGGGAAAAGCAAAATTAAGCTGCTCCGGGATGGGGCCCGTTTTTTCCTGATTATCACTAAGATTTCGACCCTCTTTTCGCCGTTCCGGGTGTTTCTGCCGATGAGTTTTTTTTTCTTTGTGACAGGAATTTGCTATTACGCCTACACCTTTATAACCCAAGGGCGCTTTACAAACATGTCTGCCTTACTTTTTAACAGCGCAATCATTGTCTTCATGATTGGGCTTGTTGCTGAACAGATCAGCCAGATGCGCTATGACCGGGTGGAGTAATCGTGGGTGAGGGAAAACCTAAACTCCTTGTTGTCACGTCCACCTTTCCCCGCTGGGAAAATGATACCGACCCGCCGTTTGTTTATGAACTTTCCAGAAGGCTGACCCGTACCTTTGATGTCACGGTGCATACACCACACTACCCTGGCGCTTTGGAAAATGAGCAGATGGGTGGGGTGCATATCCATCGTTTTCGCTATTTTTTCACCGCATTTGAGCGGTTAGCCGGCGGACAGGGGATTGTTCCCAAGCTTCGGCGTAACAAACTGTATTACTTCTTGCTTCCTTTTTTCCTTTTTGCCCAATTCCTCTCCCTGCTACTGCTCATTGCCAAAATTTGCCCTGATGTGATTCATGCTCACTGGCTGATCCCGCAGGGGTTTTGGGCTGTTGCCGTCAAGAAAATGTTCAAAATTCCGGTGATCATCACAGCCCACGGCGCCGACGTGTTCAGTTTTCGGAGCCAGGTCCTCAACGTGGTAAAAAAATGGATCGTCAATAATGCTGATCGGATGGTTACGGTCAGTTCAGCGCTGGCTCGTGTGCTCTGCGATGATACCCACAGTGACCGGCAAGCGGATATTATCCCTATGGGGGTGGACGCCTCACTTTTTTCTCCGGAGAAAAAGAACCAAGCGATCAGGAATCAATTTGGAATTTATGGCCCATTTCTGTTTTTTGTCGGCCGTTTGACCGAGAAAAAGGGGGTGCAGTATCTCATTGATGCCATGCCTGAGGTTATAAAACAAATTCCAGAAGCCAAACTTCTGATCGTCGGACATGGAGAGATGGAACAAGAACTGCGCGCAAAGGTTCGACTGTACGGCATTGAAGAGATTGTTCTGTTCGCCGGAGGCATTCCAAATACGCAGCTTCCTGCCTACTATGCAACCGCCGATATATTCATCGGTCCATCCATACAGGTGGAAGGGGGCGATACAGAAGGATTTGGGCTAACCTTTGTTGAAGCGGCAATGAGTGGTTGCCTAGTAATCGGGACAAAAGTGGGAGGGGTTGAGGATATTATTGAAGATGGTCAGAACGGTTATTTAGTTCCGCCTGGAGATTCGAACGCTTTGTCCTCAAAGATTGTGGAGGTCCTTTCGGCTTTCAACCATCACGAGAAGATGAGGATACAAGCGAGGAATGTGGTTGTAGAGCAATTTGACTGGAACCGCATAGCTGCGAGATATAAAGATGCGTATCTATCCCATCTGTAAACGGTACTACACGAATAAAGAATGAATCAGCCATTTCATAAAAGATCGATTTGGGCGCCTCTATCATTTGCCCTGTGAAAAACAAAGTCTGAAGAACGGGATTCACTCTACCGCGTGCGGGTTCCTCAAAGCTGAGTATTAACACCTGTCACAGGTTGCCAAAAATAAACCGTTCCAGTTTTTTCGCCTGATCCGCCCAGCTTGGAATTGGAAAAAACTGATGAATGGGATGGTCAGCAATGTGGTCGGTAATCGTTTTTTTCAAATTTTCAACATCTCCAGGTCGGTAAAGAAAGGTCCTATTCGCAGCAAATAGTTCCTCCAACGCACCGACCTTGGCCGCAACTACAGGGGTTCCGCAAGCGATTATTTCATACGCCTTTTGCGGGAAAGCATAACGACCGAACTGGTCATCATTCATGCAGATCACTGCCAAATCCAGGGCGCTGAAGAGTTTGGGCACCTGTTGATGCGGCAATTCTCCCAAATACACTATCCCCGGATGCGGCGGAGGCGGGTTGCCGTGGGTGGGACCGGCGAGGACCAACCGTGTTTGCGGCATGGTTGCGTGGAGTCGTTTGAACGCCTCGTACAGGGTCCCAGTGTCGCGGTTTGCGGACAAAGACCCGGCCGTACCGACAAGAATGGCATCAAGAGGAAGATTGAAGAAGACTCTGGATTCGGCTTTGGGATACGGCTTGAACTGGTCCGGTGCAATGGTGCTTTCCAGCACCTGGGTCGGTTTGTGCGGATAGACTGCACTTATGTGCCGTTCAAGTGCTTTGCTCACTGTCGAGACACCACGGGCATCGCGCAGGGCTGCGGAATACCCCTGGGCAATACCCGGCAGCCTGTACAATCCGAAACTCTCGAAGTTGTCGTACAGATCGATGAAATAAGGGATTCCGGTTCTACGGGAAACGAGGCGAGCGAAAATTACGTGCAAGGCATCTGATTCGCCGATGATCGCATCGGGCCGAAGCGTGGCAATCAGTTGCGAGACGTTGTGGAGAAAGGCAGGGATTTTGGTGCCGAGCAGCCCGGCCGGCCATGCGTACCAGCGAAAGGTCCCGGCATTTTGTGAGGGGCTCTGATGCTCCTCAACCAGATACGGCGCATTCTGATAGCTCAGGCAAGTACAGTAGCAGTCATGCCCACGCGCAGATACTTCGCGTGGCAGGTGATACAGCCGACCGTATCGGTCCGCAATGACATCATGGTTCATGTACCGTCGTTTTGAGAGGAAAAACAGTTTCACCGCGTGTCTCCTGGAGCAGAACAAAAATCAGACAAGCCCAACGCGTCACCGTGCAAAACGCTCAATAACTTCTTTGGCGGCACGAAGCGCGGCCTCGACTACCTGATCCATGTTGTAATAGCGGTACTGCGCCAGGCGTCCGACAAAGGTAACCTGCTGTTCTTTTTGGGCAAGTAGCTCGTATCGGTGGTACAGTGCTTCATTGTCATCGCTGGGAATGGGGTAATAGGGATCGCCGGTGGCTTGCGGATATTCACGGACAATGGATGTACCGCTGTGGTCTTGGCCGGTCAGATGCTTGAACTCGGTGATGCGGGTGAAGGCATGATCATTGGGATAGTTGATCGTACCCACCTCCTGGAAGCGGCGAGTCTTGGGCAGATGCTCGTGGGCAAAGGACAGTGAACGATAGGGAAGAGCGCCGTAACAGGCGTTGAAATAGGTATCGATCGGGCCGGTGTATATGGTGTGGAGCGGGGTCAGCAACTCCTGGGCCTGGGTGTACTCCATCCCCAGTTCCACGGTAATGTTCGGATGGTCGAGCATTCGTTCGAACAGCCGTGTATAGCCCTCTTCCGGCATCATCTGAAAGGTATCGGTGAAGTAGCGGTCATCGGTGTTGGTGCGCACCGGAATGCGGGCTGCCACCCCTGCCTTGAGCTGCGATGGCTCCATGCCCCACTGTTTGCGGGTATAGTTGAGAAAGAATTTCTCGTACAGGTCCCGGCCAACGCTATTGAGCACCACATCTTCGCTGGTCCGGACCGGATCACGGGGTTCGCGCACCCGGTTGAAATACCCGGCAGCACCGGCTTCATCCAGCGACAGTCCGTAAAGGGTGTTGAGGGTGTCGCGGTTGATGGGAAAGGGATACAGCGTGTTGTTGGCCATACAGCGAACCCGATGCTCGTAGGGCCGCCACTCGGTGAAGCGCGAAAGAAAGCGTACCACCGCCTCGTTGTTGGTGTGAAAGATATGCGGCCCATAGCTGTGGATCAGTACTCCGGCAGCATCGTAATTGTCATGCGCATTGCCGCCGAGGTGTTGACGGCGATCGATGAGCAGCACCTTTCTCCCGGCATCGGCCAGGGTTCGTGCGGCTGCACTGCCGGCAAATCCAGCTCCGACCACCAATAAGGTGTTTCCGGTCATTTCCTAATCCCCAGTGTTTATGACGACGTCCTTTATATTCATCTCAACCGATCCATGGCACTCACTCAATCAAGAGCCGGGCGGCGGCCATCTCATGCCCATGCGGCCGGCCAGGGCATCAAAGATTCCGCGTGCAAAAGCCGCCGATTGCGCCAAACGGTCCGGCTGCACCACCAGCGTTACCAACCAGCGCAACAGGGTGCCGGGTAATGCCTCGGTCCACAGCCGGTGGCCGTAATGACGTTTGGCGATCACCAGCCGGTTGCGCGTATCGTAATAACGCCGCCAAGGCGCCAGGACGATCACGTTGATCTGCCAGCCAACGAGGTTGAAGCATCGCCGTTCGATGCGCGGATGGCGGACCACGGCCGAGGGCACCAAACGCACCCCCCTGGCCTGAGCCCAGGCGCGCGCACACATCTCACCATCTTCAAAGCTGACAAAGAAATCCTTGTCCGGCAGGCCAATCCTCTCTATCAAACTGCGATGGAACAGCATGCCAATGAAGGGTGCATTCAAGACCGGTACCACCGGCCCCTCCAGTTCATCCACCCGCATCAGCACCTTGCCCCTGCTTGCGCCTTCCATCGGCGCCACAGGCCAAACCAGCTCACGTCCATCCCCGGAATCAGCCAAGGCCGCAGCCGCATGAATTGCCATCGGGTCAGGATCGATTCCCATCATGCATTCCAAGGTGGTGGGCTCGGTAAAGCCGTCATCATCCATCACCCAGATCCAGTCGCACCCCAACTCCATCGCGCGGGCAATACCGGTGTGAAACCCACCCGCCCCACCCGTATTGCTCTCAATCCGCACATAGTGGATTCGGGAATCGCCTGCATAGCACCCCTGTTGAAACAGTGAGGGCGTTTCATCTGTTGATCCGTTATCGATGACAATCAGGGTGTTTGGGGGAGAGGTTTGATTAAGTAAGCTGTTGAGGCAGCGTTGTAAGAGTTCATGGCGGTTGCGGGTGACAACAACACAACCGAATTTTTCTGGATAACCATTCGAAATCATAATGCATCTATTTAAAAAAACGCTTGGTGAAGAAACGGAGCGAATCCAGGGACCTGCTTAAAGTACTTCCTGCTATGAGGATAATCCGGACAGGCCAACTCGAAATTGCCGCCGAGCCTGCAAGCCAGAAAAAGGTAGGATGTGAGTTGTGGGTAGTTTTACGATGGAAGTGTTTCAATAGAAGATGCATCAACGATTGCATTGAAATCCTACTTGCCAAGGTTTCCCAATGGTCCTTTCCATGCGTCTGATCTGAGTTGACGGAAAGAAGAGCAATAGACCGAACCTCTCCTGCGCGTGGATAGAGACAAAATCGCTTCATTCCTGATAAGGCAAATTTCATGAATTTTGGAGATGTGGGGTCAATGACACTGTTTTTGGTTAAAGATTTCGCATATATTTGGACCGCAGATTGAATAGTCTTTGCGAGCTCAACTCGCCATTCCTTATTCGTCTCATTTACATATATCGGCTCAATCTGCTGTTCCTTCTTATGGTAACTGCAAACAGAATCGTGATCTGAAACAACGAAAAAATGATCAACAATTACACGTGTCGGCTTTCTAAAGAGCCAATCGGCGCTGCACGGACTACTCAGAGCAGCACATGTATGAGCAATGAAAGGATACACGGTGCCGACCTTGCATAATAACATATGCCGGTGCGAGACGCCGAAATAATAGCCGGTTAACGTGTGAGGAAGATCAATGCTTTTTAACAGTTGGTTCAGTGCCCGTTGACAATTCAACTCCCAGCCAATATCCACCAATGCCCAATTTTTGCCGTCAAGGCAGCCTTCCTGTTTTAAATACTCCAACAGGAGCTTCCGCCTGACCCTTGCCTTCTCCAACAGGATCGACGCGATAGGTCCTGCCCGTATGAGTTGCTGGATGCGTTGAAGTTCAACATCATCAAGTTGACGGCTAAGGCTAACCTCATCAAAACCTGCCTGAGCAAGGATAGTCAGGACTGGCTCATCGAAAATTTCCAAACGCCGTAAGATATCTCGACCAGTCAGCGACATTCCTGGCATCCAGGCCCAGCTCAGTGAATCCTCATCAAGGTCCTGTACCGACGGCAGGAACCACGCCTGCCTGGAGCCGTAGAGGTAGCGGCATTCCGGAGCACCGTCACTGCGTAACGCAGCGGCGATGAGAAGGAGGATTTGCCCATCCCTAGAGACAAAGTAAAGTCGCTCGATTTTTCGTTCGCGGGCATCGCGCAACACCCAGGCCACAAAAGCAGTCAGCACCGGTGCTATAACACTGGTTGCAATCGAAGCCACTCTCGTCATTTGTTCGTTGGGACGTGTTTGCAACCGTGCTGCTCTTGCAGTGCCACGCATTGCAGAAAGTTCCAACGGCGCATAACGGCGTGGCCTTGGCAAACGTTCATGATGGGTTGGTTGGACGCCGTGGTAGAGCTCAGCGGGTATTCCCAGCCGAGTTGGCACTTCAACATCGGTGTAAGAGTTATCGCCCAAATGCCGCAACTGAGATGGTGTAATTCCGTAGCGTTCGATTACGTGCGTATACAGGCGCCCAGAGTGTTTGGATAATCCCAACTCACCGGAAACAAACACGTCTTCCTTAACACAGTTGATGCCATGTGAACGGATCAACTCCCAGATGAAATTCGTTGGTAAATACATGTCAGAGAGAAAAAGAACCTTTTCGCCGGCCTTTAACAACCTCCGAACTTTTTCAACATTTTCGGCAATGGGTGAGCAAGAGCATCGTTCTGCGTCCAGCTCGAATTGCATTGCCTCGGCAGTCGGCACCCCCCAGTAAGTAAGCTCTGGGAAACGATGAAAGATCTCGTGCCAACGGCAATCGTCCCTTGGTCGACTTGCCGCTATGGCGCGGCGCTCTGCATTTGCTCGTGCATCGCGATACGCTTGAGGGGCAATCTTAACATAACCCTTTGAGATCAGCGTGTTGCCGACTGTGACGAAAACATCAACCGGCCGCATAAACGGTCGAGTGATCAGGGTGTCGAAGACATCGAAGGAATAAATCTGCACCATATCAAAAGGTGTTACACGCAGTGTTGCGCGTTTTATCAAGCAAGGACTGATAAAGCGCAACATGGGCAGCCAAGCATTTCTCCCATCCAAATTCACCAGCGGCCTTCATGGCCGCTGCTTCTGACCATCGCTGTAAGCGCTTACGGTCACTCAGGATATCGACGATCTGCTGAGCTAGAGCCGCAACGTCTCCCGTTGGGGCCAGCCAGCCGTTCACGTTATGATCGACCAACTCAGGAATACCTCCGGTTGCAAAACCAACAACTGGTGTGCCGCAAGCCATCGACTCCATCACTGTTAGAGGTTGATTGTCGGCAAGTGAACAGAACAGCATGAGGTCAGCGGCGCTGTACCAAAAAGCCAAATCCGTGCGACTCGACAGATATCCACTGGAGAGGATCTCTAATTCAGGGAATTCCTGAAGAAGTTCTAAAATTTGACGGCCGATCATCAGCACTATTGGTTTTAGCCCATTGGCCACTCTTGCTATCTCTAAGGCGCTACGCACTCCTTTGCGGATATCGTTTAAATCGTTTGAGCAGATTGCGATTATGAGGCGATCCTCTGGAAGCGCGAGACGCTGTCGCGCCTTCTCTTTGGTCACGGGCTGAAAAATGTTAAGGTCGATCCCATTTGAGATAACCTGTGGGCGAGGGAAAAAAACGCTGGAGACTGCCATGTTGGCCATCCAGTGCGAGGGAGCCAGGGCCGTAAACCGTGCGGTGGTAGCAAAGCGGTGTTTACGCGCAAGCAGTGGCTCGGTTAAATCGAATATGCCCTTCAAGGGCCAAATACCCTGAAGCGGGCAATGGTTGCAGTGATCGCGAAAGCGTTCACAGTCCATTGGATATAAGCAGCCTCCGGTAAACGGCGAGCAATCATGCAGTGTCCAGACCAATGGCCGGAATCGGGCCAACCACGCCAAGGTCTGCACAGCCAAGGCATTGGAAATATCATGCACATGCAGGATGTCATAGTTTTGTAGTGCTAAAAGTGCCGGGTTGAGGCGCTCAATTGGCCACAACTCCGGTGCGCCGGCTTTGCGCAGCAATGCGTGACCAAACCGTATCGCGACGTTCATGGCAGCTTGATCACCGTACAGGGGGCGCAGCGGATGATTAGCGGACGAATACTGCCGGGCTGTCCAATGGTCCGTAAGGTAACCGGCTGCCAACAACTGATCGACCAACTCCGTCGCAATCCGCGAAGCGCCCCCGCCGGATGCGTCGGACTTAGAAATGATGGCAATTTTCAAAAGTTCAAGAATACGTGGAATTTCTGTTGATTTGGCCTGGTGCTATATTCGTTAACCAAGCATCCCCCGGAAAAGCCGCGGGCAAGGAAAATTATATGTTTTTATTTATCATTTTTTTCCATAGCTTAAGTAGGGGACCAAAAAAAATGTGATTTCTTATATGGTTAATCCTCGTCTCTTCTTGGTCTATCAGTTGCATCACTAATTCTCTTTTGGCGTCAGTCGCTGCTTTTCTCACGGGGATAGGGCCGAATTTTTCTAGCTCACAAAAAAAATCATAATCACTAATAATCTGCTTCTTTAGGCTAAGTGAACTCCATATTCCATCATTGTGTATTCTGTAAACTCCCAACACTTTATCGATAAAAAAAGCATATCCGTCTTGACATGCCCTGATCCATCTTGGCCAATCGTTCATTGGCAAGTTGTAATACCAATGGGGAGTTTCGATTACTGCATCACGTACTGCAACGACGGAGCAAGTTGGGATAATATTTTTTTTAACGAGTTCCTCGCAAGAATAGAGGCTCTTTGTCAACCCAGTGGGTATAAAATTAATTTTTCTGTCGCCGCTATTATTTTTCATGACATAAACGTCATGAAAACATAATTTAATATGTTGATTTTTTTCTAAAATTTCAATTTGTTGTTGGAGCTTTGTTTTATCTGTCCAGTAGTCGTCACCTTCACAGAAAGCAATATATTTTCCTCGAGAACGTGGAAAGTTAAATTTCGGGTTTGGTCGAATTCCTTTGGACCATTGATTTTCTTCTTGGTAGATAGCCTTAATTAGCTTTGGATATTTTTGCTCGTATTCTTGAATGATTGAGGCAGATTGATCTTTTGATGCGTCATCGTGGATCAAAATTTCTATAGGGAATGACGTTTCTTGCATAAGAAAACCATCGAGGCAATCCCGAATGAAATTTTCATGATTGTAGGAAACGCAGCATATGCTGACAATCGGCAATGTTCCTTCCAACCATTCTTGTTCGCTTATAGGGGCTGAAGCTTGCTGTATCTGTATAACATTTTTATCTTTCATAATATTTGCATATCAGAGAATTGATTGTGATCTATTCCGTGAATAGCGTCTGATACTTAGGCCAACCCTTTTCCTTCCCCCAAATGATGACTGTGCATATTTGGCATGTCAGGTATTCTCAAGAATATCCTGTATTGAACTTTTTAGTAAAAATATTGGCCTATTTAAAAATTCTCCTTCATCGTCAAAACGTTGCAATAGTAAATCACATGCCGGCTTGTAGCAGTCTGTCGCCGGTTCATAAATGGCTATGTCCTCAACCAACCAGGCATTCGCACAGTTCTCGCAAACAAACTCTATCATTTCGGTTTTGTTGCCTGTTTTGAATAAAGGTTGGTGCCGGTCACCTTTCCAGTTGAATCCCATTTGGAACCAGCAGTATTGTGATTTTTTTGCAAGTAAGCGCAGTCTTTGGCCCATTTGTTGTTTGGCTGCAGCAAGCGTTGTTTCTTGGGAGCCGAAATCATCTCCGAGATGGTGAAGTACATTCAGGCATAAAGTGATATCGACTTTCGGAGTCTCCTTGTAATCGAAGTCGAAGTAGCTACTGTAAACAGTCAAACGATCAGAACGTTGAAGGAGAAAGGCGGCTTCACGGAGGAATTCCGCATGGGATGAATTGCCTTCGAAGGCATAGACACCTCTTGCCCCTTGTTCCATAGCTGCTAGGCTAAAATAGCCCGTATTCGCCCCTATATCTAACATCAACCGGCTGGCAAAATCAAAACGTGTCGCCATGTAAGCCCACCGCAGAGTTTCGTGTTTCCCGCTAGGTGAATGTTGAAACCCTAAGATACTTTGAACCAGTGGATGTAGTTCTTGGTAAGTACTATGCTTGCTTCGGGTGGACAAAAGCTCAGCCAGCCGTCGTTTTTTTGTCTCAGAAGTACCAGGAGGTGCAGTTATTTCATTTTTCATTTGATACTCAGTGGATGCCGGAAAGCGGCTGTGTGTCTTGCGCTGCATAGACATCATGTTGTAGCAGTAATAGCTTGATTTCATCGTTGGTGAAGGTTTCTACAGCCGGGTATCGTCGGCAATGACCATGGAACGCGCCAAAGGCCCAGGCATACCAACAGTCAGTGCTTTCTTTGCAGGCCAATGTCCGCGCTGGTGCGAGCCCCTGATCCATTGCAAAGCGATCAAGCAGGCTCGGGCAAACTGTAAGCGACAAATTCAATGGCCCCCAGAAGCGCGGGTTGACTTCAATGAAAAACAATTGCCCAGATCTGTCGCGCATTATTTCCATCATGAATGGTCCGAAGTACCCTTTGCCATGGAGCCCGGCCATGAGTGCCGCTACATCAATGCCGGGGTTAGAGGTGGTACGCGCCAGGACAATGGACTTGCCGCCTGGCTGCTGCAGTAGGTTCTCCTGCCAATAGCAATCGAAATTTCCAAACTTGTCTAAATAGGCGCATAGATAAAAACTTTGACCGTCCACCCATTCCTGCGAGAACCAATCCCCTCTCTCGATTTTCTCCAGTGCCATTTCCAATTCATGCGGGGTTTGGCAGAGAATGGGGTATAAGGTTATGTTGTTGATTACATTGCGTTTCGGTTTCAGAATACAAGAAGCTTTCCAATGGTTAGGAGGCTGAACGGTTGGCGGTATCAGCCCCGTCAAATTTTGGATGATGCTCCCACTACTTTCTTTGTCGGAAAGGCTCCAGTATAGGGCAGGTTCAGGCAGGGCGTAATTCCATCCGCTGGCCTTCAAAGTCAGATGGTTTTCCAATGCGAAGCAGTTGAGAAACTCGCTGGTCGGGCACAAAAACGGCGATAGCCGCAGTGCTCGCAAGCTCGATGCGATACTCTTCAGTAATTGCACATTCAGTGTGGCATTTTCCCGCTGCAAAAGGACATGATCGCGCCATTGAGTATTAAGGATGGCATCTTTTCCATGACAAGCAATAAGGCGGAAAGGTATATCAACCGCGTAAAAATAGCGGCAGAGTGCAACCACGGCACGATCATTGTAACCTGAAAATATAATGGGGCATCGGGTCGGCATGTGAGATGTTATTTACGGTTATCGCTTACAGCGTTCTCTCTTTGACCTGCTGCTATCAGTTCACATATCCGGCTCTGGTCCGATTCGACTAAATTCGGATAAATAGGTAAGCAAATAACTTGTTCGGCAATACCCGCCGCCACCAACAAATTGGCACGGTTAGCTGATTGAAGACCACGGTACATTGGGAAATCTGAGATTAATGGGTAGAAGTAGCGACGTCCGTAAATGCCGTGTGTGCGTAGGCGATCATATAGCGCATCGCGGCTGAAAGGATAGTCCGGATTCACCAAAATTGGGAAATAAGCATGGTTGTCAAGGGTTTGGCCACCACGTTCAAGGCATTGAATACCCATTACATCCTTAAGGTATACACGGTATCTAAGATCGATCTCGCGACGACGAGCGAGAACCTGGTCAATGTGTTGAAGCTGAAGCAGCCCCAGTGCCGCGCCAAACTCGTTCATCTTGCCATTGATGCCAGCAGCCACCACGGTAGTTTCGTTGACAAAACCGAAATTCTTGAGGTTGTCGATATGCTGCTTGGTCTTGGCATCGGGGCACACAATAGCCCCGCCCTCGAAGGTGTTGAAAACTTTGGTGGCATGAAAACTAAGAACGGACAGGTCCCCGTGTTTGAGGATACTGTGGTTGGCAACTTGCACACCGAAGGCATGGGCTGCATCGAAGATCACTTTGAGGTTGTAATTGTCAGCAATCGTTTGAATGGCATCCACATCACAGGGATTGCCATAGCAGTGTACCGGAAGGATGGCTGTGGTCTCAGGCGTGATGGCTGCCTCAATCTTCGACGGGTCCAGGTTGAGCGTCACCGGGTCGATGTCGACGAAAACCGGCTTGATGCCGTTCCAGAGCAATGCATGTGCTGTGGCGACGAATGAATAAGGCGTAGTGATAACCTCACCTCTGATCCGTAGGGCTTGCAGTGCCGTTACCAGAGCTAGGGTACCGTTGGCAAAGAGGGCAAGGTGTTCGACGCCCAGATAGTCGCACAGCGCCTGCTCGAACACCTGGTGAAAGGGGCCTTTATTGGTAAGCACCTTGCTGTCCCAAATCTTCTCCAGGTAGGGAAGGAACTCCTCCAGGGGTGGGAGATGGGGCTGGGTTACATAAATGGGCTTTGTAGATAGCACTTGTTATCCCACAATTGGTTTTGTTTATACGCTTGCGTCTTGGTGCATGATTGCTGATTGCGTTTGCGTGCCTAGAAATACAGGTCTCACGATCTTTGCCCAGTAGCTCGTCTCCGCGAAAACCCGGAATGGCGTCAACCCTTGCACTCTCAGAAGAAGCTCTTTGGTGCTGGCGTCAGTGACTGCAAGCATTAAACTGTATTTTCCGCTATTCAACTCGATAACTCCTATATGTATATCAAGGTTGATATTTGGTCCGACGAGCTGCGCAAGCGTTCCATCATCCGCACAGATAGGAAAACCAATGACAGGTGTCATGGCTTCGTCCATGATGCAAAGGTTAATAAGAACCCGCGCATCCAGCCTTCCGACTTTAATGTGCAGTCGAATGCCTGCTTCTGCACCCCGTGGAATGATCAGTTCGGAAAATTGTTCCAAATTGGCTGAGGATTTTGAGCGATCATCAGTCGTGAGGTCGATAGCAACAATTTCAGCTTCACCGGTCCCGCTCAGATTGAAAGCATGTTCTAATTTGCTGTAATAGCAATCGATACCATCACCTGGTGCTTGGGTATCGCGAAGCAACTGCCCGTGTTCTAGTACCATGACCCGCGTACAGAATGCCGAAATATATTGCATGTTATGGGAAACGAAGACGACTGCAGAATGCTGGGTAAGGCCACGAACGGCATTGAGGCACTTGATGGTAAAGCCGATATCTCCCACTGCCAGAACTTCATCAAGAAATAGGACATCTGGTTCAATAAGGATTGCAGCCACCGAGAAGCCCAGGCGGACACTCATTCCGGAACTGTAGCTTTGGACAGGCATGTCGATGAATTCGCCGAGTTCGGCAAAGTCAATGATCTTATTCAGCTTGCTGTCAACGCAGCTCTTGGCTAGTCCCAAAACTGCAGCATTCACATAAATATTCTCCCGACCAGTCAAAATCGGATTAAACCCGGCCCCCAAAGCAATCAAAGCTCCTAGCCGCCCTCGCATCGTAATTTGCCCCGTGTCCGGCTTGATCAACCCATTCAACATCCGCAGCAGGGTGGTTTTTCCGGCACCATTACGCCCGATCAGGCCCAAACATTCCCCCCGCTTCAGCTCAAAGCTGACATCCTTGACTGCCCAGAATTCATCTGGGCGCAAATCGCCCTTGCCGCCGTGGGGGCGGCCGAGAACCTCGCTTCCCAAATCCTGCATCCCGTACCAGAGAGATTTCTTCAGGTCGCGGCAAAATTTTTTGGAAACGCCTTCCACTGTGATCAAGGTTTCAGCACTCATGGCAATTAGGAACTCATCCGCTCAATAAGAATTGGCATGGCTAGTCGGAACACCACCCACACGGCTGCCAACAGCACCAATGCAAGGAAATTGACGAGCAAAAATCCGGGCACGGCCTCGCTCGGCAGGCCGGTGAGCCAGTCGCGGGTCGTGAGGATAAGCGGGGTCAGAGGGTTGAGGTTGTAGATGGTGGCGGCAAGCCCTACCTTGGGCATGGGAAAGACCACCGGGGTCAGGTACATCAAAAATTGCATCAAGAGCGGCAACCCCTTGCCGATATCGGTGTAAAGAACACCCACCGGGGTCAGCAGCAGTCCGATGGCGGTGCCGACCAGCACCAGCGAGAGCAATCCCAGAGGAAAGAGCAGCAGGTGCCATCCGGGAACAATACCGAGGAAAGGGAGTACGGCCAACAGCAGGATGATCTTAATCCCGGCATTGAACAGGGTCTGGTAGATGCCCGAGATAACCAGGGCCTCGCGTGGGAAATTCAGTTTTGCCAGCATGGCTTTGGCAGCGATGGTCTGCTGCAGCGGGGCATTGACCGCATCCATGAGCACGGCCCAGAGCATGCTGCCGGAAAAGACGTAGACCGGGTAGGGCAGGGTGGTTTCCCTGATTGCGACAATGCCAGCGCTGCTCAGGAAAATCCAGGTGAGGGTATTGGCCAACGGCAGGATAAAGGCCCAGAGCAGGCCGAGAAAGGCTTGGCGGTACTGGGCTGAAATATCGCGCACCGCAAGGCGCCACGCCAGCTCGCGCCCGGCCCATAGGTCGTTGAACATGTCGCGCAGCATTTTGCGAGGGCTAGCCAAGGACGATTCCGGGCTATAGACCGTTTCTTTTAGGTGAAGAGATTGCTCAGTCGTCATCATTTCTGTTCCACAAAACAAACTGGGGCCGTTTATTCAGGATAGCCCCGTGTTTTTGGTATTCTTCTAACGTCATGGTGAGGGGTCTAATCTTCCTCTCGATATAACGTTCTGTTTTGGTGGTAAGGTCCAACAGGTTGGTGGTGTCGATATCGCCGATGAGAACCAGGTCGATAATGCCGGTATCCTTGCCTACAGCATAGTCGTCGATGAGCAGGGCCTGTTGCAGATTGCCCAGCCGTTTGATGATGGATTCCAAAATTTGATCCATGCCTAGGGCTTTTTTGACCATGGACTGCAACTCGTTGAACAGAGGGTGTTCTTTGTTGGCAGAGAAAAGAACTTGCCTTCCCTCCTTGTTGCTGACCAGGAGTTTGGCTTTGCGCAATTGATCAAGCTCATCCTTGACCTGGCTGGGCGCGGCCTGAAAATCGTTGGCCAGTTCGCGCAGGTAGGCTGCCCCATTGGGGTTGAGGAAGAGACGCAGCAAAATTTTGATGCGCATCTTGGAAGTTATCAGGCCAGAGAAGAGAGAAATCATGCGTATGTTTTTTTGTTCTATTTTTTAGAACAGTGTGCCTTGTGACGAAAGCTTTGTCAATGGGGTGTGGCTGAATAAAAATAGGGGAATGCTTGTCATATTGCTAAGAAAGGTTCTATCCTGGCGACTATCAAATACATTGGACACCAGATTCTGCGTTGAGGCTTTGAAAGAGGCTCTCTTTAAATACGGTGCACCCGAGATCTTCAACACCGATCAGGGGTGCCAGTTCACCAGCGAGGCCTTCACCTCAGTCCTTAAGACTTGGAACGTCAAAATCAGCATGGATGGCAAAGGCCGGTTCAAGGACAACATTTTTATCGAGCGACTCTGGCGCACACTGAAATACGAAAGAATCTACCTGAAGTCCTACGAAACAGGAACTGAGCTTTCCGGGGACCTGACTTCCTGGTTCAACTGGTATAACCAAAAAAGAAAGCATTCGTCACTTGACAAGCAGACTCCAAATGAGGCTTATTCGAAGCGGCTGGAACTATTGAGCAAGGCTGCCTAAGGCCTGTAACTGTATAAAAAAAAGAACATTGCTTATTTTACATTTCAGGATGTCTCACTAACCCCGACCACTTTAGTGCCCTCCCCCTCACCTCCGGCGGGGCTCAGGTTCTGGGGCTTATTTTCAAAGAACTACCCACAAATTCTGCGGACGAGGCTATTAAGAATCGAACATGTATTTTTACGGAAACGTCACTAATCGATATTCGGTAAAATATGGAAAATATTAAAGCAAAATGGTGGGTTGTTACCCTGTTTCTCCTCATCGGCAGTGTTATTTATTCGAATACTTTCAATGTTCCTTTTCATTTTGATGATGAGAACAACATTAAAAGTCCAGCCTTGCGAATAGAATCATTTAACCTTGAAAATGTATCCAGAGTTTTTTCCAGTGGAACCCTCACTACCAGGCCAATCAGTAATTTTACCTTTGCCCTGAATTACTATTTCGGAGGGTACAGGGTCCAAGGCTATCATCTGGTAAATTTACTTGTGCATGTTGGGGCCGGTGTTGCACTCTATTTTTTATTCTTGGTAACCCTTAACTTAGATGTCAATAAACAGAAGTATCGAAATACTTCCCTTATTTCACTACTGGCTGCGCTCCTGTGGCTAGTCCATCCCCTGGGGACACAATCGGTCACGTATATTGTTCAGCGGATGAACAGCCTGTCGGCATTATTTTATATCCTTTCCATGTTTTGTTATGCGCAGGGCCGAATCCGAAAAATATCAGCCGGTGACATGCAATCCGCCACAAAGGGGTGGGCTTGGTTTACCGCTTGCGGGTGCGCAGGTTTCCTTGCGGTTGGCTCTAAAGAAATTGCCGCAACCTTGCCTTTCTTTATTTTTCTGTATGAATGGTTTTTTTTTCAGGATGGGCAGTGGAACTGGTTAGGGAAAAAGCTGTTCTGGCTGGTCGGCATTTTTCTCCTTTTTTTGACAATTGCTATTTTTTATACAGATGGTCATTTAATTGATCGGATATTCGGTAATAATTGTAGCGGGCGTGATTTTACTACTATCGAGAGGGTACTTACCCAATTCCGGGTGGTTATTTATTACATCACTCTGGTTTTTTACCCCGCCCCTAGTCGGTTGGCGCTTGACTACGACTTTCCTGTTTCCACCTCGCTCCTTTTGCCGTTGACTACCTTGTATTCTCTGGTTGGTATTCTCGCCTTGCTGGTGTTTGCGCTGATCCTGTTTCGTCGTGAACGGCTGTTGTCTTTCTGCATTCTCTGGTTTTTCGGTAATCTTGTTATTGAATCGTCGGTTATTTGTTTGGAGATTATTTTTGAACATCGGACCTACCTGCCGTCCATGTTCCTTATCCTGTTTGTCGTTGCTCTTGTGTGCAGATTTTCGCGGGGGCGCATGATTTCGATAGTTTCTCTGGTGCTTGTCATTGGTCTCTTCGCCTATTGGGCCCATGAACGGAATAAAGTTTGGCGAACAGCCCGTGCACTTTGGGCTGATTCTGTGTGCAAATATCCTGATAAAGCAAGGACACATGTGAATCTCGGACGTACGTTTGTTGAGGAAGAAAATTGGCCCTCTGCGGAACAAGAATTAAGAAAGGGGCTTTTGCTCGATCCCGGGGCGGAAATTGGTCACAATAACTTAGCTGCTCTCCTGCTGCGTCAGGGGAGGGTAGGTGAAGCCGAATTGCATTATCAGGAGGCCGTGCGCATCAAACCAGATTATGTTTTGGCTCGAGTAGGGTTTGGGGGAATTTTGCGAGATCGAGGACTGTATTTAGGCGCTGCGGACCAGTTTCGTAAGGCTTTTAATGCCGTGCCTGAAGACGTCGTGGTCAATAAAAATCTTGGCAACGCCTTGTTGCGCGCAGGCAAACCAATGGAAGCTTTACCTTACCTCCGTACTGCCGCTGCAGGGGCATCCAAGGATATGGAAATTTTGCTTGATATTGGTGAGGCTTTAACCCGCCTCGATAAGTCAGGTGAGGCGATTGAGACCTACAGAAAAATTTTACGGCAGGATAGGTCGCAGGGCTCAGCCCATTATCAGCTGGCAATACTCCTAAAAGAAAAAGGGCAGATACAGGAGGCGCTGTCCCATTATCGGGAAGCGGATCGGCTTTTGCGCTACCCCACGGATCTTAAATATGACTATGCAAACCTTCTGTTCAGGTCAGGTCACCTTGCCGAAGCAGATAATGAATATTTGCAGTTCCTGGCCGTGGCGCCAACGTTGGCTATGGCGCATAACAACAGGGGGCTAGTTCTTGTCAATCAGGGAAAGTTAGAGGAGGCCGTGCGGGAGTTCCAAGCCGCTCTGAAGATTGAGCCTTCCTTTGTGCTTGCCGCCAATAATTTAAGGTTGGCAACCGAACAGTTACAGCAAGCTGCTCAGAGTGGTGCTCCGAAGGAGCCTTCTACCCCTTGAAGTGCATGTGAGCAGGGAAAATGATCTTGGTGCGGCCACAATAAAAGCAAGTGGGGAAGACGTTGGTTTATAAAAACGCTGTTTAATTTTTCTTTGTTTGCGGCGTGACAAGTTTCGAGGTTGTGTATACCCTGCCATTTTCCATAATGTAAAATTCACCTCCATACGGGTCTGGGGGTATTTTTGTGATTATGGCACTATCGATCAGGTCCTGAAGTTTGGTTGGTTTTTTATTGAAACGTCTTTTGTATTCCTGAATTTTGTATTCGAGAAAGCCAATGCGTTTCAGCGCGTCAAGACGTTTCGTAAAAAAAATGCGCATTGCCGGGTCGCTGGTTTCTTTCAGTGTTTCCTCAAGAAAGATAACCGCTGCATAAATTTTTCCGGCATAAAGGTCCATGCGGGCGGCCAATGTGGTGAAATAGTTGGGCGCTCCCGGCATGTGTGCAGCTATTTGCAGGTGCTTGCCGGCGGTATCGGGGTCGTTTAGATAATAGAAGTAATTATACCACAAAAAAAAATGCGGTCGATAATCATCAGTGAGTAGCTGAGCTGCTTTTTCCAAAAGAACATTTGTTTCTCGAACCATGCCCGCATCACTGGGCAGCGTCATCTGTGCGAGCACGTACGGGTCGAGAAATCGAGGGTCGAGGTTGGTGCATTGTTTTAAAGTGCGGTAGATCGCTTCCCATTCCTCCTTAGTGGTGGGGGTATCGCTAATAATTTTCTGTCCCAGATAGGTAAGTGCCTTAAGCATCAGGTGGTCGGATGCTATTCCGGAGTATTCAAGCGTCATTGCTTGAGCAAGGGGAGCGGGAAGGTCAGCAAGGAAGCTCAACGTTTCCGCGCCTTTTTCTTCGTGCAGGGTGTACAAGGAGGTAACGCAATAGGAACTTACTGCCACCATTATAAAAAAAAGGAAAGTATTACGTGCTTTGCTCATGGCAGGTCGCGACGGCGGAGAAAGAAGGCTGCCAGTATCAACATCAAAGTGCTATAAGCCACGCCGTAGACGACAAGAATCCAGGTTTCCTGGAGGGAGATAGGCAGGCTGTGCGCTGCCTGTTGTTTCAGGTCAAAGGCAGCCAGATTGGGAAAAGCGTAGAGAGCAAAGCGGGCGGTCAGTTCGGTTGTCAGGGCAATTTCCACGCCTTTGACTTCTAAGCTGATAAAGCGAACTACGTCTTCAACACTGTGACCGATGATGTAGGTGCTCATGGTTAGCAGGGTTGCAAGGAAGGAACTGGTAGTGACGCTGCACCAAAGAAACACCGCGCTGTTGAGGACCTGAATACCTAAAAAGGCCAAACAGGAGGAAATCAGGATTGGTAGCGCGGAAAAATGAGCAAAAACATGCGCTGGGTAGATGAACGAAGCCAGTAGAACCGCCAATAAGGTGGCTGCGGTCAGAAGCGCCATGATGATACCAGTGAGCAAAGCCAACCCCAAAAATTTGCCAATGATGTACTGGTTCCTTGAAATATTTCGCGACAAAAGAGTGTAGATGGTGCGCTTTTCGATATCTCCGGCGAGCAGATTGATGGAGAGGAAAAAGGGAACAAGCAACCCGCCGATGCTAACTGCGGAGAGGCAGATATCGAGAAGGATTTTGAGTGTATCGCGCATGAACAATCCGCTGATAAGCACGCCAAACAGAATCAGCAACAGGGACACAATCAACACGCCGTACAGAATTCTTTGTCGCAGCCCCTCTTTTAGGGTGATAATGGCCAATGGCCAGGTGACCTGCATCATGGTTCTTGCCTCTGTACAGTGTCGAGAAATAAGGCTTCAAGGCGTGTTTTTCCGTTTTCGGAAACTAGGGGAGGCTTATGTTCGGATTTATCGAGTGGTGTACTGATAATGGTAACCAAATTTCCTTGGTGCATGATGCCGATACGATCACAAATGCGTTCAACATCGGTGAGGATATGTGAGCAAAATAGGATGGTGCTTCCTTTGTCCTGATATTCATGAATGATATCAATGACTAGCTGGCGGCCAAGGGGATCCAAGCCAGACATCGGCTCATCAAGGATGAGGATTTCGGGGGCAAGAAGAATGGAATAGGCCAAGGCGGCCCGTTGGGTCATCCCCTTGGAAAAACGTTTAATCGGTATTTGTGCCACCTCTGTCAATCCAACTCGTTTCAGCACTTCTCGGATCCGGGTTGTGGCTTCCTGGTTGCCTAACCCACCACACCTGCAACCAAAATAAAGGTGCTCGTTCACTGAAAGATTGGGATAGAGGCTGGGGTGTTCGGGGAGATACCCGATACGCGTTCGGTTGGAGATTGCGCTGGCAGGGTTCCCTGCAATCAATGCAGCACCGCTGTCAGGGTGAATAAACCCCATGAGGATTTTAAGGATAGAGGATTTTCCAGCTCCATTGAGACCAATTATGCCGAAAACTTCATTATGTCTTACATTGAAGTTAATATTATGGATAGCTTGCTTTCTGCGGCGACGTAGCAAATTGATCGGATACGATTTGAAAATATGGTTACATTGGATCATGGGAAATAAAAACGACTCTTCCTGCTGGATTGTAGGAAGAGTCTTTTGTGTTTGAAAACTATTGCTGAATCACAATGTGTTCCAGGACGAAAAAGCGGCCTCATTGGTACCTGTGAATGAGGTAGGGGCAGCCGTAGAACTAATATCCAAAAAGTGCATTTTATTGGAATCTGAGGTCATCCCATAGGCTTGTCCCGCCTTTTTTTGATTTGCCTGATCATGGTAAGCGATCGCTGCAAATGAAGTTGATACACTTGTTCCATAAATATTGACATTTGTAGACGGTGTGAATGTAATATTTGTGGCGCCAGAAACATTGCTAGCTGAAACTGTAACGTCTGCTCCCGATACACCTGAAAAGGCTGCGGCGAAAATATTTTGTGCTGAGAAGGTGCAAAGCAAAAGACCTGTAGCCATGCATAGGATTTTTTTCATAATTCACCTCGTTGTGATGAAAATAGTAAAATATTTTTTCGTCCTTAATTCGGATACTGCTGAAAATCTGCATGAAATGCAGCCATTTCCGTCGACAGATTGCGCACGTCACTCTGCGCCGCCTTGTTCTGTGCCCGCACGCGATAAGCAGCAAACTGCGGAATGGCGATGGCTGCCAGAATACCGATGATGGCCACGACGATCATTAGCTCGATGAGGGTGAAACCTTTCTGACCGTTTTTCTTGCTGAGTAACTGTTTGTTGAAAAATCGATTCATACATGCCTCCAGTTGGTGAATGTTGGTTGTGCGGTGACGCGTCAAGAGATCAATGATTAAGGTTAAGCATTTACAATGCCAGAATATTGATCTCGATTTTTTGTTTGTTTTTCAGGTGGTTCAATCAAATTGTGGAGTATGGATCACCACACCGATGTTTATGGAGTGACAAATTTTGGTGGAAACCCGGCGGGAGGTGCCATTTTTTGTCACTTAACGGCCGTCAGGGAAGGCCTGATGCCTTGCCCAGTGTGTTCGGCCTTGTAAAGAAAGGCTGTTCCCTATCGTGCATTCGAGAGGAAAAGGCTTGTCACTATTCGGAAAGATCGGTAATCCCTCAAGACGCTGCTGTTTTTTCACCAGTTCCCTTTCCTGATCATAGATGCAGGCTGCTAGTGAAACAGATTAAACTTTCCCTCTCTCTTAACTTGCTGCTGCTGACCGGCATAGGCATGGCAGTCACCAACGCTGTCGTTGGACTCTTCTGGGCAGGCGATGTGTTGCAGCGCGAGGCAGGCCACCTGCGACAGAAACTGTCCCTTGCTGTTCAGGTCGCTGCCTCTTCCCCCGCCTTTTTGCCTTCTCCGCTGTCCGATTTTCTTGCCCAAGAACCCGGCGCCTGCCTGTTCTGGTGCAGCACTTATTATGCAGGAGAACGTTCCGATGATCTCTGTCGGCAAGGGCTGGCCGCAGCCGTGAACAACGCCGTGTCCATTGGCACGCTGACCACCGCGGCCATGCCGTCGTTGAGCGAACCGGCGGCTTTCCGCTATCTGCGGGTAGTGAATCAGTTTTCTACGGAAGCGGGAGTGTCAACGGCCGCCGCTGCCGTGCCGTTCACCTCGGTGCTGCGTTCGCTCTGGGAGAGGGAACGTATCATTGCTGTTTACCTGCTGTTCAATGCCCTGATACTGACGGCGTTGGCTTTCTTCCGTTTGCTGAAACGGTACGTGCTGCCGGTTGACCGGATGGTCCAGGCGGCAGAGACCTACAGCGGCGAGGGGTTTCAGGCCGCATTGTTCGATCGGTCCACCAACGAACTGGGGCAACTGGCCATTTCTATCCAGCTCATGGTACGTCGGATTGAAGCGGACAAAGACAACCTGAATGCCACGGTACGCGAGTTAGCGGAAAAGAACGACCTGCTGCAGAAGAATCAGCAGGAGATGATCCGCACGGAAAAATTGGCGGCGGCCGGTCGTATGGCAGCAGGGCTTGCCCACGAGATCGGCAATCCGCTGGGAGTGGTGCAGGGGTATGTGCAGATGATGGGCATGGTTGATTGCCGCGAAGAGGAACGGATCGACTATGCCGGCAAGGCTCTGGATGAACTGCAACGGATGGATCGGCTGATTCGTCGTCTGCTGGATCACACCCACGCCTACGCAGGGAAGGCGGCGCCTTGTAATATCGGACAACTGCTCGTCTTTGTGGTCCAGTCGCTGGAGATCCAGGCGTTGTGCGCTGGGATTAGGTTTACAGTGTGTTGTGAACCTGCGGAGCAGGTTGTGTGGCTCGAAGAGGATACCTTGCGTCAGGTTCTTGTCAATGCGCTGCTCAACGCAGTTGATGCGGTCAGGTCACGTCACGGAAACAGTGGCGGCTGTATTTATCTTAATGCCACGATGCAGGCTAAGGGCTCGGCCGCTCAGTGCGGACAGCGTTTGTTGGAGATTTGCATCCGTGATAATGGTATTGGCATTCCTCCGGAATTGTTCGATACGGTGTTTGAACCGTTTTTTACGACAAAAGAACCTGGCAAGGGTACCGGCCTGGGCTTATCGGTATCGTTAGCCCTGATCAAATCCATGGGCGGTCGCATGAGCTTGCACAGTGAACCGGACCAGGGTACCACCCTGTGTATTTTTCTTCCTCTCGCGGAAGACGACACTGCCGAACATCTGGAAATAATGGCTATGAACGAGATAGCCGATACTCAGCAGGGAGCGGCCGCATGCACAAAAGCGTGTTGATTATCGATGACGAAGCCAATATGCGGCACATGCTCAGCGCGCTGCTCACCAAACAGGGCTATAGGGCAGATGGTGCAGGTAATGGGGCGGAGGGGTTGGCAGCTATCAAGTGCCAGCAGTACGATTTCATCCTGTGCGATCTGAAAATGCCGGTGATGGATGGTATGAGCTTTCTCCAGCAGATGCAGGCGCAGCAGTGCACCGCCACCATCATCATGATGTCTGCCTACGGCACCGTGGACCAAGCCATTGAAACGATGAAAAGAGGCGCCTACGATTACATCTCCAAACCGTTCAAGCTGGATGAGGTCCTGCTGGTATTGCGGAAGGCGGAGGAACGCGAACGGCTTCGGCAAGAAAATAAGGAACTTCGGGCACATCTGGACGCAATCGACGGTCTGCGTTCCTTTGGCGGCATGGTGGGCAAGAGCAAGGCGATGCAGGAGGTGTTTTACCTATCCGAGAAGGTTGCGCCATATGCCACCACGGTGTTGATTACCGGCGAGTCGGGGACCGGCAAGGAACTGGTGGCCCGGGGCATTCACCTGGCCGGCAAGGGTAAGGCCGCACCGTTTGTGGCTGTGAACTGCGGCGGCATCCCTGCAGGTCTGCTTGAAAGCGAGTTTTTTGGGTATGTCCGTGGGGCCTTCACCGGCGCGGATCGTGAAAAAAAAGGCCTGTTTGAGGCAGCAGAAGGCGGTACGCTGTTTCTTGATGAAATTAGCGAATTACCGATCGAACTACAGGTGAACCTGTTGCGGGTACTGCAGGAGCGGGAGGTGCGGCGGTTGGGCGCGGTCCGTGGACAGAAGGTGGATGTGCGTGTGCTGGCGGCAACTAACAAGGATCTCGGCGATCTGGTCGAGCAGGGGACCTTCCGCGAAGACCTATTTTTCCGCTTGCATGTGCTGAACGTGGGGCTGCCCCCGCTTCGACGGCACGCAGAAGATATCCCCTTATTGTGCCATGCCTTGCTCGATAAGTTGAGTCTGCGTTTGGGGCTTGAGGTGCCGGGCATTGCTCCGTCGACCATGGAACTGTTGATGCGCCATGATTGGCCGGGGAATGTGCGCGAGTTGGAAAATGTGCTGGAGCGGGCGCTCATCCTCACGGATAAAAAGATTATCCTCCCCGAACACCTGCCAGGGCACTTTGGTGCCAAGGCCGAAAGCCGTCGCATTGATGATGTCCTGGGTACCTACTCCCTGAAAGAGGCCAAGGTGATCATGGAAAAACGGCTGATCGGCAGAGCAATGGAGGCCACTGGTGGCAACAAAAGTAAGGCGGCACAGTTGCTGGAGCTCAGCTACCCCGCCTTGTTGAGTAAATTGAAGGAGTATGAGATTGGGATTGCTCGCGAAAAAACATCGGACAAAACCTTTGAAGAGCAAGCTTAGCATAAGGGGGGATTTGAAATCGATGCATCAGCTAAGGAGTTGTCAAAAAATAACTTGGCCTGGAAATTGTTTTAAACAGCTATATAGCCGTAACGACATGGTGATAAATGACCATGTTATTTCGTAACGGCTCCTAAGTCTCAGATTTTGGTTGAAAATATAATAATATGGCCTCTTTAGCTAAATTGACTGAAGAGGCCATTGCCGTTACTTATTTGTTCGCAAAGACATAAGGATCACAGCGGCCGTTTATCGCGCTGTTGTAGTGTGGGTGACTGTTCTTTATAGGCGTTCAGGCCCTGGGTACACTCAAAAAAAACGTTTTGTTTATTTCGATCAACAACGTAACGCAAAGATACGGTTTGCCCAGGCTTAAGCGTTGATGCTAATTCCGGTCGGGAAGGAAGGTAATAATTTCCGTCGTTCAATTGCACAACATGATTTGGGCGTATCTGGATGATGGTTCCGGACGCCGTTTTTGTTGAGATGGAAACAGCTGCATTTAAAGGTGTTGTCCATGCAGAAACAAGGAAAAGACTACAAAAAATTAGGAGGGAAAAGGTTGCTTTATTCAATGCATACATGGTTGACCTCGCTGCAAAGAGCGCAAAGTTGATGAATAAAAGAGTTTTACCGAATTTTTAATGCTGCCTGCAACACCGTTAATTTTTCTGTTGGCTGTTGCTGTCGCGCCAATAATACAGTTCTAGGCCTAACCCAGGTGTGTCGATTTCATACGGGTTATTGATATCCGGACCTGGGCCGATGATGGCTCCGCCCATACTTGCCATAGCCGCAGCACGCCCATCGCGAAGAACGATAGTAAATCCAGATGGAATACCGTAAATGCCAGTGAATTTTTTGTATCGATCTGTAACGTCAATTGTATCTGTATTAGTGGCCGAGTTTAAATCATAGGTGGCACTGCCATCCAGGTAATTCAGAGCATACGAAAACCCATTACCTTGCGGGTTACAGGGATCGCTGATGGAGGCCTGATAAGTGGTAAAATACAAAGTCCCGTAATACAAAATGGCCTGGCTTAAAACCTGTTCTCCTTCATGATAGTCATGGGCGGTGCTACTGCTTGCATCGATAGTAGTCGGATAGGTGACATGGCTGCAGACAGAAGTTTTTCCCTGGTCGGCAAGCACGATGTACCATCCTTTGGCATCGTTTTCCTTGGTTGCTCCATTTTCTAGCTGCGCTGGATCATCGTAGATGGCATCATCCTTGAGTACCGACCTGAGGTAGCTTTTCATGGTACTGGAAATTTCAGCCGCTGTGCCGCCGTTGCACAAACCACCCAGCAGGCCCAGATAACAAGAATTGATCACTGTGTCCCGCCCTAGTTCATCACAGGTCAGGTTGAGCAGGTTTTTTTCCGTATAAGGGGCGGAGGAAACCTGAATCGGCGTTGGCGTTGAACTTGTCGGATTAAGGGTGGCTGAGACCGAGGAATCATCATAGACGGCATAGAATCGGTTGCGAATCATCGTGTATTTAGGATGTTCCCGATCGCCGGTGCCGAAAAAGAGTGAGGCCATGGTGTCGGTATGCTCAAAGGTCGTGTCAGTGAAGGAATAGTTATTTGCCTGGAAGTACCCTTTTGAACCGCCAAAAGAGATGGCTGGCGGATAAAAAGCCTTTCGTCCAACATCACCGGTGTCTGTGCCGCCAATCCAGCCGCTCCCACTGCTACTGCCAGGGTTGGCTGAAAAAATTTTCTTCACCGTCCAGCCCGCTTTGTCTACCGACCAGTGAGGGGTGGACGTTGTGCTACTGTTAGTTACGTCAAAGGTAAAGTACGTTTTGAAGAGGTTAGCATACACGTCGACCGAATAAAACGAACGCAGAACATTTTCCTCGTAATCTGCTTTGACATCTGTTCCCGAGACGTAACGGTAGCTGTCCGTGTCAGTGAGCACGCTGGGGGCGGCAGGAAAGCAGTAGTGCATGGTCGGTAGAGTTTGCTGGAAGCCGCTAGTGGTGGCTGTCGCTCCATACATAGCCGAGAAGGGGAGAAGCTGGTCTTTACTGGAATCACCGTTGACGTATTTAGCGCTCGATGGGTTGTCGATATCGACAACGAAAACACCTCGTCCATAGAGGTTATTACCGGGGTTATAGGCGTCATAAACACCGTTATTGTTGATATCTTGACCGGCGGTATTCTTCGACCATTCTTTGCTATCTATGGTGGAGTCGCTCTTGTACGGTGTTCCGTTGGAATCCTCATCGTTAAAGGGTTCCGGGAAATTGTCTTCATCTGGGTCGTATCCGCCGGTGAAGATCGCCACATCCGTATAAGATCTCTCGCCGTTGGTGGTGATGCCCGTTGGTAGGCTCGCGACCTTGACCTCAGACCAGGACTGCGCTATCTCTGCATTCGTGTAGGACCATTGAACCGTCCATTTTGTTGGATCTTGGTCGGCAATGTTGAGATTCCAAAAGTATTTTCCGCCACGTCGTTCTCCAAAAAATAGATATTTCGGATTTTTATCTCTGCGGTAAAGAGTGACGAGTCCATCAACAGTATCATACATGTTGTTGGCCTGAACGAACTGGAGTTTTGTGAGAATATCTTCAGGGATAAAGGCAAAAACTTCACGCCCATTAGTGTCGTCGAGCACATGGAGCATGCCATCGTTGCTTCCAACTGCAATGAGTCGTTTTTGCAGCGGAAGCGATGTCTTGGATGTGTCAAAATAATCAACAACTACCGGACGGGAGTGAATGATTGGGCCCATGATCCACTCGCGTACTGCCAGTGGCGCACCTGTGGTGGCATCGGCATTGTAGGTGTAGCCGTGGATGAAGTTGATCAATTTGTCGCGGGTGGCATCATCTGCCACACCGAGCATATCCTTGGTGATATGTGTTCTGTCGAATTTGACCATCTCTTTGTTGCCATCACTATCACTATCGGTCCACGTATAGATTGGGCGACTCCAGAAGGTACCGGCAGAAAAATACCCTTGAACATCTTCAAGCAATACTTCGCCCGCACCGTCTTCCTTGATATCGGCTGCTCCATAACTGTCCGTATCGTTAGGATCAAGATCATCCCCCCAAATGGCCGCCGTATTATCAAGGAAATTACCGCTCGAATCTATTGCTTCATTATTCTTGCCGTCATAGACCATAAAGAGGTTTGGGCGATCTGTGGTGCCGTCCCCCATTTTGAATTTTTTAACGTTTCCGGTCCAATAGGTGCTGTCCATGGGGAGAAATAAGCCCATATACAAATCGTCACCACTTTGGATCTTGTTGACGGCATCAACCGAAACAACCGGAGCTGTGAAAGAAACAGCTTCGGACATTAAGAGGGCTAAGGAGTAGAAGGCTGAGACTAATTGTTCTTTGTTATACGCAATGATGTATTGCCCACCCGATTCTTTTGCCGCATTCTCGAGGAGTGGTTGTTTGGCTCCAAAAGCTATGTGATGCGTGGTCACATTGACGTAGGAGTTCGCAGGATCGGCAACCTCGGTTTTATCCATCCAACTGTGGGTATAGATCCAGTGGGCGACGTCATCGTAAAAATTGGGGTTGGTCGGAGGTTGATACGGGTCGGAAGTCCACCCATCGCCATCTTCATCGGAGAAGGTCTTGCCGCTAATTCTTTGATTATCGGTATCCAACGAGGGAAACCCGTCGGTCATGGAAATAATATAGTTTTTTCTGCAGAGTAACTTCTCCAGCACGTTTTTTCGACCGAAGTAGCCATCGTCCCAGACATCTTGCAGGGCTTCCATGAGTGGTGTCCCGCCCTCAGCTATTACATTCTCAATTTGCTGAACAATGGCGGCCCGGTTGGCATCGTCAGTTTCAGTAGGATTGAGCGCTTGAAGGACTTGTGCCCCATCACCGTTTTTAAAAGAGGCAAAACCCCAGTTCATTTTGCCGCGGAATTTGTCCACCACGTAGGTCATGGCGTCCTTGGCCACATCCAGGCGACTTTGCATGAGATAAGAGCCGCCCGATGTTGCGTCATAATTGACCCGTATTTTATCTATGGTATATCCCTGGCCAGTTACATTATTGTCTGACTGGAGTTTGATTACAGCAGTGTCGCCAGTAATCGTTGGTGTCCATCCATCTCCGTTGGTTGGCTTGTTGTCGTTGTCATACTGAGCAACCTTATTGCCTGATGCATCGTAGACTGTTACAGAATCGTATTGAAATTTTGACTGGTTGCTGTCGCCTTCTACATCAAAGAAGGAAAAATGGATTTGCAGTTGTTGGGCTCCTGCTGAAACGATTGTTTGTGCTGTATCCGTTTCTTTAACCCTATCCGCATAATTCCCAGAGCCATTTGGATAATCAAGGGAGTAGGAGAGTTGAGACCAGGATAATGTGGATGAAAGGGGAAATTTTTCGAATGGCCAAGCCGCATCTCCTTTGCTGGCTCCCTGGGGTGTAGGATTGAAGGTTGTATAGTGGAGGTTATACATTGCCTGCATATTGGCCCAATTTCCTGTGATAAAAAAATAAACATCTTTATCGCCGGTCTCGACCGGGTCGAGAGTAGTTCCGACCCCCTCATACCCACTGAAATAGTACCCCGGAGCATTCAGCAAACCTGCAAAACCGTTATCAACGCTCGTGCCGTCGTAAAGAGTAGCCGTATCATGTTCTTTTATATTGAGACCGAGAGGGAGCTGTTTTCCGTCAAAGAGGATGTAACCAGATGAATCGACAGTGATTCGCCTATTCCCCGTTCCGTCATCGGATAGGTTGCCGTTGTCGTCAATCAGGGTGTGTGTATCAACCAAATCATCACTGTGCCAGAGATAATCTGGGTCGGCAGCATCTCCTGAAAAAGCGACCTTCTCATTATTTATAGTTGCTATGGTTGCTCCAATCTCCCCTTTCCAAAGGAAAATCTTATGGCGCTCTTCGTGATTCTTGTAAAAAGTAGCACTGTTATTGATTGTGTCGTAAATGTAATCATTGTAACTGCCACTGTCGTTGAGGGTAAACAGATAGTCAAACATTGCACCGTAATCAATGGTATGTTGGTATACACCGAAATTCATTGATCCGGAGCTGTCCATCAATACATAGCAATTTTGTTTGGTGTTAATGGCGTAAATGTCAGTGTCCTTTGCGAAAGCCGGTGACGCTGGGCACAGTTGCAGGGCCGCTAAAAAAAGCGAAATCCCGGCTGTCAGCCTTTGGTATGTGGTGGTCGCTGTTTTCATGGCAGGTGCTCCATTAGGAAAAAAGATAATCCCAGATGCCGGGCAGCAGGGGGGCTTGAGTGCTGTTGCGGCAATTTAGGTTGATCATTTGCTAAAACTGTACTCACATCACTTAGAGAGCCATCTTTACCCCAACTTTGTTGCCGCCTAATTCGACAATAGTCATGGTGCGGGCTGTATTCCCTTGTATGCGGAATTTATATCCTGAAAAGGAAGTGGCGTCGTATCCCATGGGAGGATTGCTTGGATGGAGGTACGTGACCAGATAACGGTAGTCGAGATCGTTATGTGCAGGCTGTTTTTTTTCAAGGGCCTCTGCAGTAAGCCACTTATCGTCATTATCTTCCACTGGCCAGAGATTGCGCCATGGCCAGTATCGCGGGTCGCTTTTTCTTAGGTCAACATTTGATTCATCCTTATCGCTTGCCGCGTCAGTGTTATCGCTTCCTGGATCAAAAGCAGCCAAGCTATCAGGCGCAAGTATGATCCCGTAAAGTGTAGGATCGGAAATTTGGTAAAACGTGCGGCGATTGAATCCGAGATTAGCGGCCTCGGTATTTGCACCACCTTCGGTAACATTGAATTGCATCTCAACTTGCTGCAGTCCACCTGCCACATTCAGTTCAAAATTGGAGGTCTGTAAGGCCCAGGCCCCGAAGAGAGAGAGCATAAGCAGGATAACTAGCGAGAGGACCAAGACAAATCCGGATTCTACTGTGTTATCATTTGAAATCGGTCGCAAAAAAAATTTCATGATTTCATACCTATGGGCATCATGGGGGTTATAGTGGCGTATTTTTATACTTGAGCGTGGTCGTTAATATCTTGTTCGGCCCCATGAGAGAATCCCAGTACATAAAGAGCCAAATGGTTTTCCCTATCGATTTGGAATTCTCCGTGACATTATCGAGCACAGCCCATGCGAGTGTATATTGAATGCCGGATTTATCGACCACTGTGCCGTTAGTCGCTGTTGCCGGTTTGATGATAATCTCTTTCATTTGGGCAAAGTCACTTTCCTTGAAAGTATTGAGTTTGCCGGCGTCGATAAGATTTTGCAGTTGTTGGGCCGTGGTAATCGTCGTTAATTCAGCTCTTGTGGCGAGTGTTTTATTAAGAATATTGTCATCAAAGTTCAGGTCTTTCAGCGTTTCCATAAGAGCCAAGGTCACCGTATTGGCTTCGGTGCGGTTCATGGACGAAGAACTGGCTCGGATGGCCTGCGTTTGCATGACCATGACTGTCAAAATACCAACGGTGAGAATGGCAATAGCGATCATTGCTTCAATAAGAGTCGAGCCTCGTTGATTTTGGGGCAATTTTTTATTATCGCAAAAAGTCTCGACAGCGACAGTCCAATTTCCGTACTTTTCTCTTTCCATGATGCTCAACCTGTTGCTTTCTGATTTTTCGCGAATTTGTCCCATATTACCTAGTGCTATTAGAGCCCTATATTGCGGCATTGAATGGTAGTGATGATCATTCGGCGACGGAAATGATCCTGTGGCGGTGTCCAGATTGCACCGGAACCTGTGGTGTAGGTAGCGGTGTGGAGGTAGTTCTCGGCCGGAGCTGAGGCCCGCGCGAGCATTGAGACCTGTACGGCTCGAATATCGTTGCGTTGTAGTGTGGATGGGTTAAGAGTAGGGGTGTTGTCACCTTTGAGTAGATAACTAAACTCCAATGCTTCTATGTTGTCGGCTAATGGCTGCGCAATAATTGAATTACCGACCTGACGGCCAAGCGATGCAGTGCCACTCCAGTTCGTTCCACCATTGTCGACAATACCGTCATTGTTGCTATCTCCAGTAAGCGTGTAGGTGATATCTTCATCAACTCCCTTGGTGTCGATTTTCCCATTGGCAAGATATGGTTTCTTGCTATCGTCACAAGTGTTGCCTGTTGCACCATTATTACATCCTATATCACGGGTAAATTGGAATTTTGCCTTGGTGGCTGTTTCGATTTTAGCTTTTGCTTTTTCAGTAGGGTCACAGCCCGCAGTCCGAATTTCAAGGGTGAGCACGGTCAATGCCCCCCGTAAATTCTGTTGGATTCCGGCTATATCGTCATGTGTGGCGTACCGCCTTGTTTGTGCTGTGAAAACAGAGATAACGGTTGCCATCGTCAATCCTGAGATAAGCAAAGATATCATCAATTCGACGAGGGTAAAGCCTTTGTTCTCCATGTAAACAGATTGTGTCTTCATTGTACTGAACATAACGAAACCTCATCTTCAATTCAGGTTAATCCGACCAGCAGTTGAAACGGTAGCACTTCGTTTGCGTACGACATTTCCTGATGAGTCAACAGCACGGAGACCGACGGTTCCCATCATTAAACTGTTGTCGGATTTTCCTGGAATGCCTTTTGGGCTAAAAACTAAAGTGTTTAATGGAAAGGATATACCGTCTGCCTCATTGGTTTCTCCTGAGTCGGAATAATCACCGTCATTATTAAGGTCGACAGGGCCGAATTCGATGTTCTTTGGTAATTCCGTTGGTTGAATAAGGAAAATTTCGTTCAGGTCTTTTTGCCCATTGCCAGTGTCTGTACCGCCGCCGTTGTCGAGGAATACTTCAAACGTATTCTTTGTATCATCAAAATTCACCGCAACAAAAATGCCTCTTTTAATAGCTTCCGCTTTAGTGAGCATTATGGCTGAAAAAATATCCCGACTTGCACTTTTCAAGCGCATGTTTGGTACAATATTGAGAAGAGTGGTTGTTCCGATACCGGCAATGATTCCGAGGATCGCGAGAACTATCATTAACTCGATTAAGGTGAACCCTGTTCTGTCGTTTTTAACATTCATAAGTTCTCTTACTGCGGTTTTATGGAAAATATAGAAAATAGGTTCGGAGCTTTTGGGTGGCCCAATGACTCTGTAAAATTGGGTCAAAGAAATCAAGGCGCTTTCATCTATAACAAGACCGCTATCAAGAGTGCTCGCTGAAAGACGATTTGCGTCCAAAAACACCTGGTTCATTGCAGAGCGGTACTTCCACGAAAGGGGAAAGGTATGTGAGATGCTGCAATGATTAATACTCGGTTTCCGGCTCGGCTTCGCTTATCCGTTTCTCCTGATTGTAAAAAGTAAGCAATGTTTACGCCCGTTATAAGGGGCGTAAAGAAGAGTGGAGGCTTTTGGGGGAATTTCTTGAATAATTGGATCTGGAAAATGTAATTATTCCCGCAGTGTTAAAGGTGTAAAAAACATTCATTTTGAATGATAAACAATGGGCAACAAATATTGCCTCGTCCGCAGAATTTGTGGGTAGCTCTTTGAAAATAAGCCCCAGAACCTGAGCCCGGCCGGAGGTGTAGGTGTGGGGCGCCTGCCGCCCCGTCACCCTTGCCACCTTCAGGTGGAGCGTGGGGGCTCGACTATGTCAAGGCTGGGCGCACAGCGCACACCCGCAGGGCTTGGCCTTGATAGAGTCGGGGCTCCATGCTACCGACCGCACCATACTGAAAAACAGTGCATGGGGTTGAGCCAACGACCGATCCCAATACACCTGCTCGGATTGGATGATGTGAAATACGTTAAAACAGTACTTTGTGTTGCAGAATGTTACCGGTCAACCCACAGATTCTGCGGAGGAACCCAAATATTATACCATAAAGGGGCAATGCTTGTTCAACTGTGCTCCCTCCTAAAAAATATTCTTTATAAAATCAATATATTCCTGCTTTATCCTGCTTTAAATAAAAGTGTTGAAACGGCCATTCTTTTATCGCTGAAAATCAGCATGATAACTGTAAAATCCGCTTTTCCGTCTTTTTGTTGTTGATGGCTAGGTAAAAACTTCGATCTACTGCGTCGCAGCGTTTTTCCCGACGCTCGACATACCTTATGTATGCCTTCGAGCCGGAAAAAACACTGCTCCTTGTATATCTGTGTTTTTGCCTAGGAGCCTGTCGGAGTATAGTGCAAGTTTTGTTTTAACTCGCTGTTTTGTCGTATTTTATGCTTTTGTCGAATTTTCAGCGGATAAAAGAAAAAAACGAAATATCAGCATGTTATATCGTTGGCGATTTGATACTCCGACAGGCTGCTAGCCATCCTTTAGAGTGTGATGGACTTTTTACGAGTTATTTTTAGTTAACTATCTGTTTTTACAATATTTTTTACAAATACTTTTCAACGCTATTTAATTTCCATTTCAATTAAAGGAAAAATTGGAAAGTTAATTAATAGTAATTGAATTATTGTCATTATTTTTAACAATAAAGGTGTAGAGTAGAGCGCTGATGAGAGCACCAAGAACCAACGATTATGTTTTGCCGCACGCGGCTATTCCATATCAGAAGATTTCCTGGTGGCATCAGCGCCCCCTCGTCGAACCGGACGTGCGGGT